>CAMLFP010000258.1 GCA_946479335.1 uncultured Archangium sp.
AACGCGTGCGTACTTGCGCTCGCGCTGCTTCTGGCTTTCCGCGGCTTAGCCTCTCCTCGCCGCTGGAGATTCCCGGCGAACTCGAAGAACTCGGCCCGCTCGAGAAGGGCTCGATGGCGCACGAGGTGCAGTTCCAGTTGTTGAGTCAGCTGCGCGCGCAGGGCGTGGTGGTGACGCAGGAGACGCTGACGCAGGTGCAGCTCCAGTTGCACGAGGTGGTGAAGGACGTCGCGGCGAGCGTGTACGACGAGTTCAAGCCGGCCATCGAGCGCGTCTGGCAAGACGGCGTGCACACGTTGGAGGCCGACTTGCGCGAGTGGTTGAAGCGCGTCGCCGACGAGCACGACTGGAAGCCCGCGCACTTCGAATTGTCGTTCGGCTTGCCCGGCCGCGACGTCGACAGTCAGGACCCGCGCAGCACGCCCACGCCCGTGAAGCTGGTGGAAGGACTGCAGGTGCGCGGCTCCATCGACCTCGTGGAGAAGTCGAAGTCAGGCGCGCTGCGAGCGACTGACTACAAGACCGGCCGCGCGCGCGCCGAAGAAGGCAACGTCATCGGCGGCGGGCGACACCTGCAGCCGTTGCTCTACGCGCTGGTGCTGGAGCAGTTGTTCCCCGAGGTAAAGGTCGCGGGCGGCCGGCTGTTCTACACGACGCAGGTCGGCGGCTACCGCAGCGTGATGACCGAGCTGAACGCCGCGAGTCGCGAGGAGTTCGGCACCGTCGCGCGCACCATCCGCTCCGCGCTGGAGACGGGCTTCTTCCCCGCGGCGCCTGAAGAGGGCGAGTGCACGTATTGCGACTTCCGCGCGGTGTGCGGCCCGGAAGAGGAGCGCCGGATTCGCCGCACGCGCAAGTCGATGCGCCCGGAGCTCAAAGAACTCAATGACCTGAGGGCGAAGCCGTGAAGCAGCCAGGGGATTACGAGTCGCGCCGCCGGTTGCTCGAAGAACGCGACACGACCTTCGTCGTCGAAGCGGCGGCGGGCACGGGCAAGACGACGGTGCTCGTCGAGCGCATCGTGCGTCTGGTGTCGAGCGGCGCGGCGCGGCTGGAGCAGATCATCTCCGTCACCTTCACTGAGAAGGCCGCGGGCGAGATGAAGCTGCGCCTGCGTACGCGGCTGGAGCGCGCGCGCGTCGAGGCGAGCAACGCCGAAGAGTCGGCGCGGTTGACGGCGGCGCTGGAGGAACTCGAGGTCGCGCGCATCGGCACCATTCACGGCCTGTGCGGCGACCTGCTGCGCGAGTACCCGGTGGAGGCGCGCGTCGACCCGCTCTTCGACGTCGCGGCCGAAGGTGACGCCGACGCGCTGTTGTCGAACGCGTTCCACCGCAAGTTCCAGGAGTTGCTGCAGACGCAGCCTGAAGGTGTGCGGCGTGCGTTGCGGCGGCGCACGAAGTTCAACGACGAACCTCCGCGTCGGCAGCTCTACGCGGCGGTGCAGTCGTTGGTCGAACATCGTGACTTCGCGGCTCCGTGGCGGCGTGAGCCCTTCAATCGCGAAGAAGAACTCGACGCGCTGTTGCCCGTGCTGGAGCAGTTCGCGTCGCGGCTGCCGAACATGAAGCGCAAACGCGACTCGGTGAAGTTCATCGACCTCGCGGAGCGCGTGCAGCGGTTCCTCGATGAAGTGAAGCACCGCGAGTCGGTTTCTTCTCGCGACTACGACGGTCTGGAGGCGTTGCTGCGCGAACTCGGCGGCGATCGCTACTTCTGGGAGACGAAAGCGTGGGGCGCGTCGTTCACCGGCGTCACCGAAGCGCAGGTGCTCAAAGAGCGCGACGCCGCGTGGGATGCGCTGCGCGCCTTCAATCGCGCGGCCGATGCCGACCTCGCGGCGCGGCTCCACGAAGAGCTGCGGCCGGTCGTCGACGAGTACGAGCGTGAGAAGAAGCGTGCGGGTGTGCTGGATTTTGTCGACCTGCTGCTGCTGACGCGCGATCTGCTCCAGAACAACGAAGCGGTGCGCCGCTCACTGCAGCAGCGCTTCACGCGCATCTTCGTCGATGAGTTTCAAGACACCGACCCGCTGCAGAGCGAGATCGTGCTGCTGCTGTCGTCGGAAGATCCGCGCGAGAGCCGGCCGTTCTCCACGCGCGCGGTGCCGGGGAAGTTGTTCGTCGTCGGCGACCCGAAGCAGAGCATCTACCGTTTCCGCCGCGCCGACATCCTCCTGTACCAGCGCGTGAAGGAGCACCTCGTCGCGCAGGGCGCGTCGGTGGTCTACCTCTCGACGTCGTTCCGCAGCACGCCCGGCATCCAGGCCGCGGTGAACGGCGCGTTCGAGACCGCGATGCAGGGTGAACACCAGGCGACGTGGGTGCCGCTCGGCGAGTGGAGAGAGGCCAACAAGAAGCAGCCGTCGGTCATCGCGCTCCCCGCGCCGCGGCCGTTCGGCAACAACGGGCGGCCTACGAAGTCGGCCATCGAAGAGAGCCTCCCGCAGGCGGTGGGCGCGTTCATCGACTGGCTGGTGACGAAGAGCGGTTGGACCGTGGAAGAGGAGGGCAAGCCGGTGCCGATCCAGCCGCGGCACGTGTGCATCCTCTTCAAGCGGCTGCGGCGCTGGGGCGGCGTCGATGTGCCGCGCCCGTACGCGCAGGCGCTCGAAGCGCGTCGCGTGCCGCACGTGCTGGTCGGTGGGCGTTCGTTTCATCTCCGCGAAGAGGTGATGGCGCTGCGCACCGCGCTCTTCGCCGTCGAGCGCCCTGATGACGAGTACAGCGTCTACGCGACGCTGCGCGGGCCGTTCTTCGCCTTCACCGATGAGCAGTTGTTCGCCTTCAAGGAAGCGCGCGGAAAGCTGCACCCGCTGCGCCCGTGGGAAGACGTCGACCTCAACGACGCCGAGCGCGAGGTGGTGAGCGCGCTGAGCGTGCTCGGGCACCTGCATCGCTACCGCAATCGCCGGCCGGTCTCCGCGACGGTGCATGAGTTCCTCGAGAAGACGCGCGCGCACGCCGGCGTCGCGTTCTGGACCGCGGGCGCGCAGGCGTTGGCCAACGTGCTGCAACTGGCGGAGCTGACGCGCGGGTACGAGCGCCGGGCCACTTCGTTCCGCGACGTCATCGAAGCGCTGCAAGACGAGGCCGATGAAGGCGAAGCGCCCGAAGCGCCGCTGGTCGAGGAGGGCACCGAAGGCGTGCGCATGATGACGGTGCACGCCGCGAAGGGCCTCGAGTTCCCCGTCGTCATCCTCGCCGAGCCGACGGCCAATGCCTCGCGCCCCGAGCCTTCGCATTGGGTCGATGCCGACAAAGGGCTGTGGGTGCACGCGCTCGCCGGCTGCGTGCCGGTGGAGCTGCGCGAACACGAAGACGAGGTGAAGCAGCGCGACGCCGAGGAGACGCTGCGGCTCACCTACGTCGCCGCCACGCGCGCGCGCGACGTGTTGGTGATCCCCGTGTGCAGCGAGCGCCAACAGCAAGACACGTGGACCGAGGTGCTCTACCGCTCGGTGTACCCGCAGCTCGGCTTCGAGCACGACCCGAAGCCCGCGCCCGGGTGCCCGGAGTTCAAGTACGACCCCATCCTCGATCGCGATGGGCCGGTGCCCAACGAGGTGCCGCAGCCCGGGTTGCACCTCTCGCAGTCGCGCCGCAACCGCGTGGTGTGGTGGGACGCCAACGTGCTCCAGCTCAAGCAGGAGGAGCCCGCGGGCCTCGAGTCGTCGGAGGCGTTGAGCGAAGACGGCGACGCCGCGCCGAAGAGCATCGCCGCCTGGGAGCGCTGGGCAGCGCAGCGCGCGGAAGCGCAGGCTGAGGGCTCCGTGCCCACCATGCGCGTGAAGGTCGCGCGTGAGCTCGAGCCGGTCGCCGCCACGGGCACCATGCCGCTCGAGAAGACCAGCGCGCCGCGGCAGGGCAGGCCCGCCGGCCGTCGCTTCGGTGAATTCGTCCACGCGGTGCTGGCGGTGATTCCGCTCGACGCGACGCGAGACACCATCGCCGCGACCGCTGCCATCTTCGCCCGCCAACTGGGTGCGACGCCGCGAGAGACCGACGCGTGCATCGAAGCGGTGGAGGCTGCGTTGTCGCACCCGCGCCTCGTCGCCGCGCGCAGCTCGCCCGACGTTCGCCGCGAGGTGGCCATCGTCGACTTCCTCGATGACGGCACCATCGTCGAAGGCGTGGTGGATCTCGCCTACGAGCTCGACGGCGTGTGGTGGGTGGTGGAGTTCAAGACCGACGCCGCCATCGCCGAGTCACTCTCGCAATACGAAGCGCAGACTCAGGCGTACGTGCGGGCCATCACCGCGGCCACCGGGAAGGTGGCGCGCGGGGTGTTGCTCAACGTGTGATTACGGCGCGCGCTGCCAGTCGGTCTTGATGCGCGCTCCGGTGACCGCGAGGTCGGTGAGCGAACATGCGATGTCGGAGTCGGTCGGGCAGCCGGTGCCTTCGCACTTGGTGCTCGCGCTGATGCTCGCGGTGCCGGTGAGCGGCCCGCCTCCGCGAGGGAAGGTGATGGTTGCCGAGCTCGACACCGTGGTGGTGAGGGTGCCCGCGCCGTTGGTCGTCTTGCGCTGCGCCGCGGTGGTGAAGGCCGTGCCCTTGCCGTCGGGCTTCGCGCCGTCGAAGACGCCGCCGACGTACACCGCGCCCGCCTCGCCCAGCGTGTACTGCGCGTCGCCCTCGGTGACCGTCAGGTACGACGTCGCGTCAGGGCCATCGAAGACCTGCACCTGCACCAGCACGGAGGGGATCTCCGGGTGCGTGGTGTTCGGCTCGTTGCCCGTGCGGTAGCAGCTGTCGGGCGCGTCCTTCAGCTGGATGACGAGATTGTACAGCTCGGGTTCGACGCCACCGCACGCGGTGAGAGACAACGCCAACAGCGAGACGAGCTTCTTCATGACGCTCCTTGGGTGTGGGGAAAAGACCCGGGCACCCTAGGAGCGGCCACGGAGATTTCAAATATCCTTGAGGGCGGCCTCGACCTCGGCCGGGCCGTAGGTCTCGAGCTTGCGGTACAGCGTCTTGCGATCGAGCCCGAGGATCTTCGCGCACTGCGTACGGTGGCCCTTCACCGCGCGCAGCACCCGCAAGATGTGCTGCTTCTCGATGAGGTCCATCGGCACGAGGATGGACTCGTCCGACTCCGCGGCGCTGGTCGCCGGCGTCGGCAGCTGCACCTTCTCAGGCAGGTCGGCCGCGGTGAGCTGCTCGTACTGCGCGACGGCCACCGCGCGCTCGATGACGTTGCGCAGCTCGGTGACGTTGCCCGGCCACGAGTACGCGACCAGCTTCTCCGCCGCGTTCGAGGCGAGGCCCGTGACCTTCTTCTTGCTCTTCTCGGCGAAGGTCCGCACGAAGTGCTGCGCCAGCAGCAGCACGTCGTTGCCGCGCATGCGCACCGGCGGCACGTGCACGTTCACCACGTTGAGCGCGAAGTGCAGCTCGGGGCGGAAGGTGCCGTCGTCGACCAGCGTCTGGAGGTCCTTCGTCGTGGCGCTCACCACCCGCGCATCGAAGGCCACCTCGTTGGCGCCGCCCACCGGCTTCACCTTGCGGTCGAGCAACGCCTTGAGCAGCTTGGCCTGGAGCTCCGCGGGCACCTCGTCGACGTCGTCGAGGAACACCGTGCCGCCGGCCGCGCGCACGAAGGCGCCGGGCTGTGCGCGGTCGCTCCCCGTGCCCCTGGCGAAGCCGAACAGCTCGCCTTCCAGCACCGCCGCGGGCACGCCCGCGCAGCTGATGGAGATGAACAGCCCATTGCGCCGCTTGCTCGCGTCGTGGATGGCGCGCGCCACCATCGCCTTGCCGGTGCCGCTCTCGCCGGAGACCAGCACCGCCGACTCGGTCGCGGCCACGCGGTTCACCAGCGCCACGGTCTCGTGCATCGCCGGGCTCTCACCCAGCAGCGGCGAGGTGCCCTTCTTGCTCGTCACCTCTTCACGGAGGCGCTTCACCTCTTCGCGCAGCGCCTCGTGCTGCACGGCGCGCTTCACCGCGAGGCCGATGGCCTCCATCTCGAAGGGCTTGTTGAGGAAGTCGTAGGCCCCGACGCGCATCGCGCGGATGGCGCTCTCCATGTTGCCGAAGGCGGTGATGACCAGCACCGGCATGTTCGGGTGCGCGGCGGTGATGCGCTCGCACAGCTCGAGGCCGTTCATGCCCTTCATGTTGATGTCGGTGATGACAGCGTGGAAGTCATGCTCCTTGAGCGCTACCAGCGCCGACTCGCCACCATGCACGGCCTTCGCGCTGAAGCCCTTGCGCTGAAGCCCCTCCACCAACAGCTGCGCCATCGCGACATCGTCTTCGACAATCAAGACCTGGTTCATTGCGTGCGTCTCCTCGCGGGGGAAAACAGCAAGAACCGTACCCGTGATTCCGGTGGCGAACGCACCGCGGGGCGTGTCGTCCTGACACACCCCGCGAAAATTCGACGCACTTTCAGGCGTTGATCAGGCTTCGACCTTCACCTTGAGCGAGCGCGGCTGCGTCTCTTCACGCTTGGGGATGCTGACCGTCAGCACGCCGTGCTTGAAGGTCGCCTGCGGCGCGCTGCCGTCGAGCGAGTCGTCGAGCGTGAAGCTGCGGAGGAACTCGCCGGTGGTGCGCTCACGGCGGATCCACCCCTTGTCGTCGGTGGTCTTCTCCTCGTGGCGCTCGGCGCGGATGGTGAGCGTCTTGCCTTCGAGCTTCACGTCGATGGCCTCCGGGTTGACGCCGGGGAGGTCGAGGCGCAGCTCGACGGCCTTGTCGGTCTCACGCACGTCGGCGGCGGGGCGCACGGCGGCGTCGTCCTTCGTGGGCACGGTGAAGAGTTCGTCGAAGTCACGGAAGGCAAAGCGGGGGTTGAAAGCGAAGCGGGTCAGCATGGTGTGTTCTCCTTGTGTGTCGTCCACTCTCGTGGCCGGGGGGAACGTCAGACAGAAACCGTGGGTGTCAAGGCGACGCGCGCGGGGCGCGCTGATCACCCGAAAGACCAGGGCGTGCGCTAAAGGGCGTGCGCATGGCACGAGCCAGAAAGTCAGAGAGCGCGGCGGAGGGAGCGGATCTCGCGCCCGTCGTGGGCCGCAACCTGAAGCGCCTGCGCACCGAGCGCGGCCTGTCGTTGGAGAAGCTGTCGCAGAGCTCCGGGGTGTCGCGCGCGATGCTGGGGCAGGTGGAGCTCGGGCAGAGCGCGCCGACCATCAACGTGCTGTGGAAGATGGCGAAGGCGCTCGACGTGCCGTTCTCCGCGCTCATCGCGGCGACGCCGTCGAGCGGCGCGCGCGTGCTGCGGGCTGATCAGGCCAAGCGGCTGTTGTCGTCAGACGGCTCGTTCCAGTCGCGCGCGCTGTTCCCCTTCGAAGAGTCGCGCCGCGTGGAGTTCTACGAGCTCAAGCTCGCGCCGAAGGGCGTCGAGAAGGCCGACGCGCACGCGCCGGGCACGGTGGAGAACCTGGTCGTCTCGAAGGGCTCCGTCGACATCGTGGTGGGCGACGTGACGCACGCGCTGCAGGCCGGCGACGCCATCGTGTTCGACGCCGACGTGAAGCACGAGTACCGGAACGTGGGCGCCACCGAGGCCGTGATGTTCCTGGTGATGACCTACGCCGAAGAGGTCGGCTGACTATTTCTTCGCGCGCTCGAGGATCTCGACGTCGAGGAGATCTTTCGGCCGCGCCGCTGCGCGCTTGTTCTTGATCAGCGCCTCGCGCCCCAGGAATGGCACGGGCACCCCGTTGACCTCGAGGACCACGCGGCCCGGCCACGCCTCGTCGAACGTGATGCCGCTGAGCTGCGTGATGATGTCGATGCGGCCTGGAGCGACTCCCATCTGGTACACGCTCCCGAGCTTCGCGAAGTCTGCGGGCGTGACGTTGAACGCTGAGAGTGGCGCGCCGAAGCGGAGAAGCGCGCGGTGAACGCGTACCGCGTTTTCCTCCGACGCGCGGACCCACACGTCGAGATCGCCGGTCGCGCGAGGCGTGACGTGCACACCGACAGCGTACGCGCCGACGATGATGAACTCCGCTCCCTCGAGGTGGAGGCTCGACACGATGTCGAAGAAGTCGCCCTTGAGGCGCTCTTCGAAGCTCATGACTCCCCGGCGCGCACGATGCGGGTCGGCATCTCTGCGCGAGAGTAGCTCGGCCAGTCGCGCCCGC
>CAMLFP010000259.1 GCA_946479335.1 uncultured Archangium sp.
CGTGCAGCGTGCCGTTGAAGAGGCCGGTCTCCTTCTGGAGCAGCAGCACCTCCAAGAGGTCACTCACGTCTTCGGTGTGCGAGATGATGCAGTGTCGCAGCGCGTGGGGCCCCAGCCGCGCCGAGTGGAACGCCGCCGCCTCGAAGATGGCGAGCTCACCCTGCGCGTGGTCCGAATACGTCGCGCCGCGCACGCGCAGCCCGCGCGCGTCGTTGAGCAGCGAGACCAGCACCGCGCGCTTCTGCTTCTCGTTGAGCTTCGAGTACGCGCGCTCGATGCCGGCGGTGGCCAGCAGCTCGGCGACCACCGCCTCGTGCTTGTCGCTGACCTGGCGCAAATCCAACGTCGCGAGGTGGAAGCCGAACACCTCCACCGCGCGGATCAGCCCGTGCAGCCGCATGTCGGCCAGCGCGCGGCCGTGGCGCTTCACCAACGAGTCTTCGACGACGCGCAGGTCGGCCAGCAGCTCCTCCGAGGTCGCGTACGGCTTCAACCCGGGGATTTCTGCGCGCAGCGGCGGCGCGCCGGTCAGCGCCCTCAACGCGGCCGCGGTGCGCGAATAGATGGTGGCCAGCGCGCGGCGGTAGGGCTCGTCGCTGCGGTGGTCTGACTGGTCGGGCGATGCCTTCGCCAGCTTCGCCAACGCCGGAGACACCTTCGTCAACGTCAGCGACATCGAGAGCTCCGCGCCCAGTTGGTGCAGCTGCTCGAGGTAGTGCTGCAGCGCGACCTCCGTCTGCCGGGCGAAGGCGCGATTCATGGTGCCCGCGGTGACGTTGGGGTTGCCATCGCGGTCGCCGCCAATCCAGCTCCCGAGGCGCAGGAAGGGCGCGATGTCGTGCCCGGGCAACAGCTGCTCCAGCTCGGCGTAGAGCCGCGGCACCTGCTCGAGGAAGGTCGACTGGTAATACGAGAGCGCGTTCTCAATCTCGTCGGCCACCGTGAGGCGCGCGAGCCGCAGCATGCGCGTCTGCCACAGCTGCGTGATGCGACCCTTGAGCTGCGCCGTGTTCCGCGCGAGCTGCTTCGGCGTCAGCTTCGTATCGCGTTCGGCGATGAGCTCCGCGATGGCGCGCGCCGCGTCGAGGATGCTGTGCCGCTGCACCTCCGTCGGGTGCGCGGTCAGCACCGGAGAGACCACCGCGTGCGCCAGCGTCTGGCTCACCTTCGACGCCGACACACCGCGCGCCTGGAGCTGCGAGAGCGTGGTCGCCAGCGCCGCCGGCTCCTGCACGCCACTCAACTCGCGCGCCTCCCGCTGCCGCGCCGTCTGGCGGTCTTCGGCGATGTTCGCGAGGAACGAGAAGTAGCTGAACGCGCGGATGACGTTCGCCGCGGTGTCATCGGAGAGGCGCTTGAGCAGCGCATCCAACCGGCGGCCGGCGGCCTCGTCTTGCCCGAGGCGCACCGCCACCGAGAGCTGGCGGATCTGCTCCACCGTGTCGAAGACCTCCTTGCCTTCGCACTCGCGCACCACGTCGCCCAGCAGGCGGCCCAGCAGCCGGATGTCTTCGATGAGGGGGCGATTCTCTGCGGAGCTGTCGGTGTCGCTGCGAGCCATGTCGCGGGGTTAATGCCGTGCGGCACGCGAGGCCAGCGTGTTGGGTATTACGTCGATTTGCAATTTGCGTCGGTGAGTGAAATATCGGACGGGTGGCCACCTCCGCGCAATGGTTCGTGCTCTCGCTGCTGGCGGCCTCGCGCGGGCAGGCGTTGAGCGCCAACGCGCTGGTGCGCGCCGGCGAGGTGCTGGGCGTCAGCGGCAACGCGATGCGGGTTGCGCTCTCCCGCTTGAGCGCGAGCGGCGACATCGTGGTGCAGGGCCGCGGGCGGTACGTGCTGCCGGAGCGCCGCCGTCAGGCCGTCGCGCACGTGCGCCGCTACCGGCAGGGCTTCCTCCCGCGCGTGAAGTGGAGCGGCCGCTTCGTCGGCGTGCTGACCGCGGAGCTCTCTCGCCGCAGCACCGCCGACGTCGCCCGGCGGGAGCGCGCGCTGCAGCTCGCCGGCTTTCGCCACTTCACGCACGGGCTCTGGCTGCGCCCGGGCAACCTCGAGGGCGGCGCGCCGGCGCTGGCGAGGCAGGTGAAGGCGCTGGGCTTCGACGAGCGGGCCGACGTCATCGAGGTGACGCTCGACACCGCGCAGCAGCGGGCCTTCGCGCGCGGCTACGACATCGCCGCCGACCAGAAGCGCGCCCGCGCGTTGCTGCGCCGCGTGAAGCACTTCCTCCGCGCGTTCTCGAAGCTGCCGCCGCGCGAGGTGGCGAAGGAGAGCTTCTTCCTCGGCGACGAGGTGCTGCGCTTCCTCGCCCGAGACCCGCTGTTGCCGGAGCAACTGGCCGACGCGCGCCCCCGCGAAGCGCTCGCCGCCGCGATGGAGGCCCTCGACGAGCGCGCCTTCGCCGTCTGGCAGACCATCTTGAAGGAGACCCCATGAGACGCACCGCCAACGACTGGCTCTCGCCCGACGAGATCCGCGAATTCGTCACGCCCAGCAACGCGCGCGGCTTCCTCTCGGTCGCGGTGAGCTGGGGCGTCATCGCCGGCGCGTTCGCGCTCCTCGCGTACTTCCCGACGAACCCGTTCGCGTGGGTGGTGGCGCTGGTACTGCTCGGCGGCCGGCACCTGGGCCTCTCGATTTTGATGCACGAGTGCGCGCACCAGTCGCTCTTCGCCACGCCGTGGCTCAACGACGTCATCGGCCAGTGGCTGTGCGCCGCGCCGGAGTGGCAGCGGCTCCACGCGTACCGCGCGCACCACTTCAAGCACCACGCGCGCACCTCGCTCGACGACGACCCGGACCTCGTGTTGGCCGCGCCGTTCCCCACCACGCGCGCGAGCCTGGTGCGCAAGTTCCTCCGCGACGTGACGGGGCTCGCGTACTTCCGCCGCGTCGCCGCGCTGCTGCTGATGGACGCGGGCGTGCTGGTCTACACGGCGTCGACGGGCGCGACGTACGCGCAGCCGCGGCCGTCACCCGGGCAGATGCTCAAGTCACTCATCGCGAACTTCGGGCCAGTGCTGCTCACCAACGCGGTGCTCTTCGGCGTTCTCGCGGCGAGCGGGCACGCGTGGCTCTACGGCGTGTGGGTTCTCTCGTGGGCGACGACCTTCAGCCTCTTCGTGCGCATCCGCTCCATCGCCGAACACGCGGTGACGGAGACCGGCAGCGACCCGCTCAAGAACACGCGCACCACGCAGGCGCACGTGCTGGCGCGGCTGACGGTGGCGCCGCACCACGTGAACTACCACCTCGAGCACCACCTCCTGCCGAAGGTGCCGCACTACAAGCTGCGCGCGCTCCACGCGCTGCTGCGCGAACGCGGCGCCTACGCTGACGCCACGCACGCGCCCGGGTACTTCGAGGTGCTGCGGCTGGCCGTCAGTCATTCCCCTTGATGCAGGCGATGGGCTTGAGGCGCTTGTGCACGCGCGCGAGGCCGGCGGTCTCCACCGCGTTCAGCACCTGGTTCAGGTCTTTGTAGCAGGGGCCTGATTCGTCCAACGGGGTGTGGCGCGTGTTGAGCAGCACGCCCAGCTTCGCCATGCGCAGGTCGGTGTGCTTCTGGTCCAACGCCTGCTTCGCCTTCGTGCGTGAGAGCGCCCGGCCGGCGCCGTGGTTGATGGAGTGCAGCGACTCCTTCGCGCCCGCGTCGGCGAAGAGGATGGCGCTGCCCGTCTCCATCGACCCGGGGATGAGAATCGGGTGGCCGGAGTCCTTCCACACCGTGCCCTCGAGCGCGGCGTGCCCCGCGGGGAAGGCGCGCGTCGCGCCCTTGCGCGCCACGTAGCGGCCGCTCTCGCGTTGGATGAGGTTGTGCGAAATCTCGTAATAGACGCGCGCCTCGCCGCCGAAGACCTTCTCCACCGCCTCGCAGACGGCGTCGCCGATGACGAGCCGGTTCGCGATGGCGAAGTTGGCGGCCATGTTGTGGAGGTTCCAGTACGCGCGGCCCAGCGGCGACTCCGCGTCGAGCCACACCTTGTCTTCGCTGCGCCCGGTGAGGCCCAGCAGCGCCGCGCCGCGCACGAAGAAGTCCTTCGCGATGTTCCACCCGAAGCCGCGGCTGCCGGTGTGGAGCATCACCCAGACCTTCCCGTCTTCATCGAGCTGCATCTCGCAGAAGTGGTTGCCGCCGCCGAGCGAGCCCAGCTGCGCGCGCTTGCTCCACGCGCGCTCGGGGATGTCGACGCTGTCGTCCTCCACGGGCACGCACGCGCGCTCGGTGACGTCGGAGCTGCGGCCCAGCGCCTTCGCGCCGTAGCGCACCACGTCTTTGATCTTCTTGAGCGTCGTGCCGCGCGCGCCCGACTGGCCCACGCCGACGCCGATGCGGTTGACGACCTCGTCGATCCACAACCGGCGCTTCTCGGGGTCCTTCACGTCGGCCCACGTGAGCGACGTCGAGAGCTGCACCATGCCGCAGCCGATGTCGTAGCCCGCGGCCGTCGGCAGCAGCACGCCCTCGGTCTCGATGGCGGTGCCGATGGGCACGCCGTAGCCGACGTGACAATCAGGCGTGAGCACCACGCGCGTCGCCCCGGGGAACGAGCACGCGTTCACCACCTGCGCGAAGACGTCCTCCTCTACGGCGGCAAGGAGCTCGTCGGACAAGAAGAGATGCGCGTCGCAGCGCATGGTCTTGCGCTTCGGCAGCACCCAGTGCGCGGGCCCGGCGTTCTCGAGGGTCAACTTCCAGCTCATGATGCGTTTCCCGACGAAGGGCCGGGTGCATTCTGACAGGTACGACGCGGCGCACATTGGCGCCGTTGCGAGTGGTACGGAGGGCTCGCAAGATGTACCGCGTTGGGTCCGGGGGGCCTTCCAAGATGGAAATCGACCAGTTCGCCCACGCGCTGCTTGAAGCGGCGCCCGACGCCGTTCTGGTGGTCGACGCCGCCGGCCTCGTGGTGCGGGTGAACGCGCAGCTCGAAGCGTTGCTTGGCTACGGGCGCGAAGAGCTGGTGGGCCGCTCGGTGGAGCGCCTGGTGCCGGCTGCGGAGCGGCTCCATCACGCGCGTTGGCGCGAGCGTTACAACGGCGCGCCGACGCGACGGCGCATGGGCGGCCACGCGCTGGAGGTGAAGGCCGTGCGCCGCGATGGCACCGAGGTGCCGGTGGAGATCACCCTCGCGCAGGTGCGGCTCGGAGACACATGCCTCACCATCGCCGTGCTGCGCGACCTGTCTGATCGCCGCAAGCTCGAGGAGCACCTGCTGTTCTTGTCGACGCACGACACGTTGACGGGCCTCGCGAACCGCAGCGCCTTCGACGAAGCGCTGACCCGGCTCGACGAGCGCGGCCCGCACCCCATCGCGGTGGTGATGGTCGACCTCGACGGCCTCAAGCGGGTGAACGACGAGTGCGGCCACGCGGCCGGCGACGCGTTGCTGCGCCGGGTGGCGACGGTGCTCAAGGCGACGTTCCGTTCGACCGACCTCGTGGCGCGCATCGGCGGCGACGAGTTCGCGGTGCTGGCGCCGGGGCGCGACGTGTCGGCGTCGCAGCTGCTCGGGGCGCGCGTGCAGCGGGCCGTCGACGCGCACAACGCGGGGTACGCGGGCGACCCGCTCAGCATCTCGGTGGGCATCGCGGTGGCGCACACCGGCGTGCCGGTCTCGAGCGCGCTGCAAGACGCCGACGCGCGCATGTACGCGATGAAGCGCTCGCACTACGACCGGTGATCAACGCAGCGCCGCAGACAGCTCCGCGCGGAGGTCGGCGCGCGCGTGCGTCAGGTCGACCATGCGGTGCGGGGCGTAGGCGTGGCCCCAGCGCGCGACGTCCATGTGGAGGAAGAGCGCGACGGTGGGGCAGCCCACCGCGACCGAGAGGTGCATCGGCCCGGTGTTGTTGCACACCGTCACCGCCGCGCCGCGCATCAGCGCCGCGAGCTGCTCGATGGAGGTCGCCGGCGCGCGCGTGGCCGCTCCGCACCCGCTGCACACCGCGTCGGCGAGCGACTCTTCTCCAGGCCCCCAGGTGACGACGGGCGTGACGCCGAGCTGCGCGAGCACGTTGGCCGCCTCGATGAAGGTCTCCGGCTTCACGCGCCGGTAGTCGAGGCGGCCGCCGGGGTTCACCACCGCGTAGCGGCCCTGCACCACCGAGAAGGGCGCGGTCTCGCGAAACGACAACCGGGGCTCCGCCGGGAGTGACGCGAGCGGCGCTCCGAGGTGCGCGCGCTGCCGGAACTCCGACGACGTGCCCTCGAGCGGCGCGACGGGGTGGTCCATCAGCCACCGAGACGGAAAGTTCGCGGGGCCGATGACGGGGCCGTGCGCAGCGCAGAGGCGCGCGACGACGGCGGAGGTGACGGCGGGCTCCGCCCAGTTGCCGCAGTTGATGACCGCGTCGAAGCGCTGCGCGCGGAGCTCCCGGAGCACCGCGAGGCTGCGCCGCCAGTCCCACAGGCGCGCGAGCGAGGGGTGGCCTTCCAACACGCGGCGCATCTTCGGGTGCGTCAGCAGGTGCACCTCGTGGCCGGCCGCGTGGAGCGCGTCGAACAGCGGCGTCGTCAACAGCGCTTCACCGACGCGGTTGTCGATGCGCACCACGAGGACCTTGAGGGGCTTCTTCGCGGGCAGCGGGCGCTTGCGACGCCACAGCCACACCGCCATCACCATGGCGAAGACGACCTTCGCCAACCGCTCCAGATGCTTCACGAGACGTTCAGCGGCGGCGCGGGTGTCGCTTCACCGGCACGGGCACCGCGACAGGCGCGCGACGGCTGCCGAGGAGCAGGGCTCCAACCGCGAGCGCTCCCAGAATCACCGGCAACAACATCGTGACTTCCTGCATGTCCGCTCCTTCGGGTGAAGTTGATGCAAGGCTAGTCAACGTCACCTTCCCGACGCAATTCAGAGTGGAAGGATCACACCCGCCGACACAGGCGGGAGCGGCTATACGGCCCCGCCCGTGCTCACCGCGCTCCTGCTCCAGCTCTTCGTCGCGCAGGCGCCTGACGCGGGGGTGTTGACGCCGCCGGTGCTGGTGCACTCGCCGCCGCTCGTCTACCCGGCCGACGCGGGCGTGGCGGAGGGCGATGTCGAGCTGCGGCTGGTGGTGGGCACCCAGGGCGAGGTGATGGAGGTGACGGTGGTGAACGCGCCCAACGACGCGTTCGCTGACGTCGCGAGCACCACCGCGAAGGCGCTCCGCTTCACGCCCGCGACGCAAGACGGCGCGGTCATCGCCGTGGTCATCGGCTTCCGCTACCACTTCGCGCCACCGCCCCCGCCGCAGCTCCCGGCGACGCTGAGCGGGAAGGTGATGACCAAAGGCACGCGCGAGGTGGTGCCGCTGGCGTACGTGTCGGCCGGCGACGCGGGCGTGGAGGCCGACGCCGAGGGGCGCTTCACGCTCGAGGTGCCGCCCGGCGAGTACCGCGTCATGGTGACCGCCAGCGGCCATCGCACGCGCCAATTCAAGGAGACGCTCAACGCCAACCAGCGCGTGGAGGTCATCTACCGGCTCGACCGCACCTACTCGCGCCCGTACGAGACGGTGGTGCGCGGCCAGGCCGACCGCGCGGAGGTGGCGCGCATGAGCCTCTCGGGCCCGGAGCTGTACGAGGTCGCGGGCACCGCCGGCCAGCCGCTCAAGGTGATGATGCTGTTGCCCGGCGTCGTCACCCCGATTTCAGGGCTGAACTACCCGGTGGTGCGCGGCGCGGTGCCGGCGGCGACGGGGCTGTACCTCGACGGCGTGCGCGTGCCGCAGCTCTACCACCTGATGGTGGGCGACCAGGTGGTGCACCCGCAGTTCATCGAGAGCATCGACTTCTACCCGTCGAACGCGCCGGTGCGCTTCGGGCGCATCTCCGGCGGCGTCATCAGCGCCAACATCGCCAGGTCGCGCGACGACCGCGTGCACGTCGTCGCCACGCCGGGCCTCACCTCGTCGAACGCCTTCATCGAGGTGCCCATCAAACAGACCGGCACCACCATCACCGCCGCGGGGATGGTGAACTACGCGCAGTGGCTGCTCTCCGCGCTGGGCGGCACGGGCGCGTTCGGCGAGGGCATCAAGCCGGAGCTCTCCTCGTGGGACTACCAGGCCCGCATCGAGCAGAAGGTCGGCAGCGGCAACATA
>CAMLFP010000260.1 GCA_946479335.1 uncultured Archangium sp.
TTCCCCCTCGAGCTCTACATCTCCGCCGGCCTGAAGGACGACATTCAGGCGTTCCAGTTCTCGCTGGTGACGCGCGGCTCGGAGCTCGACTGCACCGAGGTGCAGAAGTCGTGCGTGAATGGTCAGGTCGACAGCAGCCGCTTCGTGACGCACGACGAGAACGGCCAGCAGAAGTCGTCGTGGAGCTTCTCGCTCGCCACGCTGCAGGCCGGCTCGCCCAACGAACAAGACGTGTCGCTCAAGGGCTTGAAGCCGGGCTCCGACTTCGCGCTGGTGATCGAGGCGGTCTCGAGTGAGTCGCCCGCGCAGCTCGCCGGCAGCTCGTGCAACTACGTGCCGAAGCTCGATGCGGGCAACAACGCCGCGGTCACCGCGCGCATCGAGCTGCTCTCACCGCACGCCGCCTGCGACCCGCGTCACTGACGCTTCAGGAACTTCGCGATCAGCTTCTCGATGCGCGCGCGATCGACAGCCGCGAGCGCTTGAAACTGCACGCCCATGCCCAGCTCCTTGGCCGACACGATGTCGCCCTCGCAGGCGATCTCATGCGTGTCGCCGGGCAGCGTGAACTTGAGCGAGACGCGCGTGCCCGTCGGCAGGGGGATGGTCTGGTTGAAGTACGCGCCGCCGACCGAGAGGTTCGAGGCGCGCTGGTAGTAGAGCTCGCCGTCGCGGGCCGCTTCGATCCACAGCTCGACTGGAATCCGCTCTTCCTTGCGCTTCTCGGTACCCATGAAGTCTGGCGGCTTATGCCATGAGACGATGTGGGGTAGGAAGCCGCGCGCAATGGCCCGAATCCTCGTGATCGAAGACGAGCAAGACCTGGGTTCGCTCGTTGAATACAACCTGCGCGCCGACGGCCACGAGGCGGAGGTGGTGCGCACGGGCGCCGCCGGCATCGCGCGCGCGCGCACGTGGAAGCCAGACCTCATCCTCCTCGACTTGATGCTCCCCGACATCGCGGGCAGCGAGGTGACGCGGCTGGTGCGCGAGAACGAAGCGCGGCGCACGCCCATCATCATGGTGACGGCGCGCGGTGAAGAAGGCGACCGCGTGAAGGGCCTGGAGCTCGGCGCCGACGACTACGTCACCAAGCCCTTCTCGGTGAAGGAGCTGATGCTGCGGGTGAAGGCGGTGCTGCGGCGCAACGACACCGACGCGAAGGCGCCCGGCGAGAAGCTGTTGTCGAAGGGTGAGATCTCCCTCGACGTGGAGCGCCACGAGGTGCGCGTGGGCGGCAAGCCGGTGGTGCTGACGGCGCTGGAGTTCCGGCTGCTGAAGACCTTCCTCGAGCGGCCGGGCCGGGTGCAGACGCGCGAGACGCTGCTCTCCGACGTGTGGGGCATCGACGCGGAGATCACCACCCGCACCGTCGACACGCACATCAAGCGGCTGCGCGAGAAGCTGGGGCCCGCGGGCGACGTGATCGAGACCATCCGCGGCGTCGGCTACAAGTTGAACGCATGAACCGCCTCTTGTTGTGGATGTGGGGCGCCTTCCTCGGGCTGGCCGCGTTCGCCCTCTTCTTCACCGCCAACGTCGCCGTCGCCATCGGCGCGGGGGCCATCGGCGCGGCCTGCGTGTTCGGCGCCACGCAACGCATCACCGCGCAGTGGAAACGTCGGGCTGACGCGTTCGCCGCCGCTGCGCGCGGGTTGGCGCTCGACCCCGGCGTCGACGTGGGGCCCGGCGAAGACCCCATCGCGCTGGCCCGCGAGGTGAACAGCGTGGCCGTCGCCGCGCGGGAGAACACGCGCAAGCTGGGCATGTTGCGCGCGGTCATCGACGGCATGGCCGAGGGCGTGTGGATGACCTCGGAAGATGGCACCGTCATCGAGCACAACAACGCCCTCAAGGAGCTCCTCTTCACCGCGCGCGAGCTGGTGGGGCACCGCCCGCGCGACCTCTTCCCCGGCAGCGAGGAGATCCAGGAGGCGACGGAGAAGGCCTGCGTGGAGGGCGTCTCCAGCCGCATCGAGCTCAACGTGGAGGGCGTGAAGCCCACCGTGCTCTCGGTGCACGTCTCGCCGCTGGGCCGCGAGTACGGCGGCTCGTCGGCGGTGTTCTTCGACGTCACCGAGCTGCGGCGCCTCGAGAAGGTGCGGAAGGACTTCGTCGCCAACGTCAGCCACGAGCTGCGCACGCCGATCACCGCCATCCGCGGGTACGCGGAGACGCTGCAGTCGGGCGCGATCAACGACGCCAACGCGGCGCCGAAGATGGTGGAGATCATCCACCGGCAGTCGGAGCGGCTCTCGGAGCTGGTCGAGGATCTCCTCGAGCTCTCGCGCATCGACGCGCGGCAGATCCAGCTCGAGGAGAAGCCGGTCGGCGTGCTGGAGGCGACGCAGCGCGCGTTCGAGGCCGTGCGGCCCAAGGCCAGCCCCCGCAACACCACGCTGCACGTCAACATCTCCCCGAGCGCGCAGGTGCTGGGCGACAAACGCGCGGTGGAGCAGCTCCTCCTCAACCTGGTGGACAACGCGGTGAAGTACACGCGCCCCGGCGGCCGCGTGGAGGTCACCGCCGAGCGCCGCGGCGACAACCTGCTCATCGGCGTGAAAGACGACGGGCCCGGCATCGAGGCGCGCCACCTGCCCCGCGTCTTCGAGCGCTTCTACCGGGTCGACAAGGGCCGCTCTCGCGAGATGGGCGGCACCGGCCTGGGCCTGTCGATCGTGAAGAACCTCGCCAACACCATGAAGGGCGACGTGCGGGTGGAGAGCGCGCCCGGGCAGGGCTCCACCTTCTTCGTCGAGCTACCGGTTCCACCGGCGAGCTGAGTTGCGAGAAATCGACGAACCGCGAAGGCGCGGCGTACACTCGGCGCCGCAATGCGCGTCGCGGTGCTGTCAGACACTCACGGCAACCTCGCCGCTGCCGAGGCGGTGCTTGAAGACATCAAGCAGCAGGCCCCTGACTACGTCATCGCCGCCGGAGATCTCGCGATGCGCGGCTCCCACCCGGCGGAGACCGTCGACCTGCTCTTCGCCGAGTGCGACGCGCTGTTGATGGGCAACACCGACGCGTACCTCTCGGGGCTCTACCTCCACGGCGCGTACCGCGAGGCCGATCACTGGAAGACGGAGCTGCTCCAGTGGACGCGCGAACAGCTGGGCGCCGAGCGTCTGCAGAAGATGGGCGAGCTGCCCTTCTCGGTGCGCTACTCGCCGCGCAAGGGGCAAGACCTCTTCGTCTGCCACGCCAACCCGAAGAACCTCGAAGACTCGCTGGAGCCGACGATGGACGAGGGCGCCATCCGCAAGTGGCTGCAGCACGTCGACGCCACGGCCATGGCCTTCGGGCACCTCCATTTCCCCTACCGGCGCCGGGTGGGGAAGCTGGTGATCGCCGACGTCGCCTCGGCCGGCATTCCCCGCGACGGTGATCTCCGGCCCGCGTGGGGCCTCTTCACGTGGACGCCGCGCGGCTGGCGCGTGCAGATCCGCCGGGTGCGGTACACGGTGCGCAAGGCGACGCAGGCGCTGAGCGCGCGCAAGGTGCCGGGCGCGCCGCTGCTGATCCACAAGATGGTGGAGTGCCGCTACCGCCACCACGCGCAGCTCGCCGAGGCCGCGCGCCGGCACTCGGGGCTGCCGCCGTACCTCAAGCCGCCCACCAGCAACCTCCCGAAGCCGTACCTCGCGCCGCCGCCGGGCGCGACGCCCGAGCAGCTGGAGGTCGCGCCCGTCGAGGAGCCCGAGCTCGAGCTGCCCGACGCGGCCGCCGACGACGCGCCCGGGTGCGCCTCGGGCGAGTAGCCGTCACCTGCTTGTCACGCACCCTTCACCGCCGCGTGAAGCGCCGCGCATACGTAGCCGCGCATGGCATTCGTACTGATCGTTGATGACGAGGCAGACCTGGCGTCGCTGGTGGAGTTCAACCTGCACCAGGCGGGCCTCGAGACCGCCATCGCGATGACGGGAGAGCGCGCGCTGCAACTGGCGCAGCAGCGCGTGCCCGACGTGGTGCTGCTCGATCTGATGCTGCCCGACCTCTCCGGCAAGGAGGTCTGCCGTCGGCTGCGCGCCGAGCCCCGCACCCGCGAGGTGCCCATCGTGATGCTGACCGCGCGCGGCGAGGAGTCGGATCGCGTGGAGGGCTTCGAGGTGGGCGCCGACGACTACGTCAGCAAGCCCTTCTCACCGCGCGAGCTGGTGCTGCGCTTGAAGGCCATCTTGCGGCGCGCCGGGCCGACCGACGCCGGCCAGCGCATCACCACCGGGCTCCTCACGTTGGACACCGGCTCGCACCGCGCGTGGGTCGAGGGCCAGCCGCTGGAGCTGACCGCGCTGGAGTTCAAGCTGCTGCACCAGTTCATGGCGCGCCCGGGCCGCGTGCAGTCGCGCGAGCAGCTGCTGGCCGACGTGTGGGGCATCACCTCGCCGCTGGAGACGCGCACCGTCGACACCCACGTGATGCGGCTGCGCGAGAAGCTGGGCCCGGCGCGCAACAGCGTGGAGACCGTGCGCGGCGTCGGCTACCGCATGACGGACGAGTCAGTGGCCGCGCGCGCCTGAGGCGGTCACCTGGAGCGTCTTCCCGAACACCTCGCGGAACAGCTCGAGCTCGTGCTGGAGATCCCACAGCTCGAGATCGACGGAGCCGCGCGTCTTCACCGTGAGCTGCACCGCCCGCCCCTTCACCGCCGCGGAGACCGACTTCACCGGCTGCTGGTGGCTGCGATCGAGCGAGTCGGCGACGCGCAGCAGCGTGGCGCACTTGCGCACCAGGCGGAAATCAGCCGGCGTGAGCGGCGCGAGGAGCTCGTGCACCGGCTCCGGCCGCGTGCGGCGATGAAAGCGCGCGATGAGCGCCACCAGCTGCCGTTCGCGATCGGTGAGGCCCGGGAGATCGCTGTTCAAGATCAGGTAGTGCGTGTGCTTGTGGTGCTTCTGGTAGTTCACCGCGTGCCCCACGTCGTGCAGCAGCGCGGCGGTCTCGAGGTACGGCCGCGCCGCGGCGGGGAGCTGGTGGAGCGTCGCGAGATCGTCGAAGAGCTGCAGCGCGAGCGCGGCCACGCGGGTGCCGTGCTCCTCGCTGAAGTGGAAGCGGCGGCCCAGCGCGAGCGCGGCGTCGGTGAGCGAGTGATCGTCGGCGTCGATCTTCCGGCGCTTGAGCAGGTCGTAGAGGATGCCCTCGCGCAGCCCGCGATCGACCGCGGTGATGGTGTTGATGTGGAGCCGCTGCATCACGGCCTCCAGCACCACCGCGCCCGCCACCACGATGTCGGCGCGGCGCGGGTCGAAGCGCTTGCGGCGCTTCTCCGAGTCCATCTCCGCGAGCGTCTCGACGGCGCGGGAGATCTCCTGCTGCGTGGCGTGCCCCACGCCCTCGGAGCGCGCGAAGGCCACGATGGCGCCGATGGTGCCCGAGGAGCCGACGGCGCTGGTGGGCAGCCCCTTCAGCGGCGTCTTGATGCGCTCGCCCAGCATCTCGCGGGCGTAGTCGCGCATCAGGCGCAGCTTCTTGCCGGGCAGCGCGTCCTTCACGTCGAAGAGCTCGGTGAGGCGCACCGCGCCGAGGTCGACGCTCCAGAGATCGTGCGGTTGCTCGCCGATCGCGAAGATCACCTCGGTGCTGCCGCCGCCGATGTCGACGCACAGCGACTTCTGGTGCGGCTGCTTGCCGTGCAGCACGCCGAGGCAGATCAGGCGCGCCTCTTCACGGCCCGACACCACGTCCAACGTGAGGTTCGCCTCGCGCTTGACCCGCCGCACGATGTCGTCGCGGTTGCGGGCCTCGCGCAGCGCGCTGGTGGCGACCGCGCGGGTGCGCGCGCCATAGCGATCACACAGCGCCGCGTAGCGCCGCAGCGTCGCCACCAACCGCGAGGCCACCTCGCGCGAGATGACGCCCGACTTGAAGAGGCCCTCGCCCGGCCGCACCGGGTCGCGCTCGGTGTGCAGCGTCTCCAGCGAGCCGTCGGGCAGTACGCGCGCCAACTCGAGGCGCACGGCGTTGGTGCCGACGTCGATGGCACCGAGGATGTCGTCGTTCAGATCGCGGGAGGTGCGGCGTGCCATGGCTTGAAGGGCGCGCAGGTTACCTGCTTGCCGAGTCGATCCCATATGCCAAGAAGGTGACGGGGAACCATGCAATTGGCCGAAACCACCAGCGGGACCACCACCACCAGCGACAAGCACCTGTTCCTCAACCGCGAGCTCTCGTGGTTGGCGTTCAACGACCGGGTGCTGGCGGAGGCGCGCAACAGCTCGCTGCCGATCCACGAGCGCAACAAGTTCCTCTCGATCGTCTCCAGCAACCTCGATGAGTTCTTCATGGTGCGGGTGGCGGGCATCCGCCAGCAGCTGCAGGGCGGCGTGGCGGAGCTGCCGGCCGACGGCATGGTGCCCGGCGAGCAACTGGCGGCGATCTCCGAGCGCACGCACAAGATGGTCGAGGAGCAGTACGCGGTGTGGAACCGCGAGCTGGTGCCGCTGCTGGCCGCCAACGGGCTGCAGGTGCTCTCCCGCGAGTCGTTGAGCGCGGAGCAGAAGACCGCCGCGAAGAGCTGGTTCCAGTCGAACGTCTTCCCCGCGCTGACGCCGCTGGCCGTCGACCCCGGCCACCCCTTCCCCCACCTGCGGAACAAGTCGCTCAACGTCGCCATCGTGGTGCGCCGGGGCAGCCAGCGCAGAAAGAAGGACCTCGGCGAGTCGTCGCTCGCGGTGGTGCAGGTGCCCGCGGTGTTGCCGCGCCTGGTGCCGCTGCCGTCGACCACGGGGAGCGCGTTCTTGCTGCTCGAGGAGCTGATCGCGCTGCAGGCGGCAGACCTCTTCCCCGGGTTCGCGGTCGAGCAGACCTGCGCCTTCCGCCTCACGCGCAACTGGGACCTCGACATCGACGAGGAGGAGTCGCAGGACCTGCTGGCGTCGATCCAGCAGGAGCTCCGGCGGCGCGATCGCGGCGCGGTGGTGCGCCTGGAGCTCGACGTCGCGGCCTCCCCGGCGCTCGAGGCGCAGCTCTCCAGCGCGCTCAAGCTGGCGGCCACCGACGTGTACCGCGTCGCCGGGCCGCTGCAGCTGCAGGATCTCACGGCCATCGCCGACGCCGATCAACGCCCGGAGAACCGCGTGGAGCCGCTGGTGCCGGCGATCCCCTCCAGCATCGCGAACGCCGACTCGATGGTGCAGTTGGTCAGTCAGAAAGACGTGCTGCTGCACCACCCCTATGAGTCGTTCGACCCGGTGGTGCGCTTCATCGAAGAGGCCGCCGACGACCCCAACGTGCTGGCCATCAAGCAGACGCTGTACCGCACCACGGGTGACTCCTCGGTGGCCCGGGCGCTGGTGCGCGCGTCGGAGAACGGCAAGCAGGTCGCGGTGCTGGTGGAGCTCAAGGCCCGCCTCGACGAGGCCAACAACATCGCCTGGGCGCGCCGCATGGAGGAGAACGGCGTGCACGTCGTCTACGGCCTCATCGGCCTCAAGACGCACTGCAAGGTGACGCTGGTGGTGCGCCGCGAGGGCAACGGCATCCGCCGGTACGTGCACCTCGGCACCGGCAACTACAACTCCGCGACCGCGCGCTCGTACACCGACCTCTCGCTCTTCACCGCGCGCCCGGAGATCGCCGACGACGTCAGCGCGCTCTTCAACCTGCTCACCGGCTACTCCACGCAACCGAACTGGAAGCGCCTCGCCGTGGCGCCCACCACGCTGCAGAGCAAGGTGCTGGAGCTCATCGAGCGCGAGGCGCAGCGCGCGAAGAAGGGCGAGCCGGCGCGCATCCAGGCGAAGCTGAACGCGCTGGTCGACCCGGTCGTCATCCGCGCGCTGTACGCCGCGAGCCAGGCGGGCGTGGAGATCGACCTGCTGATCCGCGGCATCTGCTGCCTGCGGCCCGGCGTGCCCGGCCTCTCCGAGAAGATCCGCGTGGTGTCGGTGGTCGACCGCTTCCTCGAGCACACGCGCGCGTTCGCCTTCGGGGTCGGCGCGCAGACCGACGTGTTCA
>CAMLFP010000261.1 GCA_946479335.1 uncultured Archangium sp.
CTGCTGTGCCCGGCGCCGCCCCGGGGGGGGTTTTACAAAAAAAAAAAAAACCCCCCCCCCCCGGGGTTGGGGGGGGGGGGGGGGCGCGAACCGCGAGTCGGAGATGATCATGCGGAGTCTCAAGTTCGCGCGCCTGGTGACGAATCGACGACCCACCCCTCACCCGAGGCTTCGCCTCGACCTCTCCCCACGGGAGAGGTGACGCGCGACGACCGCCCCTCACCCGAGGCTTCGCCTCGACCTCTCCCCACGGGAGAGGTGCTGCGCGACGACCGCCCCTCACCCGAGGCTTCGCCTCGACCTCTCCCCACGGGAGAGGTTGCGCGAGTGTTGGCAGAAGAGAGCCGCGCCGATGACCGCGAACGCCGCGCGCAACAGGCGCGCTTCCGTGACGAACGCGACGCCGCGCTCGCGACCTTGAAGCCGCTCGAGCGTCACCTCGCCGCGCTCGACCGCCTCCGCCGCCTCGCCTCGCTCATCGCCATGCGCCGCATCTGGGACTCGTACGTCCTGCGCAACTTCGCCGGCGAAGCGGCGACGCTCCGTTCATTCTTCGAGATTGATCCACCTTCAGGCGCCGCCGACTGCGCGGCACCGAAGCTGTTGATGCACGCGCTCCGCCTCGGGCTCAAGCCGCTCGCGCTCGCGGAGTTCTGGTGGGGTGCGCCGCCGCCCGCGGGCGCGCGGGTCGAGGGCATGTACTTCCCCGCGTGCCGCGAGAAGTGCGCGCCGATTCTCCCCTTCATGCTGCGGGGGCTCGACACCGCGCCGCGCGTCACCTGGAAACCCGTCGCCCACGCCACCGGCGCGCTCCCCCTCGTCTTCACACACGAGCGCTTCATCGCGGTGCACAAGCCCGCCGGCATGCTCTCGGTGCCCGCGAAGGACGAGGCCATCACCGACTCGATGCTCGCGCGCGTACGCGCGGTGCACCCCGACGCGAGGGCGGTGCACCGCCTCGACCTCGACACCTCGGGCCTGCTGCTCTTCGCGCTCGACGCCGACGCGTACCGCGCGCTGCAGCGGCGCTTCGAGGCGCGTGAGGTGCACAAGCAATACGTCGCCCTCCTCGACGGTGAAGTTCACGGTGACGAGGGCACCATCTGCCTCCCGTTGCGCGTCGACCTTGATCAACGACCGCGCCAGCTCGTCGACTTCGAGCACGGCAAGGAGGCGGTGACGCACTGGAAGGTGCTCGCGCGCGAAGCCGGCCGCACCCGCGTCGCGTTCTTCCCGCGCACCGGGCGCACGCATCAACTCCGGGTGCACGCCGCGCATCGCGACGGGCTCGGCGTACCGATTCTCGGAGACCGGCTCTATGGGCAGCCCGCGGAGCGCTTGTTCCTCCACGCGGAATCACTGCGCTTTTCGCTCGACGGCCACGACTTCGAGCTCACCTGCCCCGCGCCCTTTTGACGATTCTTCACGGCACCCGGCGCCGCGGCGCGCGAGACATCACCCATGGAAGCCAAAGCCCTCTTCGCGTCACTCGCCGGTTTTCTGCTGAAGCACTCGCGGGTGACGCAGGTGACGCCGCTGTCTTCGTACCTCGTGCGCTTCGACGTGGCGGGTGACGAGCTGCGCGACGTGCGGTGGACGCCGGGCGACAAGGCGCAAATCCTCATCCCCGGGCAGGCGGTGCGCACGTACACGCCGTTCGGCTGGCACGACGACTCGGTGTCTTTCCTCGGCTTCATCCACGGCCACACGCCGGGCTCGAACTGGGTGCGCGCGCTGCGCCCAGGAGACCCCGTCGACTTCATCGGCCCGCAGAAGTCGCTGAGCGCCGCGGGCATCACCGGGCCGGTGGTGGTGGTCGGCGACGAGACCTCCATCGCGGTGGCGCGCGCGTTCTCCGAGAGCCGCCGCGTGGTGGTGGTGCTCGAAGCGGGAGACGTCGAGGCCACGCGCGAGGTGTGCGCGAAGCTGGGGCTGTCGAACTCCAGCGTGGTGCCGCGGGGCCACCTCGACGCGCTGGCCACCAACCTCAAGGCGCACGTCGATGCCGGCGCGACGCCCTTCTTCACCGGCCGCGCGGCGACGATTCAGCAGCTCAAGCAACGCCTGAAATTCAAGGGCGCCACCAAGGCCTACTGGGCCGATGGAAAACGCGGGCTCGACTGACGAGACCTTGCTAGCTGCGAGCGCATGCGCACGCTTCTCGCGGGTCTGGTGTGTCTGGCCATCGGCATCGGGCTGACGGAGTACCAACGCCGCCACCCGACGAAGACCGACGGCACCGAAGAGAAGACCCCGGAGAAGAAGCCGGCGAAGGCCACGCTGCCGCTCCTCGAGACCGACGCGGCCGGCAGCGACACGCCCGGGCCCGGCTCCGAGCTGCAGGCGCTGCTGGAGACCCCGGCGCCTGGCGACGACAAGTTCCCCGTCATCGCGAAGGGCAAGTTCGAGGCGCGGTCGCTCAAGGGCGGCTTCGGCGCGGCGCTCTTCATCATCGAGGCGGGCGGCAAGGCCGGCGTGGTGCGCGCGGCGTCGGGCGAGCCGGCGAAGGTCATCTTCACGCGCCCGGGCCTCGACGCGCTGGCGGTCGACGGCAGCACGGTGTTCTTCGCGGAGGGCGGCCTCATCGGCTCCACGCACGCGCGCGGCGAGGAGGGCGTCACGGTGCGCGCGCGCTTCAAGAACGCCACCGTCACCAGCCTCGCGGCCTCGGGTGACACGGTGGTGGCCACGCTGATTCCGAAGGGCAGCGACCCGCTCTCCACCGACGGCGTGGGGGCGGTGGTGTCCATCAACGCGGAGGGCGCCGTCAGCCTCATCGCGCAAGACCAGGTGCGGCCGCGCGGCGCGCGCACCGACGGCAAGGGCGCGTATTGGATTGCCGGCTACCCGCCGAAGCTGTGGCGCGGGGCGCTCGATGGCGCGTTCAGCTCCGAGCTGTACGACACCGCCGAGGAGCCGCTGCAGCTCGACGGCGAGGTGGTGTACTTCCGCGCGCCGCTGGGCTCGGGCCCGGAGCTCAAGCGCATCGGCCGCGCCGGCGGCAACCTGCAGACCATCGCCACCGCCGACGTGAAGGCGCTGGCCGTCTCCAGCGGGCTGGTGCGCTACGCGACGCCGGAGAAGTTGTTCGAGGTGACCAGCGGCGCCGAGCCGACCGAGTTGCTGACGCTGACCGGCAGCCCGCGCGGCGTGGCGGTGGGCGGCACCACGCTGTTCGTCCTCACCCAGAGCGACGACGGCACCGCGACGCTGCGCGCGAAGTGACCATGTCGATGGAAGCCCTGAAGTCTGAATACGAGAACGCGCCGCGCGAGCAGCGGCAGGCGGTTCTGGCGCGCATCTACCAGTCGCTGGAGAAGGCCCCCAAGGCCGAGCTCGACGCGGCGACGGCCACGCTGCTGCCGCTGATTCTGGTGCCCAGCCCCAACCAGGCCGCCGACGTGGCGCTGACGCTGGGCGCGCTGGTGGAGCTGGGGGCAGACCCGGCGCCGCTGGCGAAGGCGCTGCGCGCGCCGTTGACGCGCTGGGTGTCGGCCGCCGCGCGCTTCGCGGAGCAGCTCGCCGACTTCGATGACGCGCCCGATGACGCGACCGAGGTGATGGAGCTCGACCACCAGCGCGTCTTCCGCGCCGACGTCGACCAGCTCCACGAAGAAGACCCGGAGGCCGTCGCGTCGTGGTTCTCGCTGGAGGTGTGGTTCCGCCCGGCGGTGGCGGCGCTCACCCGCGCGCCGGCGGAGCTGCAGGCCGCGCGCGAAGACGCCGCGCTGCGTGACGCGTTGAAGGCGCTCGGTGACGCACCCGGCGGCGCACGCTGGCTGCGGATATTGCTCGACACCTGCGCGGGCGAGCGCCTGGTCTTCGTCTTCCCCGAGCTGAAAGAGGCGTACGCGCTGCAGGCCGATGGCGTGGTCGATGTCGGCCAGCTCTCGGTGCTGCTCTCGACGGTGCTGGCGCCGCAGCTCTCGCGCATCGGCGCGTCGAGCCCCGCCGACGCCGCGGTCATCAAGACCATGCTGGGCGAAGGGCCGCAGCAGGTGAACGGCAGCTACGCGTCGCACTTCTTCCTCTACCCGTGGCGCGCGATGAACCCGCAGACGCGCCTGCCGGAAGACGAGCGGCACTGGTGGAGCGCTCCCGGCGGCAAGGGTTCGCACAGCCTGCCCGGCGACTTCCAGCCCGCCACCGTGGAGCCGCTCGACGGCGCGCGCGTCTTCTTCCTCGTCGGGCCGCAGCTGCCGTCGCTCAAGCACCGCTTCGTGCGGCACATCCCCGCGACGCGCATGTTCGACCAGCTGCCCGCGCGCCTCTCGGAGCCGGAGGCCGTCGACTACGAGCAGTGGCTGGCGCGCCTCTTCACCGCGGTGACGGCGGCGAACTGACGTGCGGCTGCTCCGCGCGACCGCAGCGCAGCAGGCCGCGCGCGATGGGCTGACGGCGCAGGTGTGGGCGGCTCCACTCTCCACGGCGCGGTTCCTCGCGCGCGAACACGCACTGCGTTCGCACCCCTGGGCCTCGCGGATGACGACGTGGCTGTGGTGCGCGGAGAACGGTGACGTTCTCTCGTCATGCGAGACGTTCGTCTCCGAAGCCCTCCTCGGCGCGCGGCCGTGCCTCGCGGCCACCATCGCCTCGGTCTTCACCGAGCCGCACCTGCGCGGGCGCGGGCTGGCCGAAGGCATGCTGCGCGCGGTGCTGGCGGAGCTTCACGGCGAGGTGCAGGCCTTCACGCTGTTCTCGGAGATTGGCCCGACGCTCTACGCGCGCCTGGGGTTTCAACCGGTGCCGTCGGTCGACGTGACCTTCGAGCCGCTGGAGGCGAAGCCCGACGTCGAGTGGGTTACCCAGCTCGCGCCGGTGCCTCCGCCCGCCGACGGCGTCTTGCAGCTGATGACGACGCCGGAGCGCTTCGACTGGCAGCTGGTGCGCGAAGACTTCTACGGCCACCGCCTCGACGTGCACGGCGCGCGCGACGGCGACGACACCATCACGTGGACCGCGTACTGGAAGGCGCGGGAGCTCCAGGTGCTGACGTACTCGCGCGCCACCGAGAAGCTGCTGGCGGCGGCGCGGCACGCGGCGTTCCGCGCAGGCCTGCCGCGCGTGCGCGTGTGGGAGACGACGCCGGTGCCGGGCGGGGAGCGCGCCTCCCGCGACGATGAGCTGCCGATGTTCCTCGCGACGCCCGAGGTGCGCGGCTGGCGCCACATCGAGCGCGCGCACTGGGCCTGACTGCGGCGCTACTTGAGGCGCTGGCCCGCGCGCACCGCGGCGGTCGAATAGAACGTGCCGCGCCACACCACGCCGCCGCGGATGGCCGCCAACACGCTCGAGCGCGCGACGGCGAAGCACAGCGGCAGCACGCCGAAGCCCGGCAGCACCGCCGGCCAGCGCGGCGCGCGCAGCCAGCTCGCCAGCGTGAAGTCGGTCACCGCCGCCAGCAGCCACACCAACGCCGCCGCCCACCACCACGAGGAGAAGAAGCCCGCGTAGAAGCCGAGTTCCACCGCCGCCAGCGCGAGGTTGCCCAGCACCATCGCCGCCGCGGGCGCCTGCGCGCCGTTCTTCTCGAGCGCCTTCGTCATCACCCGCAGCGACGGGTAGAACTGCAATGACACCGCGTCGCCGGCCACCGTTGCCGCGCAGCGCGCCCCCGACTTCTTCATCATCACGCCGAGGCCCATGTCGTCGGCGATCTCCATCTTCAACCACTCGAAGCCGGGCGACCTCGCCAACGCCGCGCGCCGCACGAGGTTGAACGCGCCGACGCCCATCGCCGCGGTCGACTCCGCGCGCTCCACCAGCGGCAGCCGCGCCCCGAGGATGATGAGCCGCATGAAGGACTGCAGCGACCACACCACGCCGAACGTCCCCGCGTGCACCGAGGGAATCGCGCCGATGAAGTCGAGCTGCCGCTCCTCCGCCCACGCGATGGTGCGCGCCAGCGTGCCCGGCGCGAGGTGCACGTCGGCGTCGCTGAAGAGCAGCCACTCCGAGGTGCTGGCCTCCACGCCGCGCTGCAACGCGTGCACCTTGCCCAACCAGCCCTCCGGGAGCTCCTCGACGCGCGTCACCACCACGCGCGGGTCACCCAGCGCCCGCGCCTGCGCGCCGGTGTCATCGGTGGAGCGGTCGTCGACCACCAGCACCTGCAGCGCCGGGTAGCCGTCGGCCAGCTTCGCGCGCAGCGCCTCGTGCAGGTGCGCGCCTTCATCACGCGCGGGCACGATGATGCTCACCGTCGGCCAGCGCTCGAGCGTGCGCAGCGGCAGCGCCGAGAGCACCGGCACCCGCGCGCGGCTCCACCCCACCGTCACGGCGGCGGCCAGCCAGTAGAGCGCGGAGAGGCCCAGCAGCACGGTCAGCATGCGCGCGGCACCATACCGGTGCGCCGTCTTCTACGTGCACGCGTCACAGGTGCCATAGAGTCGCCGGGTGACTCCGTCGCGCTACTACGCCCGCGTCTTCGGCCTCGGCACCTTCGCGGTGCTCACGTACCTCGTGGTGCGCATCTTGACGCCCTTCGCGGTGCCCATCATGTGGGGCGCGCTGCTGGCCTTCATGCTGTACCCGCTGCACGAGAAGCTGCTGCGCAAGCGCGGCAACAACGTCTCCGCGGGGCTGCTGACGGCGGCCACCTTCCTGACGGTGGCGGGCCCGCTCTTCTTCTTCGGGCTGGTGGTGGTGCGGCAGTCGACCGACCTGCTGACGCGCCTCCAGACGGAGGCCGCCAACCGCAACCTCCCCGCGGTGCAGCTGGTGCTGGAGTTCAAGCCCGTGCAGCTGCTGCTGGAGAAGGCCGGCGAGTTCACCTCGCTCTCGAAGGAGCAGGTGCTCAAGAGCATCACCGACGCCGCGCAAGACGCGCTGCAGTCGGTGGCCTCGCTCAGCACCCGGGTGGTGGTGGGCGCGGTCGACATCCTCAGCAAGTTCGGCCTCACGTTGTTCCTCCTCTTCTTCCTGCTGCGCGACGGCAAGGCGATGGTGGAGCAGGGCATCCGCCTCGTGCCGATGACGCGCGCGCGGAAGGAGGGCCTCACCCAGACGCTGGGCGGCGTGACGCGCGCGGTGGTGCTGGGCACGTCGGTGACGGCGCTCGTGCAGGGCACGCTGCTGGGCATCGGCTTCGCCATCGCGGGGCTGCCCTCGCCGCTGGTGTTCGGCGTGCTGGGCGCGGTGGCCTCGCTGATCCCCGTGGTGGGCACCGCGCTGGTGTGGATCCCCGGCGTGCTGACGTTGTTCGCGCAGGGTCAGACGGGCTGGGCCATCTTCCTGCTGCTGTGGTGCATCGTGCTGGTCGGCGGCAGCGACAACGTGGTGCGGCCGCTCATCATCTCCGGCAACAGCGGCGCGTCGACGCTGCTGGTCTTCGTGGGCATCCTCGGAGGCGTGGGCGTCTTCGGCTTCGCGGGCATCTTCATGGGCCCGCTGGTGCTGACGCTGGTGCAGACGCTGCTCGAGTACGCAGGGCAGGAGCTGCCGCGGCCCAGCGCGCCGCTCCCCGCCGCGCCCGAGGTGTCCGCGCTCCCACCGCCGCCGCCCGCCATCGCCGCACCGCCTGAAGCGCCGCCGCCCGCCGAGAAGCCCTCGACGTAACGCAAAAGGTCAGCCGCCGCGCTTCTTCACCGGCGGCTGCACGTCGTCGCGCACGTAGAGGCGGACGTCCCAGAAGCAGTCGGTCTTCGGGGTGGGGTCGACCTCGAAGTCACCCAGCCAGCTCTTCGCGTCTTCGAGGTCGCCCTTGAGGGTCTCCAGCGCGGCCTGCGCGCGGGCGGGGTCACGGCCGCAGGTCTCGACGCGGTTCTTCTTCGTCTCCGTCGCGGGGCGCTCGCCAATCCACACCACCGTGGAGTTGCGGCCGTGGTTCTTCTGGATGAGGTGGTCTTCGACGGCGTGCAGCGTCTTGAGGTTCGCGCCCTTCGACAGAATCTCGGTG
>CAMLFP010000262.1 GCA_946479335.1 uncultured Archangium sp.
GCGCCAGTACGTCTCCAGGTAGCGCTCCGGGTCGCGCCACACGCCGCGCGCCGTGCGCTCTCGCAGCAGGCCGTGATACGCCGCGCTCAGTTCGTCGAGCCCGTTGCCGGAGTAGGCAAGGACGGATTCGGGCGTGTCGAACGACGCGCCCGGATCACCGATGGTGACGAAGCGGTTGCGCAGCACGGTGAAGCCCACGCCGGGCAGGGCGCGGGCCCACTCTTCCCACCCCGAGTAGTAGTCGTGATTGCCCGACACGAAGAACGTGCCGTACTTCGCCTGCAGGTTCTTCATGCGCGAGACGTAGCGGCCGAGCACGTCGGGGGAGCCGTCGACCAGATCGCCGGTGATGGCCACGAGGTCAGGCCGCGCGAAGTTCGCGGTGTTGACCAGCTGATCGAGGAAGCGCTCCTGGATCACCGCGCCCACGTGGATGTCGGAGAGCTGCACGATGGTGAAGCCGTCGAGGGCCCTGGGCAGCCCCGGCATCTTGACCGGCACCTCGGTGATCTGCGGCGGGTTGAACGCGCGGAAGGCGCCGAACGACGTCGCGCCCGCGCCCACCGCCACCGCGCCCGCCGCCGCCGCGCGCGAGAGGAGCAACCGGCGCTCCGGGTTCATCGGCTCCTCGGTCTTCTTCGTCAGCCGCGACGAGAAGCGCACCGCCTCGAGCATCACCAGTGCCATCAACGTGTAGAGCACGATGCCCCAGCCGAAGAGCAGCGCGGCGGTGACTCCCGGCGGAGGCACGGCGATGAAGCGGATCAGCGGCGCGGCGAGGAAGAGCACCACCAGCAGGCCGGCGACGAGGCGGCGCGCGATGGTCGACTCCATCGTGTCGCGCGCGAGGCGCCTGTACACGAAGGCGACCGCGAAGCCGAACACCAGCAGATTCAGGGCGACGAAGACGATGCGAACCCACACCATGCAGGCGTTCTAACTCGCGCGCCGCGGCTTCGCTTCCCGCGGCGAGAGAAGAAACGTGAAGTTCAAGGCGCGGCGACGGCCGGGCAGGTGCCGGAGCGCGGCGCGCACGACTTGAGGTACTCGATGGGCTGGCCGTTCGAGCCGGTGCAGAAGAAGAGCGTGCCCTCGTTCTCGACGTCGAAGGCCTTGCACTCCACGCTGCCACCGCCCAGAGGGGCGGGGCAGCTGGCGCCATTGCCGCACTCGTTGATGACGCCGCCGCACTCGTAGCCGCTGGGGCAGTCGTCGTCGGTATTGCAGGCGACGCCGCAGAACTGCGTGGTCTGGCCTTCGGTGAGGAAGGTGAGGCACGTGGCGCCGCCGCCGCAGGGAGTGAAGCTGTCGCACGAGTCGCAGTCGGAGCGGCCGGGGCGCTCGGCGCAGGTGCCGGTGGTCTTGTTGCAGAACTGATCAGCCGGGCAGAACGTGTTGTCGCGGCAGAAGAAGCTGCACTGGCCCGACACGCACGAGTTCTTCGGCGTGCAGTCGCCGTCGTCGCGGCAGCCGGCCCGGCAGCTCAGCGTCGCCGTGGAGCAGATGTTGTCGAGCGCGCAGTGCTCGTCGAGCGTGCACGGCCCGTTGGGGATGCAGCGCGTGGTGGTGGTGTCGCAGAAGGTGCCGCCCGGGCAGTCGAGGTTCGAGGTGCACGCCGCCGCCGACTGGCAGTACCCGAGCGAGTTGCAGAAGTAGTCGGCCGGGCAGCCGCCGTTGTTGACGCACTTGCAGGAGCCGCTGGTGGTGTCGCAGACCTGATTCGCGGGGCAGCTGGCGTTGTTGTCGCAGACGCAGCGGTCGCCGGCGCGGTGGAAGCCCGTCGGGCAGCACGCGTCGCCGACGCACACGCACGCGCCGAACTCCGGGCGGTACTCGAAGTTGGGCGGGCAGCAGTCTGACTTGCCGCACACGCACTCGTGGGTGCGCGGGTCGTAGCGGTAGTCGACCGGGCAGCAGTCGTCGTCGGCGCAGGTACACTTCGAGGTGCCGCCGTCGGTGCTCTCGGTCCACTCGAAGCCGAGCGGGCAGCAGCTGGTGCCGTCACAGGCGCACGCGCCGGCGTCGGCGTCGAACGCGTAGCCGTCAGGGCAGCAGTTCTCGTCGTCGCAGATGCACTTGCGTTCATCGGCGAGCCAGCGGTGATCGCGCGGGCAGCACTCCGACGAGCGGCACACGCACGCCTCCGACTGCGCGGAGTATTCGTAGCCAGCGGGGCAGCACTCGGTGCCGCGGCACACGCAGATGGCCTCCTCGCAGCGGTAGCCGGTGGGGCAGCCCTCGTCGGTCTGGCAGACGCACACGCCGCCGTCGGCCTCGGTGTAGCCGTTGGGGCAGGTGGGGTTGAGGGCGCTGCGCGCGCAGCCGGTGACGGCGAACAGCACGACGAGCGCGAGTCTGTGCGTGAGCGAGTTCATTGCGAGTACGCGTAGGTCAACCGCACTTCTGCACCCGGCGGCGGCACGTAGTTGCCGAGGAAATAGATGGAGTTGGTGTCGGCGCGGTACGTCCACCCGTTGACGGTGTCTTGCGGGATGGTGACGCCGTTGACGGTGACCACCACCAGGCCCGCGGGCGGCAGCGTCAGCGGGAAGACGCGCTTCAAGGTGTTGAGCGCCTGCGCGATGCGGATCAGCGTCTGCTCGAAGCTGGCGTCACAGATGCTGCCGATGATGCCGCCGGTCTTGGTGGCGACCTCCGCGTAGCGCACGGCCGGGTCGGCGGTGCTGCCGTACAGCCCGCTCTCGCCCGGTGACACGCAGCCGTTGGGCAGCGTGCCGCCGATGATGGAGAAGCTGACCAGGTTCTCGTTGCCCTTGCCCTTCAGGCTGCGGAACACCCGCGCGTAGTAGTCGGTGGTGCCGAAGCTCGAGTCGTCTTCGTTGGTGACCACGATGACCGCCAGCGCCGCCTGCGGGCGGATGAAGCCCGCGTTCGCCTGGCCCGGGTCGATCAGCGGCGAGGTCAGCGCGAACTGCGTCATGCGCAGGCCCTGCTCCCAGCGCGAGCGCGAGTCGGGGAAGGTGGTGTTGGCCTCGAAGACGTCGCGCGGGTTGGGCGTGTCGTTGGTGATGATCTTCGTCGCGCCGCGCAGCTTGCCGCCGTCGGAGAACACCACCGAGGTCACGCCCATCTGGAAGTCGACCTGCAGCGTGAGGAGCTCCTGCACGAAGCGATCGAAGTTGCCGACCAGCGTGTGGCGCTCGTTGGTCATCGAGCCGGAGTCGTCGATGATCCACAAGATGTCGACCACGCCCTCAGACTGCTTCAACACGTCGACCTGGATGGAGTCGACCCGGGGCGGATCGACCAGCACCACGCGGCCCACCGGCGAGCGGTCGACCTCCGGCGGCTTGATCTCCACCGGGGAGAGGATCGGCGGGGCGACCTGGGGCACCGCGGCGCCGCGGCCGTTCTCGCGGCCCACGGGGTCGCAGCCGCTCGTCGCGAGCAGCGCCAGCGTGCAGGCGAGAACGGCGCGCCGATTTTGGAGCGGCGAATGCATCGGGTTCGACTTTCGCCCATGCAAGCATCGGGCGCAGCACGTAAGTTCTGTCAGAGACTCATTTCGCCCAAGGAGAGCGTCACGGCCGCTGTGACACGCACGTCAGCATGCGCACTTTCTGCCTCTTGATGTTGATGCCGTTGAGCGCCTGCTACTGCAGCCCGGCGACGCCCCAGCCGGTGACGCTGCGGGTGGTGAACACCACGCGGTCGCCGATCTACGTCGAGGCGACGCAGAACAAGCTGGGCCTCACGGTGCAGCGCAACGTGGGCGGCACCTTGTTCCCCTTCGATGATCTCGCGTGCGCGTGCCGCACCTGCGCCAACGCGTGCGACTTCAGCTGTGCGTGCCCCGACGCGGGCACGCCGATCGTCCGCCGCATCGAGGCGGGTGAGAAGGCGGAGCGCGCGTGGGACGGCGTGGTGCGCGTCTCAGGCGTGAGCGGCTGCACCTCCGACAACACCTGCCTCGACGAGGTCAACGCGCCGCTCAACGAGCCCTTCACGCTGGAGCTGTGCTTCTCGACACAGTCGCCGTCGGGCGTGCGCTTCGATGACGGCGGCGTGGGGCAGGGCGCGGTGCCCATCGTCACCCGCACCTGCACCACCAAGCAGTTCCAGCCGCAGGATCAGGAGGTGGAGATCAGCCCCTTCACCGGCTCCGCGTGCACCGCGACCTCGCAGTGCAAGGGCGAGGGCGAGCTGTGTCTCGACGGCGCGTGCACCACCGGCTGCCCGGCGAATGACTTCCCGGTGCTCGGCTCCGACTGGCTGCTCAACGTCGCGAGCCCCGACAACATGGGCTTCTTCGAGCAGACCTCCCGGCCCACGGGGAAGCAGTTCCAGGGCACGGGCACGCTGACCTCCGCTGTGTACCAGTCGAACTCCCTGCTGCTGGCCTTCGCGCGGCCGGGGCCGGTGAACGGCGAGGTGCTGACCGGGCGCGTGCAGATCAAGCTCCCGCCGGGAGACGGCGCGCCGCTGGTCGCCGGGCTGCAGGTCACCGCCACCGTCATCGACGACGGCGCCGCGGCGCCCGCGCGCGCGTTCGTGCTCCGCGAGAGCACCACCGGCAACGTGCTCTTCGCGGCCGATATGGCGCAGCAGGGCGAGAAGCTGCTGACCGCCGCTGACATCGCGCCGTTCACCGTGGGCACCGGCACCGTCGCGCTGGGCTGCACGCAGGACGTGTGCGGGCGCTTCGTGCAGTTCGCCGCCGAGTTCTCCAACGGCACCGACTCGGTCGAGATCTCGCCGGGGCACATCGAGGCGCTCGGGAGCGGGAGCGCGAAGTGGTCGTTCCTCAATGTGGGGAATGGGAAGTACGACGCCAGCGCCTCGACCTGCGAGGTGACCGAGCTTCGCCCGTACGTGTTCTGGAAATCCTCGATCCCCTGAGCGATTTGCTACACTCCGCCCGCCCATGGCGCCGAGCGCGAAATCTTCAGCAGACCTCGATCGCGGCCGACGGGTCGGAAAGTACGAGATCATCACGCGGCTCTCCGTCGGCGGCATGGCGGAGCTGTTCCTCGCGTTCCTGCCCGGGCCCGGCGGCTTCAAGAAGTTCGTCGCGCTCAAGCAGATCCTCCCCGACGTGAGGGCCGACGACGCTTTCGTGAAGATGTTCCTCGACGAGGCGCGCATCACCGCGGCCTTCAACAACGCGAACATCGGCCAGGTCTTCGACCTCGGCGAGGAGCGCGAAGAGCTCTACCTCGCGATGGAGTTCATCGCCGGGCAGAACCTCGAGCAGACCATCAAGCGCGCGGCGAAGCGGCAGGTGCCCATCCCCGTGGGGTTCGCGGCGCGCGTGGTGCGCGACTCGGTGCTGGCGCTGCACTACGCGCACCACTTCACCGACCCCACCGGCCAGCCGATGGGCGTGGTGCACCGCGACGTCAGCCCGAAGAACGTGATGATCACGTGGACCGGGCAGGTCAAGGTCATCGACTTCGGCATCGCCAAGGCGCGCGGGCGCTTGAACCGCACGCAGGTCGGCGTGGTGAAGGGCACCTCGGGGTACATGTCGCCGGAGCAGGTGCGCAACGAGCCGCTCGACGGCCGCACCGATCTCTTCGCCGCCGCGGTGATGCTGCACGAGATGCTGACCGGCGAGCGCCTGTTCACCGCGCCCACCGACGCCGCGATGATGCTCAAGATCGTCGACGGAGACGTCTCGGCGCCGTCGGGCGCGAACCCCTACGTCTCGCCGCAGTTCTCCGACGTGGTGATGAAGGGGCTCGCCAAGAAGCGCGAGCAGCGCTTCGCCACCGGCCGGGAGTTCGCGCGCGCCATCGAGCAGGCGTGCCCGGAGATGTTCGAAGACGAGCAGGTGGCCGAGTTCATGGGCCAGCTCTTCGAAGACAAGATCGCCATCACGCGGTCGCTGCTCGAGCAGGCGAACTCCGACGTCGACGTGAAGTCTGCCGCCGCCGGCTTCGTGGCCGAAGACGCGCAGTCAGACGCGAAGCCCAACAAGAAGACCAGCGGCGCCCTCGGCGGGAGGTCGACCGCCACGCCGCACCCGCGCCCGGGCATGAAGGCCGGGTCGAGCGCCAAGCTGCCGCGCGTGGCCACCAACGCGGGCCAGGCCGCCAAGCCGTCGTCGCGCAGCCTCCCGCAGGTCAGCAAGTCGCGGCTCCAGAAGGTCGAGGTCATCGAGCCCGAGGAGACGGTGAAGCCCGGCACGAAGTCGCCCTTCGCCAAGCAGGAGGATCTCGACGCCACCATCCCTCCGCGCGCGAAGTCGCAGATGCGGCTGCCGCAGGTGAGCGAGAAGCCCGCGCCGCCCCCGCCGCCTCCCGCGGAGCCGCCGAAGAAGAAGGGCGGGTTCGGCGTGGTGGTGCTGCTCGCGCTGGTCGCCGTCTTCGGTGGGCTTGGCTGGGCGGTGTGGAAGGGCCCGCTCCACCCGCTGCTCGAGAAGCTCGACGAGCCGCCGCCGGCCGGCGACACCGGCATGCAGCAGGTGAAGACCGAGGCGCAGCCGTCGGGCCCCAAGCCGCAGTGGCTCATCGAGCGCGAGAAGCAGAAGGCGCAGCAGGAAGCCGAGCGCGCGCGTCAGGCGGAGATCGAAGCGCAGGCCAACGACCCCGAGCGGCAGGCGGCGCTCGCCGAGCTGGAGTCGCAGCTCAAGCAGCTCGACTACCTCGAGGCCGAGCAGCGCTCGATGAAGATCGCCGCGCAGCAGGGCAACGCCTCGAACTCGAAGAAGATGGAAGATCTGCAGAAGCAGATCGACGAGCTCAAGGCCGCGGTCGCGCTCAAACAGAACGCCAAGAAGAAGGCGAACCCCGACGGCACGGTGGAGGTGGTGACCGACAAGGGCTCCGCGAAGGCCGCCGCCATCGGCTACCTCACGTTGCGCACCATCAACCCCTCGTCGGCGTCGGTGCTCTTCAACGGTGACTCGCTCGGCTCCACGCCGCTCAAGAACGTGCCCATCGACTCTGGCGTGCACAAGCTGGTGGTGATCGACGGTGACGGCAAGTCGCGGCTCCTGTCGGTCAGCATCAAGGCCGGCGCCACGAGCGACATGACCGGCGTCGACGTCGGCTCCCTGCCGCTCGCGCCCTGAGCCCGCGTTTCAGCGCCCGAACATCCGCTCCTGGAGCGCGCGGGCGGTGAGCGGCGCGCAGCCCTCGGCCTTGTTCCCCACGAAGCACCACAGCGTGCGGCCGGTCGACTGGCACCGGCGCCAGAGTTCGGCGACGTCGGCGCGCAGCCGCTCGTCGATGGCCTGCAGGCGATCGAACGGAGAGAACGCCTCGCGCGCGGCCTCGTACTCGACCCCCTGCGGCAGCAGCAGCCGCGCGACGACGTGGTTCGCGGTGAACGCGCCGGGGAGATCGAGCTGCGCGTGGAGCGGCGGGGTGCGCTCCCAATGGTTGAAGAGGTGCGCGACGCCGCGCCGCTTGAGCACCGAGAAGTACGAGGGCGTCATCAGCTCGGCGTTGCGCAGCTCCACCGCGCACTCCAGACCCTCGGGGAGGCGGGAGAAGAAGCGGTCCAACTTCCACGCCAGCTCGTTGGGTGAGGGCGGCGCGCGCAGCGGCGGGAACTGGAAGATGAGCGGCCCCAGGTGCCCGGCGAACGCGCGATCGACCGGGGCCAACACCGCGTCTTTGAAGAAGCCCGCGTCGAGGAACTGCGGGCTCATCGGGTCGCAGATCGCCTGCCAGACCTTCATGCCGCAGCGGTAGCCCTCCGGGAGCTGCCGCGCGTACACCGAGAGCTCGTCGACCGACATCGGGGCATAGAACGAGCGATCGATGCACACCGTGTTGAAGAGCGGGTGCCGCGCGTACTCCTCGAGGCCCGCGGCGACGAGCTGCGCCTGCGTCGGCGTGCCGCGGTACACGAGCCCGCCCCAGCCGGTGAAGGTCCAGCTCGCGGTGCCCACCACGACACGTGATCCGCCAATGACGAGTGGGGT
>CAMLFP010000263.1 GCA_946479335.1 uncultured Archangium sp.
TATCGACGAAAACGCTCGCTTGTTGTCGACCGGTGCGCGATTCACCGTGAAGCAGGTCTGGTTCACGCCACCGCGAAAATTGTCGGGGCCGATTCCACCGTTCAACCCCGAGGGAGAACTGGGGCTCGCGATCGTCAAATGCTGGATACCGCCGACCGGGCATCCCGAACAGTGCAGGGTCATCAAGCCACTGCGGGGGCAGGTTCTCATCGAGTCAGTTGAGCAGTCTGTCTACTCGCCGTGTCTCAACGACGGCGTCGCATTCGGTTGTGACTTCGTGGTGTCGTTCCAGTTCAAACGCTGACGCATCAGACGTAGCCGGAGATGCGCTGGTGCAACTCCGCCCAGTCAAGACGTGCGCGCCATGTGCCCCTCCCCCTCGCTTCGCGAGACCTCTCCCCGGGGGAGAGGTATAGGCGCGCGCGACATGGCTCCCCCCCGTCTCGTGCTGCTCCGCCCGCGCAACGCCGACAACCTCGGCGCCATCGCGCGCGCGATGAAGAACTTCGGCCTCACCGACTGGGTCGTCGTCACGCCCAACCCGCAGCTCATGGAGGCCCCGGGCTTGAACCGCCTCGCGGTGCACGCGGGCGATCTCATCGAGAACGTGAAGATCGTCGGGAGCCTCGAAGAGGCCGTCGCCGATTGCTCGTGGGTGGTGGGCACCACCATGCGCTTCATCGACGGCCGCAAGCGCTTCACGCCCAAAGAGCTCGGCGCCGAGGTGCAGGTGCGCAACGACGAGAAGTGGGCGCTGGTCTTCGGCGACGAGCGCCACGGCCTGCGCAACGACGACCTCGAGCAGTGCCACGCGCTCTCCTTCATCCCCTCCTCTGACGAGCAGCCGTCGCTCAACCTCGCGCAGGCCGTCATCGTCTACGGCTACGAGCTCGCCATGGCCCGCCGCGGCGAGGTGGCCGCCAGCGCGCCGGTGCTGGCCGATGACGCCATGGTGCGGCAGGTGAAGAAGTCGCTGGAGCTGGGCCTCATCGCCAGCGGCTTCCTCCGGCAAGACGAAGACGACCGCCACGCGGTGGAAGACCTGGTGGCCTCGTTGCTCCGCGGGCGGCTGACGAAGAAGGAAGCCAGCCTGTGGATCGCCGCGTGGCGCGTGGTGGCGAAGCGAAGCAACCCCTGACATCTTGCGCGCCGTGAGCGGGGCCTCCCAAAGCGATCAACTCATCGACTCGGCACTCTGGCTCGACGTGTCGGGCGATCGCGCCGGCGCCATCGAGCTGCTCAAGCGCGTGCTGCGTGACGACCCGGGCAACCAGCGCGCGCAGGTCGCGCTGCAGAAGTACGGCGCCGACGTACCCCCCGGCCTCACGCGCAAGCCCGGCGCCGACGTCACCTCCACCCAGCGCTTCGCGGCGCTCGTCCGCGAGGAGGTCATCGAGGCCACCCTCGATGTCCCCGAGGCGATCATCGAGGAGCCCGCCCCGCCGCCGCCGCCCGCGCCCCGCCCGCCGCCCAGCGCGCCGCGCGAGCACCTCGACGGCGGCCGCCACTGGTCGCTGGAGGTGCTGACCGGCCCGCACACCGGCGTGAGCCTCCCGCTGACCCGCCGCCCGCTGCTCGTCGGCCGCGGCCTCGGGGTGCTCGACGTCGACTCCGACCCCTTCATGTCGAGCGCCCACGCGTCGTTCTTCCAGCGCGGGCAAGACCTGTGGATCTCCGACGGCGGCTCCACCTCGGGCACGTGGGTGTCGTTCGACGGGCCGCAGCGGCTGAACCCCGGCGACTCGTTCTCCGTCGGCCTGCAGCGCCTCAAGTACCTCGGGCCGCTCGACAGCGCGCCCGTCGACATGCCGTGGCCCTACGGCGCGCCCCGCCCCGCCGCCTCGTGGAAATTGGAGCACACGCTGCTCGGCAACCGCCCCGGCCGCACCTGGGTGCTGCGCGGCGCCGTCACCGTCGGCCGCCACGGCGCGCACCTCTCGTTCGACGACGACGACACCGTGGAGCCGATGCACGCCGAGCTGCGCCCCGCCGGCACCTCGCTGGAGCTGCTCGATCGATCGCGCACCCGCAGCACCTTCGTCGCGCTGCCCCCGGGCGGGGAACGGCGCCTCCTCGACGGCACGCGCGTGCGCCTCGGCAGCACGCTCTTCCGTGTGACCGCGCGCTGAAACGCGCCTAGGGTGCGCGCCATGAAAAACACGGTGATGGCGGTGGTGTCTCTGGTGGTGGGGCTGGGGTTGATGGGCTGCGGCGGCGCGACGGGCGGCGGCAACGGCACCCGCAGCAAGTACGACTACAAGGCGATCTCGGCGACCGGCACGCTGACCTTGAACGCCCAGCTCTCGGGTGGGTGCACGGCCACGACGAGCCAGTCGTTGACGCTGGGCCTCGGCGACAACTGCTCCCTGCGCTACACGCCGTCGATCGGCGCCCTGAGTGGCCGGCTTGATTTGACCTTCGCCCAGCAGGCGCCCACCGGCAGCAACTCGTGCGGCTCGTCCTACTGCGATCACCACACGTGGTCGGGGCCGATGCAGACCGTCATCCACCCGAGCGTCGACCTGCCCGACGACCCGCCCGTGAACACCATGGTGACGCCCGTGTTGGACGAGTTCAACGACACGACGCTGGGCGACTGCAACGCGCAGATGGACCTCCCGGCGGCCCTCGAGGCCGAGCAGGTCACCGTCGGCACCTTCATGACCAGCGAGTTCACGCTCACCGGCTCCGGGCAGAAGAACCTCACGCACAGCGACCTGCAGGGCACCACCACCGGCACGCTCGACTACACGTTCAGCATCAAGTTCCAGCTCCAGCCGGAGTGAGGCGATCACAGTTGCTTGTTGCGTGGCCGGGCGTCGCGTGCGATGCGCCCGGCACTTTCATTTCAGGTCGATCAGAAGGAGGTGACGCATGACCACCATCAAGTTGAAGGACGGCGAGTCGATTGAAGGCGCGCTGAAGCGCTTCAAGAAGGCTACCGAGAAGGCCGGCATCCTCTCCGAGATCCGCAAGCGCGAGCACTACGAGAAGCCGTCGGTGAAGAAGAAGAAGAAGTCCATCGCGGCCAAGAAGCGCGCGGTGAAGAAGAACCGCAGCCGCTACTGAAAAACAGCGGTTGAGTTTCTAAAAGGAGGTTGGCGACCCCCTGGTGTCGCCAACCTCTCTTCGTTTCACACAAGGAGCACCCGCCATGGCCACCATCCGTGAACGCCTCGACGCAGACCTGAAGGACGCGATGCGCGCGAAGGACGAGCTCAAGCTCACCCAGATCCGCGCGATCAAGAGCGCCATCAAATACAAGGAGGTCGAGGGCGCGAACAAGGTGCTGGACGACGCGGGCATCCTCGGCGTCATCACCAGCCTCGTGAAGAAGGGCCGCGACGCCGCCACCGAGTACAAGGCCGCCGGCCGCCCCGAGCTCGCCGAGAAAGAAGAGAAGGAGGTCGCGTTCCTCCAGACGTACCTGCCCGCGCAGCTGTCGGCGGAGGCGCTCAGCGCCGAGATCGCGAAGGCCATCACCGAGGCCGGCGCGAAGTCGGTGAAGGACCTCGGCAACGTCATGAAGATCGTCACGCCCCGCTTGAAGGGTCAGGCCGAGGGCAAGGCGATCTCCGATGAGGTGAAGGCGCAGTTGTCGAAGCTCGGTTAGTTCGCAAGCTCCCCTCACCCCGACCCTCTCCCCACGGGAGAGGGAGTTTTTATGCTCATCCCCGACTCGAAGATCCAGGAGGTGCGGGAGCGCGTCGACATGATCGCGCTCGTGCAGCGCCATGGCGTCGAGCTGAAGAAGTCGGGCCGCAGCTACAAGGGGCTGTGCCCCTTCCACGGCGAGAAGTCGCCGTCGTTCTACGTGTGGCCCGATGAGAAGCGCTTCAAGTGCTTCGGCTGTCAGGCCGGCGGCGACGCCATCAGCTTCGTGCAGCGGTTGATGGGCAAGACCTTCGTCGACACCGTGCGCGACCTCGCCAAGGAGCTGGGCATCGACCTCGAGGCCGCGGTCGACCCGGCCACCCGCGAGAAGTCGCAGGTCAAGGAGGCCACCGACTTCGCCGCGCAGTTCTTCGCAGACCAGCTCTGGGAGCCGACCATCGGCCGGCACGCGCGCGAATACCTCCGCAGCCGCGGGCTGACCGATGAGCTGATCCGCTCCTTCGGGCTGGGCTGGGCCCCGGCGGCGTGGAGCGAGTTGGCCGACAAGCTGCGCGAACGCGGGCTGCTGGCCTTCGGCGAGAAGGCGGGCCTCGTCGCGCCGCGCACCAAGGGCGAGGGCTACTACGACATGTTCCGCGGGCGGGTGATCATCCCCATCCGCTCCCCCGAGGGGCGCACCATCGCGTTCGGCGGGCGCCTGCTGGAGGGCGATGACGGCCCCAAGTACCTGAACTCCCGGGAGAACCGGCTCTACAACAAGTCGGAGACGCTCTACGCGACCGACCAGGCGCGCGACGACATCCGCAAGAAGAAGTCGGTGGTGCTGTGCGAGGGCTACTTCGACGCCATCGGCATGCACCAGGCCGGCGTGAAGAACGCGGTGGCGCTGTGCTCCACCGCGCTGACGCCCGGCCACCTCGCGCTGCTGCACCGGCTGGAGGCCAAGGAGCTGATCCTGCTCCTCGACGGCGACGACGCCGGGCGCAAGGCGGTGGAGCGCCTGGCGGGCCCGCTGCTGGCGGGCGGGGTGAATTCGCGCGTGGCGGTGCTGCCCGACGGCGAAGACCCCGACACCTGGGCGCGCAAGGTCGGCGCCGAAGAAGTGCAGAAGACCATCAAGGCGGCCCCCACGCTGACCGCCCACCTCTTCCAGACGCTGCTCCCCGGCGGCGTCGACGCGTCATTCGAAGAGAAGATGGCCGCGCTGGAGCGCTTCCGGCCGATCGCCAGCGTGGTGCCGGTGGGGCTGACCCGCTCGGCCCTGTTCGGGGCGATGTCGAAGCACTTCGGGCTGCCCGCCTCGGAGCTGGAGACCGCGCTCCGCGGCAAGAACCCCGCGCCGGTGAAGGCCGCGCCCAAGCCGAAGTCGAACGAGCCCCCGCCTGATCAGAACGAGGCCATCTGGGTGGCGGCGGTGCTGCGCGACCGGAAGCTGATGGAGGCCGACCCCCACAAGGTGGCCTTCGAGCTCAAGCACCTGGGGCTGCGGCGGCTGGTGGAGATGCTCCAGTCGGGCGGGTCGCCGGAGGACGCGCTCTACGAGGCGTCAGACGCGGTGAAGGCGGGGCTGACCCGGGCGCGCGACCTGCTGCCGTCAGATGAGGGGGCGCTCAAGCGTGGGTTTGACATCGTCTCTGAACGCCTCAAGTTACGGGCGGTGGAAGACCGCCTGCAGTTCGTCGCCCGGGAGATCGCCAACAGCCCGGGTGGAACCAGCGAATTGACGCAGGAGACGCGAGACCTCCTGACCGAACAGGGTGAGCTCCTGTTGCTGAAACAGCGGCTCAAGTCGAAGAAATGAGCGCGATGGTGGGCCGTGGGGTGGGAACCAAATAAGCGCGGCGTTTATTGATGGGTGCCCGGGTTTTGGCTAAGGGCCCCCGATTCTGTTTCTTTCGAAGTTCTCCCCGGAGATCAGCGTCCCATGACGAAGAAGCCCGCGTCGAAACCGGCGAAAAAAGACGACCCCAAGAAGAAGAAGGTCGAGGCGAAGCCGCCTGCGAAGCGCACCGCCGCCGACAAGGAGAAGAAGGTCGTCGCCAAGGTCGCGCCCAAGCCCGGCAGCAAGGCCGCCGCGGCCGCAGCCGCCGCCCAGGCCGCTGACGCCGTCGCGCTCGCGAAGGAGAAGCTCAAGAAGCACAAGGCCGTCACCGAGGTCGACGACGACGAAGTCGAAGAGTCAGCCATCGAGATGATGGAGGGCGGCGAGGTCGACGCCAACGCGCAGAAAGACGAAGAGACCGAGGAGTCGATCACCGAGAGCCCCGCGGTGAAGGACCTGCTCGCCCAGGGCAAGAAGCAGGGCTTCGTGAACATCGACGACGTCAACGAGGCCCTCGGGCCCGGCGACGCGGTCTCGCCCGAGCAGATCGACGACGTGATGTCGATGTTCGGCGACAACGACGTCGAGGTCGTCGACGCGCAGAAGAACAACGAGGGCCAGGTCGAGGTGAAGCCCACCGTCGCCGCCGAAGAAGACGGCGCGGAGGAAGAAGAAGACGACGAGGACGACGAGGAGGAGAAGCCGGCCGCTGCCGCTGGCGCCGCCACTCCGGGCGCGACGCCCACCAAGGCGTCGGCCGACGAGGCCACCAAGTCGAACGACCCGGTGCGCCTGTACCTGCGCCGCATGGGCTCCGTCGCGCTGCTCACGCGCGAAGGCGAAGTGGAGATCGCCAAGCGCATCGAGGACGGCGAGAAGGACGTCATGCGCGCGTTGCTCGACTGCAAGGTCGCGGTCAACGAGATGCTCGACATCGGCCCGCGCCTGAAGACCGGCAAGCTGCGCGTGCGCGAGGTGTTCAAGGACGCCCCCGAAGAGCCGCAGCGCGAGGAAGAAGAGGAGTCGGAGTTCGAGCCGGAAGCCGAGGCCGACGCCGAGGGCAACAAGGAGGTGCAGCTCAACGCCGCCGAGCTCAACCGCATCGAGAACCTCTGCAAGCAGCTCGACAAGCTCAAGAAGACCTGGAAGGAGGTCGTCGACATCACCGAGGACCTCGACGGCCACAAGAAGATCTCTGAGCAGCGCCGGAAGGACCTGAAGCGCGAGGAGGCCGAGCTCCGCGAGAAGATGATGGAGCAGGTCGACGAGATGCGCCTGTCGAAGAAGGCCGTCGACCGCATCGTGCAGCACGTCCGCGGGATGATCGAGACCGTCGACCGCAGCGAAGACGAGCTGCGCGACCTCGAGCGGCAGTACGGCATTCCGCTCAACGACCTGAAGGTGGGCCTCAAGGAGGCGGTGGGCAACGAGGGCGCCGCCAAGAAGCTGCAGCGCCGCCTCAACATCACCGCCGAGCACATGGAGTCGCTCGACCGCGATGTCCGTCAGGCGCTCCGCCGCATCAAGAAGGTCGAAGAAGACGCGGGCATGGAGATCGACGTGCTGCGCGTGAAGTACGAGGCCATCGGCGTCGGCGAGCGCCGCGCCGAGCGCGCCAAGAGCGAGCTGGTGGAGGCCAACCTCCGCCTCGTGGTGTCGATCGCGAAGAAGTACACCAACCGCGGCCTGCAGTTCCTCGACCTGATCCAGGAAGGCAACATCGGCCTCATGAAGGCCGTCGACAAGTTCGAGTACAAGCGCGGCTACAAGTTCTCGACCTACGCCACGTGGTGGATCCGCCAGGCCATCACCCGCGCCATCGCCGATCAGGCCCGCACCATCCGCATCCCGGTGCACATGATCGAGACCATCAACAAGCTCATCCGCACCTCGCGCTACCTCGTGCAGGAGATCGGCCGCGAGCCGACGCCTGAAGAGATCGCCGAGAAGATGGAGCTCCCGCTCGACAAGGTCCGCAAGGTCCTCAAGATCGCCAAGGAGCCCATCTCGCTGGAGACGCCCATCGGCGAGGAAGAGGATTCACACCTCGGCGACTTCATCGAAGACAAGGCGCACGTGAAGCCCGACGAGGCGGTCATCAACATGAACCTCGCGGAGCAGACCCGCAAGGTGCTGGCCACGCTGACGCCGCGCGAAGAGAAGGTGCTCCGCATGCGCTTCGGCATCGGCGAGAAGAGCGACCACACGCTGGAAGAGGTCGGCCAGGACTTCGAGGTCACGCGCGAGCGCATCCGCCAGATTGAGGCGAAGGCGCTGCGCAAGCTGCGGCACCCGTCGCGCAGCAAGCGCCTGCGCAGCTTCGTCGAAGGCCAGTAACGAAACGCCCTCTCCCTCGGGGAGGGGGTCCGCGAAGCGGGGGTGAGGGGCGTCGCGTCGCTCACCCAAAAAGTCAGAGCCCTCGCTCCATCATCGGAGCGAGGGCTCTTTCATTG
>CAMLFP010000264.1 GCA_946479335.1 uncultured Archangium sp.
ATCTCCGCCGCCGACACCACCGTCGGCGAGATCATCGCCGAGGCGATGGACAAGGTCGGCAAGGAAGGCGTCATCACCGTCGAGGAGGCCAAGGGCCTCGAGACGACGCTCGACGTGGTCGAAGGCATGCAGTTCGACCGCGGCTACCTCTCGCCGTACTTCGTGACCAACCCCGACCGCATGGAGGTCGAGATGGCCGACCCCCTGATCCTCATCTACGAGAAGAAGGTCTCGTCGATGAAGGACCTCCTGCCCGTGCTGGAGCAGGTGGCGCGCGCCGGCAAGCCGCTGCTGATCGTCGCCGAGGAGATCGAGGGCGAGGCGCTCGCGACGCTCGTGGTGAACAAGATCCGTGGCGTGCTGAACGTCGCGGCCGTCAAGGCGCCGGGCTTCGGTGATCGCCGCAAGGCCATGCTCGAAGACATCGCGATCCTCACGGGCGGCAAGCTGATCGCCGAGGACCTCGGCCTCAAGCTCGAGAGCGTCACGCTGGGCGACCTCGGCAAGGCCAAGCGCATCAAGATCGACAAGGACAACACCACGATCATCGACGGCACGGGCGCGGAGAAGGACATCCAGGCCCGCGTGAAGCAGATCCGCGCGCAGATCGAGGAGACCACCTCCGACTACGACAAGGAGAAGCTCCAGGAGCGTCTCGCGAAGCTGGTCGGCGGCGTGGCGGTGATCAACGTCGGCGCGGCCACCGAGACCGAGATGAAGGAGAAGAAGGCCCGCGTGGAGGACGCCCTGAACGCGACCCGCGCGGCCGTCGAAGAGGGCATCGTGCCCGGCGGCGGCGTGGCCTTCATCCGCTCGCTCAAGGCGCTCGACAGCGTCGAGGTGACGGCGACCGAGAAGTTCGGCGTCGACATCATCCGCCGCTCGCTCGAGGAGCCGCTCCGCCAGATCTCGGCGAACGGTGGCCTCGAGGGCTCGGTGATCGTCAACAAGGTCAAGGAAGGCACCGGCGCGTTTGGCTTCAACGCCGGCACGGGCGCCTTCGAAGACCTGCTGGCGGCCGGCGTCATCGACCCGGCGAAGGTCTCGCGCTGCGCGCTGCAGAACGCGGCCTCCGTGTCGTCGCTGATGCTCACCACCGAGGCGATGGTCGCCGAGAAGCCGAAGGAAGATAACGGCCCGGCGATGCCCCCCGGCGGCGGCATGGGCGGTATGGGCGGCATGGGCATGTAATTTCAGGCGAACGCCTGAGTTACCCACGGCCTCCGGTCTCTCGACCGGGGGCCGTTGTGTTTTCATCGCCCCCCTCCGTTATGGAGCCCGAATGAAAGCCGTCACCGTCTACACCACCGACTACTGCCCCTACTGCCGCCAGGCGGAGCGGTTCCTCCACGACAAGGGCGTGCCCTTCAAGCAGGTCGACGTCACCCACGACGACGCGATGCGCGTGAAGCTGGTCGAGCTCACCGGCCAACGCACCGTGCCGCAGATCTTCATCGGTGAAGAGTCCATCGGCGGGTACTCCGACATGATGAAGCTGCACAGCAAGGGCGAGCTCGACGCGAAGCTCGCGTGAGTCAAACCACGCGCACGTCGAGCACCGCGTTCCACTCGGCGGCTAGCACGCGGAGCCGCGCTTCGGCCTCGGCCCGCGACGCCCACGGGAGCGCTTGGCTGGGCATGTAGAAGGTGCCCGCGTCGGCGATGGTGCCCCGCAGCGACCAGCCCAGCGACGGCGCCGTGTGCTCGTCACCCGAGTCGCCCGCGAGGATCAGCGTCTTCGGCGCCCAGTCGATCGCCCGCAGCGCAACGAAGGTCTCCTCCGCCAACTCCAGCGCGCTCACCAGCATGCCGCTCACGCTCGCTTCCAACTGCCGCGCCAGCGTCAGCACCTTCGCGTGCAACGCCGCACCGTCAGCGCCCGCCGCCTCACCCACCGGCGCGCCAGCCACCATCGCCTCCAACCGCGCGCCCGGCATCGTGAGGAACACGCCGACCGCCGCGACCTCGCCGAGCGCCCGAAAATGGAGCTGGAGCTCCTCCACCGTCAGCGTGCCCACGTGCGCCCGCTGCGCCTCCGCGCCCAGACGCTTGAAGTGCGCGATGTAGGCCTTCGGGTTCGACTGGGCCAGCGCCGGTGTCAGCAGCTCCCTCACCCTCCCCGTCTGGCCTAGAACCGGCGTCATTTCAATCGCTTACGTCGCCGTAAAATTGTCACAAACGAGGGGTGCAGAGGTCGGGAGGCCGGTGGTAAAAAGTCTCTCGAGTGCCGGCCCGTTCGCGGTCCTCCCGACACAAGATCCGAGGTCAAGCGAAAGCTCCCGGGGACGTGTTCGTGAGAGGAAAGCAGAACAGGCCGGCACTCGTTTTTTCTAGAGTCGGCGGACCGATGTGGCGCTGGTTGCTGGTCCTCGCGGGGTGTTCCTCCGGGTTTCAAACGATCATTCACGAGCCGGCGAGCGCGCCGCGCCTCTCGGCGCTCGTCGTGCCCGCGGTTCGCCTCACCGGGAGCGACGCTTCGACGTGGCGGGCCTTCGAGCTGGCGCAGCGGCAGGTCTCGGTGATTCTTCGTCACGCCGGCGACCGCCTGGCTGTCATCGGCCCAGCGGAGGTGTCTCTGACGCGGTGGGAAGATCAGTCGTGGCTCGGCAGCAACGCGCTGCCCGCCATCACACGCGCGCAGTTGACGCCTGACGAAGCGCTGCTGCTGCGTGCCCGCATTGAACAACGCGAGGCGACCTCCACCGCGGCGCGTGAAGACGCGAAGGGCAACCCGCAGCGCGAGCTCCACGGCGCCGAGGTGCGCTGGCTGGTGACGGTGGAGCTGGTGCACCCCGCGACCTCCACGCTGCTCGTTCAGTTGAACGGAGAAGTGATCGAAGACCCGTTCGCGGTGTCCTCCGGGGAGGAGGAGTTCGACCCGCATTGGCCGATGACCAGGCTGCTCGAGAAGCTGACGAAGGAGGCGCTCGACATCGCGCATCGCTGGGAGGCTCCGGCCGTCGCGTCACGCGACCTGAACCTCACCGTCGCGCTCGCGCCCGCGTTCACCGCCGCGCAACCCGACGCCGCCGCGGCGCAGACCGACGCGCTGCAGGCCGAGGTGTGGATGCAGAACCGCGCACGCTTCTTGACGCCGTGGCTCGACGACGCGGCCGCCGCCCGCCTCGCGCGGACCCCGGTGTCATTGTTGGTGTTGGCAGCCCCCGGAGGCGCACCGGTGCAGCCCGGTGACCTCATTCTTTCCATCAATGGCCAGCCGCCGCTCCCTGAGGTGCTGGCCCGTGCGCATCTGAAAGGCCCCGCGCACGTTCATGTTGGCCGAGACGGCCAGGAGCGGGACGAGGTACTTCCATGAAGAGCAATCCCCGAGGCACGGCGCTCCCCGAGACGACCGAGTCCGTCACCATCCCCGGCGACAACATCACCCGCGTGCCCATCCACGAGTGGACCGTCGAGGTCGCGGGCGGGCCCGACAAGGGCCGTCACGCCTCGGCGCTGTCGGGGCTCATCCGCGTGGGCACCGACGAGAGCAACGACCTGGTGCTCAGCGACGGCACGGTGAGCCGCAAGCACCTGGAGATCGAGCGCACGCCGCGCGGCCTGTTGCTGCGCGATCTCAACTCGCGCAACGGCACCTTCGTCGACGGCCGCCCGGTGCTGCAGGCCTTCGTGCAGCCGGGAGACAAGATCGACCTCGGCAAGACCAAGCTGACGCTGCGGCAGAAGTCGCGCAGCACCGACGTGGAGTTGGACATCGGCGATCAGCTCGGCGAGCTGGTCGGCGAGTCGGAGGCGATGCGCATCGTGTTCGCGGAGCTCCGCCGCGTGACGCGGGAAGATCTCACGCTGCTGCTCGAAGGCGAGACCGGCACCGGCAAGGAGCTCGCCGCGCGCGCCGTCCACGAGTACTCGTCGCGTCGCTTCGGCCCCTTCCGCGTGGTCGATTGCCCGTCGCTCAACGAGCAGAACCTCGAGCGCGAGCTGTTCGGGCCGGAGGGCGCGCTGGCGACGGCGCGCGGTGGCATCGTGTTCTTCGACGAGGTCGCCGATCTCCCGGCGGCGGCGCAGGCGCGGCTGCTGCGCATCCTGGAGACGAAGGAGTGGGCGCCCGGCAAGAAGCTCGACGGCCGGGTGATCGCCGCGACCGCGCGCAACCTCTCGTCGGAGGTCGAGCAGAAGCGCTTCCGGCAGGAGCTCTACTTCCGCCTCGCGGTGGTGCGGGTGCGCCTACCTCCGCTGAGGACGCGCAAGCCTGACATCCCGATCCTCGCGCGGCACCTGGTGAAGACGCTGGCGGCGCCCATCGACCTCTCGCCGCAGATGCTCTCGTTGCTCGAAGGCTACGACTGGCCGGGCAACGTGCGGGAGCTGCGCAACGTGCTGGAGCGCGGCGCGCTGATGCAGGCGACCGGCAATTCGTCGTGGCTCGATCTGCTGGTGCAGCCGGAGAAGCGCAGCGAGCGCAGCACGCTGCTCGAGGTGGCGAGCAAGCTCTCGTACCACGAGGCGAAAGATCGCGTTCAGAACGACTTCGAGCGGCACTACTTCGCCGAGGTGATGAAGGTGTGCGGCTACGACCTGAAGCTCGCCGAACAGCACACCGGCCTCTCGACGCAGTCGCTCTACCGGTTGCTGAAGAAGAGCGGGCTGCGCTTGAAGGCGCTCAAGAACGCCGACTCACTCGGCTAGGGTCAGCGCGGCACGAGTTGCGGCGCGATCTTCTCGAGGTCGCCGAGGCTCTGCACTGTGACCACCTGAGAGACCGCGCGCGCGTAGTTGGTCATCTCGCTGTCGCCGAAGCCCCAGTTGGCCTTCGGCTCCGTGCACAGCCACACCACGCGCTTCGCCTTGCGCTTGAGATCCTCGAGCGCCCACACGTTGGCCGCGTTGTAGTTGTTGCGACCGTCTCCGATGATGAACACCGTCGTCTTGCGGCTCACCGAGCCCAGGTATGACTTCGCGAAGGTCGCCAGCGCGTTGCCGTAGTTGGAGTTCGACGACATCGAGATCACGTCGCCCGACAGCGCCGCGTCCAACGCCGCTTCGACCTTCTCGCCCTTGAAGTGCTTCGTCACCTCGCCCAGCTCGGAGACGAAGATGAACGATCTCACCCGCGAGAAGAGCGCTTGGAGGCTCCAGGTGAAGAGCAGCATCAGCCGCGACGCGTTGCGCACCGAGTCGCTCACGTCACAGAGCACGATGACGTCGGGGCGCTGCGGCCGGCGCGAGCGGAACTGCGGCACCATCGGCACGCCGCCGGCGGTGAGGTTCTTCCGCAGCGTCTTGCGTGGGTTGAGCTGGCCCTTCTTCTTGTTGCGCTGGCGGCGAATCAGCCGCGACTTCAGCTTCTCCGCGAGCGCGCGCACGGCCTTCTCCGCCAGCGCGACCTCCTGCCGCGAGAGCGTGTGCAGCGACTTGTCTTCGACCATCGCCCCCGCCTTCCGCAGCCGCGCGCCGACCTGCCGCTGCACCTCCTGCCGCGCCTCGTCTTCGATGCGCCGCAGCGCCGACGACAGCTGCTGGCTCACCACCTCCACGCCGCGCGCCGACATGCCGCGCGCAGTGAGCTCATCGGCGATGGTCTGGAGATCGCTGCGCATCGCCTCCGAGCCCGCCGCCGCCGCGAGCCGCCGCGAGAAGAACCCGGTCTGCAGCGCGTTCTGGATGCGCGAGAAGTCCAACTGCAGCGACGCGTTGCGGAAGATCGACGCCAGCGCGCCGCGATCACCCTGCATCGCGGCTTCGGTTAGCGGCGAGAGCTGCCCGGCGAGGCGCTCCATCATCCACACGATCATCTTCCGCTCGTCTTCGCCCAGCAGCCCCTCTTCTTCGATGCGCTGCATCAGCGACTTCTCGATGTTCGCCAGCGTGCGCGCGGCGCCGAGAAAGTAGAAGTCGAACGCGCGGTCGAACACCGCCACATCGGAGGTGCGCTTGCAGAGCGTGGCCTTCAGCGTGGCCCGGGTGACGCCGCGATCTTCGACCCCGATTTCAGCCAGGGCCTGCACCGCGTCTTTCGCTTCGCTGACAGCGACCTTGAGGCCGTTCTGGCGGAGGACTTCGACAAACTCGACGATGCGCTGCTCCACAGCGCGGTTATGATGGGCCCCAAGGAGATTGAAAAGGGTTGTTCCCTGCGGAGTACGTGATGCTCGATTGAAGCTCGAACCGATACAAAACAAACGGGGGTCGTCTCGTCCCGACCGGGTGCAAGCTCCCAGCAGTGAGGGAGACGCCGAAGGAAAGGCAGATGGTCTCCACCTGAACCACTTTGGTTCAGCCAGGTCGAGACACACGGCTCAGGCGGGGAACGTTTCTTTGGACAAGGCGGCGCAACGGCAGGCGGTGGAGGCACGGCGGCGCGGCCTGAGTCCTGAAGCGGTAGTTCGGTGGGGCGGCGAGGTGCAACGGCATCTCGCCGCCCTTCCATTTCTGACCAACGCGAACACCGTCGCCGCCTACGCCGCGCAACCGTTCGAGGTGCCGCTGTTCGCGGTGTGTTCGCAGCTCAAGCGCGTGGTGTTCCCCCGCATTCGCAAGCCCAGTCGCGTGCTGGAGTTCTGCGACCCGCGCCCGGGCCCGCTGCCACAGCCGGGCATCGCCCTGTGGAGCCCGCCGGACAGCGCGCTCGCCGTTCCACTCGCGGAGATCGACGTGTGGCTGGTGCCCGGCGTGGCGTTCTCGCGCGACGGCAAGCGCCTGGGCCGCGGCAAGGCCTACTACGACTCGACGCTCGCGCAGCGCCGCGCCGACGCGATCACCATCGGCATCGCCTTCGAGCTGCAGGTGCTCGACGAGGTCATCACCGAGCCGCACGACGTGACGATGGACTACCTCGCCACGGAGCGCGGCGTCTTCACAACGCGCAGATCAGCTTGAGCGTCACCGAGATGTCGTCCGCGCGGCGGCGACACTGATTGCCGAACTGGATGCGCACCGTCGCGCCATCGGAGCTGCGCGAGAAGTTCACGAGGCCGTTGTTCGCGAAGGTGCAGGTCTCCTTCGTGTTGTCGGCGCGGGTGATCACGAACGCGAGCAGGCCCGGGTCGGGGATGTTGTCGATGGTGAGGCTCTGCACGACCGACGCGAGCTGCGCGATGTTGATGAGCGTGTCGCGGTACGAGCTGCGGCAGATCGAATCGAGGTTGACCAGCGTGGAGTCGAACATCTCCGCCATCTGCCGGTGACGCAGCCCACCCTGGTTCGAGGTGGGGCAGTCGATGTTGCGAACGTGACCGTTGTCGAGGATCTCCTGCGCGGCCTTGGTGTCGATGCCGACGGGCGCGATGGCGGTCCAGATGACCTCCTTGCGGGTGCCGTCGGAGTTCTTCAGTTCCTCGGTGAAGATGCGGTGGTACTCGCTCACCGTGGTCAGGGAGTTCGCCTGCACGCTGCACTGATTGGTCGTCTGATCGTCGGTGATGATCACCAGCGGCGGCCGCACCTCTTCACTGCAGTCGTCTTCGTCGCTCAGCACCACCACCAGCAGCCGCGCGCCATCGCGCAGGAAGCCGCCGTTTCCGCCCTCCGCCAGCGGGGTGTCGATGAGGCCGGGCGTCGTCAGCGCGAGCCGCACCGCCTCGAAGGGGGTCTCCTGCCCGGAGCCGGAGATGCCCTGACGGACCAGCTTGTCGAACTTGGTGATGAGGTCGGGGTCGGTGCCGACCAGCAAGCGCTCGCCCATCAGGTTGTCGAAGTCGGTGAGGCCGCCGTCGAGCGCGACCGGCACCGGGCGCAGGTGGCCCGACTGGTACGGGTAGTCGGTGAAGAACGGCGCGGCGTCGCCGATCTTGCCGTGCAGGTAGACGCCGGTGGTGACGACGCCGATGTTGAAGTCGGAGGGGACGCCGCCGCCCTTCTTGAGCTCCTCTATGAAGGCGGTGAGCTCGGTGGCGACGCCGGCCTGCTCCTCAGCCA
>CAMLFP010000265.1 GCA_946479335.1 uncultured Archangium sp.
TCGGCTCGAAGAGAATCACCGCGCACTCCAGGCGGTGGTCGAAGGGCTTCTCGCACAGCGACTCCAGCGCGAGGTTGGCCGCGAGGCCCGGGTCGCCGTCGTCTTCGAGCGAGCGCTTGAGCGCCTCGAACGCCGCGTCGAGCGCGTGCGCCAGCGGCCGGCCTTCGCGGTCGACCACGCGCAGCGAGATGAACGCGAAGCGCTCGTCGGCCAATTCGACGCCCGCGAACAGCTCCGGCACCGCGTGGGCGATGCGCTGCTCGATGACCGAGAGCTCGAAGCGCGGGTACACCTTCGCCCAGAGGGTCGCGTCGGGCTCCGGCCACGGCGCTTCATCGTCGTCGGGGAGCTTCGGCGCGGGCGGGCGGCGCGTCGACACGCGCTCGGCCTCGATGATCAGCGGCGCGTCGCAGTAGCCGCACGTCACCCGCGTCGCGTTCTCGGGCACTGACAGCGGCGCGCCGCAGGCCGGGCAGTGCGGAGCCTGGATTCGCATGGCGCCGACGTTGCCACAGAAAATTCGAAGGCCCAGCCTCCTTCGAAAAGGAGTGCTGGGCCTGTCGTGGACTTCAACTGCTTGCGAAGTCGCGAGTCGTCAGCTGATTAGCCGACGATGCGGACGTTGGCCGCCTGGAGCCCCTTGGGGCCGCGGTTCACGTCGAACTCCACCTTCTGGCCTTCGGCCAGCGTACGGAAACCATCCGACTGGATGGCCGTGTGGTGACAGAACACGTCGTCACCGCCGCCGTCCTGGCTGATGAAACCGAAACCCTTCGCATCGTTGAACCACTTCACAGTACCGAGAGCCATTTGCTTGTTCTGCTTTCCAAAAAACCGGCTTGCGTCATGCCTACCGGACACCGCGCTTTTTTGCGGTGCGCAGTGACCAGTATCCGCATTCCTCACAAAGGGGAAGAGGGGCCACCGGTTGATCAGCTAACCATCTGGAATCGTTGCCTCCCCGGGTGAGGGGTGTAAGCGCGGAGGCATGAAGAAGGTCTTTGGCGCGCTCGTGGGGCTCTCGCTGGTGGTGTCGCTGGGCGTGCTCTGGCTGGCGCGCAGCCGCAGCCACGCCCCGGTCACCGCGGAAGACTTCGCCCACCTCCCGAAGGGCCCCGCGCCGAAGGCGCTCTTCGTCGCGCCACCGTTCTCCTTCACGGCCCACACCGGCCAGCTGACGACGGGGGAGTCGCTGCGCGGCCAGCCCTGGGTCGCCAACTTCATCTTCACCACCTGCCGCACCGTGTGCCCGATGTTGACGGCGAAGATGGTGCGGCTCCAGCGCGCCCTCGACGGCGTGCCCGTGCGCTTCGTCAGCTTCTCCGTCGACCCCGACCACGACACGCCCGAGGTGCTGGCGGCGTACGCGAAGCAGTGGAACGCGGGCGAGGCGCGGTGGTCGTTGCTGGCCACCACCCCGCAGGGCCTCGCCGACGTCGCCGCGGGCTTCCACGTCACCGCGCAGAAGACCGATGGAGGCCTCGACGCGGTGATGCACAGCTCCGTCTTCGTGCTGGTCGACGCGAACGGGGTGGTGCGCGGCATCTACGACTCCGACGAGCCGGCCGACTTCACGGCGCTCAAGGGGGCGGTGCACGCGCTGACCCGCACCGCCGAGGCGCCGCCGCCCGAGGCGCGCAGCGGGGAGGTGCTCTTCCACGAGCTGTCGTGCACCAACTGTCATGAGAACGACGCGCTGGCGCCGCCGCTCGGTGGGCTCCTCGGCCGGCGCCGCGAGCTCGAGTCGGGGCTGCTGGTCACCGCCGACGAGGCCTACGTGCGCGAGTCCATCCTCTCGCCGGCCGTGAAGCGGGTGAAGGGCTACCCGCTCCAGATGCCGTCGTACGCGGAGCAGCTCTCCGCCGATGAGCTCGACCGGCTGGTGGCGTTTGTGTTGACGCTCCGCAAACCAGACATTGAGGAAATGTCTGGGATAGCGGTGGCGGTCGACCCCGTTTGTCACATGAAGGTGCGGGTCACCGCCGACGCGATTTCCCTCGAGGCAGACGGCGGTGCTCCCCGGTATTTCTGCTCGGCGTGGTGCCGCGAACGTTACCAGGAGAACCCAGGCGCCTACCCTGAGCCGTAACGTGACGCGGCCAGTTCTGTACAAGTGACAGCCGGCCGATCCAAAAGTCGCGTTGTATTCAAATGCATCGAAAGTGGGCGGCACATCGGAGGCGCGCAGAATCTGCGCGGCTCATCAGCGCGTAGTTCTTGTTTCAGGGGGAAGCATGCGAATCGCAGTCGGGCTGTTGTGTTGTGTGGTGGGCGGGCAGGCGTGGGCGCAGACCTCGCTGCCGACGTCGGGGCTTGACCGGCTGGTGCTGACGCCGGGCTCGGGGCCGGTGGTGGGCGGCGACGCCGCGACGCTGGAGCAGGGCCGGTTCCGCGTCGCCCTGGCCGCGAATTACGAGCGCAACCCGCTGCTGTTGACCATCACCAACGCCGACGGCACGACGACGCGAAAGCAGATCGTCGGGAACCGCCTGCAGCTCAACCTCCTCGGCGCGGTGGGCCTGTTCGACTGGCTCGACCTGCAGTTGCAGGTGCCGCTCACGGTCTTCCAGCGCGGAGACACGCTGCAAGACGTCGGGCTCACGCAGCCCCAGAGCTTCGGCGTGGGCTCGCCGGTCATCGGCCTGCGCGCGGGCATCCTCCGGCAGAAGAGCGCGCCGCTCGACCTCGCCATCCAACTCGCGGTGGCGCTGCCGCTGGGCACGCCGGGGGCGCTGACGGGCGGCCGCTTCTCGGTGTTGCCCTCGATTCACGCCGGCAGGAGCTTCGGCAACCTCGTGCACCTCGCGCTCTCGTTCGGCGCGGCCATCGAGGCGCGCAAGGCGGTGGGGGCCTCGGCGGTAGGCAGCCTGCTGGAGCTCAACGGGCTGCTGGGCATCGGCGACACCATTCGCGGCGAGCTCATCTCGCACAACCAGTTCTCGGTGGCGGGCGCGGGCCCCACCAGCGAGCTGCTCATCGGCGGGCGCATCCTCGCGCCGTTCCCGGTCGACTTCTTCCTCCACGGCGGGCCGACGTTCGGCACCGCGCCCGGCGCGCCCACCTTCCGCGTCATCGGCGGCATCGGCGTGGGCACCGCGTACAAGAAAGCGGTGGTCGACCCCTGCACGCTGGCCACGCACACTCCGGAGCAGTGCCCGGCGCTCGATGACGACGGCGACGGCGTGGTGAATGGCCGTGACACGTGCCCGACCGACCCGGAGGACCGCGACGGCTTCCAGGACGAAGACGGCTGCCCGGAGCTCGACAACGACAAGGACGGAATCCCCGACGCGCAGGACAAGTGCCGCGACGTCGCCGGCGTGTTCGCCTTCGAGGGCTGCCCGGTGCCCGACGCTGATCATGACGGCGTGATGGACGCAGATGACCAGTGCCCGACCGAGCCCGGCCCCGCGAACCGCCAGGGCTGCCCGTTCCGCGACCAGGACAACGACGGCGTCGAAGACTCGCACGACAAGTGCCCGGCCGAGGCCGGCCTGCTGGAGCTCAAGGGCTGCCCCGCGAAGGACACCGACGGCGACAGCGTGGCCGACCACCTCGACAACTGCCCCGCGGAGAAGGGCGTGCCGGAGAACCAGGGCTGCCCGAAGAAGAAGCAGCAGCTGGTGGTCATCACCCGCGACCGCCTCGTCATCAAGGACAAGGTCTACTTCGCGACCGGCAAGTCGAAGATCCTCCCGAAGTCGTTCCCGCTGCTGAACCAGGTCGCCGACGTCATCAACGGCCACCCGGAGATCGCGCGCGTGGTGGTCGAGGGCCACACCGACTCGGTGGGCAAGCCGGAGACCAACCGCAAGCTCTCGCAGGACCGCGCCAACGCGGTGATGACGTACCTGCTGGGCCGCAAGGTCGACGCCTCGCGGCTGTCTGCGCGCGGCTACGGGCCCGACAAGCCGGCGGCGACGAACGACACCGCCGCGGGGCGCGAACAGAACCGTCGAGTCGAATTCACACTCCCAGGGGCCGATGAAGGAGGTGCGCCATGAAGCGCGCGTGGTTGATGTCGTTGATGCTGGTGGTCTCGTGCACGCAGGTGCAGGGCCCTCCGAACGGGGAAATTCAGATTGAGCGCGCGGCGGTGACGAACACCTTCGCCGCCGGGTCGCTCATCGTGCCGATGGACAACACGTTCCAGAACGACGGCATGCTCAAGGCGTACGGCCTCGTCTACAAGCTGTTGTCGAACGGCATCTCCGTGCACTGGGCGGTGCGCGGCGACAAGACGGCCAACACCGCGGTCGACTTCGCGGCGTCGGCGCAAGACGTCACCACCATGAACACCGTCAGCGCGATGTACCGCGGCGGCCCGTTCATCATCGACTCGGCGCAGGCCGCGGCGGCGACGCCGCTCATCACCGCGTGGCTCCTCTCGAACCCCTCGGTGCACGTGCACCGCGCGACGGCCGACTTCTCGGCCGACGTGACGGAGGTGCTGCGCGCCGCGCCGCGCGTGGCGGTCTTCGAAGACGACAACGAAGACATCGCCTTCGGGGTGTTGAACGCCGCGGGCATCCCCGACTCCGCGGGGAACGCGTGGGCGAGCGCCAGCCCCGACGTGCTGACGGTGGCGGAGATCTCCGGCCCCACGTCGGGCGGCACCACCGGTGACGGCGCGCTGCTGCGCTCCGACGGCACGCCCGCGTACCATTTCCTCGCGTCGATGCACTGGGACCAGCCGGTGGGCGAGGTGGTGCGCGAGGTGCGCGTGTGGCTCGACGCCAGCGCGCTCTCACACGCGTACATGCAGTGCAACGCGGTCAACGCGTTCGAGAACAACACCAACGGCCGCTACCTCACCACCGGCGGCGTCGGGCAGGAGACGCAGACCACCTGCATCCTCATCATCTGCTCCACCAGCGACCTCAACCCGCCGAACCCGGTGGTCAACCGCGCGCCCGCCGACCTCTTCGACCAGTACGACGGCACGCTGACCCTCGACACCGGCTCGCTGCAGTCGATGGGGCTGGCCAACGGCAGCAGCTTCAAGACCGGCGTGAAGGTGCTGCTGGCGGGCACCGGCTCCGGCAACACGCGGCTGGCCTTCGTGCGCGGCAACCTCGATGGCAGCGCGTCGAACGGCATCGTCAGCTACCTCACCGGCCACGACTATTCGACCACCACGCCGGTCAGCAGCAACCCGCTGACCAACGGCGCGCGCCTGATGCTCAACGCGCTGTTCGCCTCCAGCGTGGCGGGCACCTCGGGCCAGCCCAACGTCTCGCTCACCAAGTCGGGCGTCGCGTTGACGCGTTCGCCGACCGTGACGTGGACCATCAACTACACGAACTCCGCGGGCGCCGGCGTGGCCGAGAGCGCGGTCATCGAAGACGTGCTGCCCGCGGGCACCACGCTGGTGTCGTCGACGCCGGCCGCCGCCACCGACGGCGGGAGCGTCTCCTGGCAGCTGGGCTCCCTCGCGCCCGGCGAGACGGGCTCGGTCTCGGTCACCGTCAACGTGGCCGGTGACGGCGCGTACGTGAACCAGGCGAAGCTGCGCTACCAGGTCGGCCTCACCGCCGGCGAGGTGAGCAGCAACCCGTCGTCGACCACCGTCGACACCACGCCGCCCGACGGCGTCATCAGCAGCACGCCGCCTGCGCGCAGCAACGACTCCACGCCCGACTTCACGTTCTCGTCGAGCGAGACCAGCACGTATGAGTGCTCCCTCGACGGCGCGGCGGGCTTCACCTGCCCGGCCGCGTACACCGTGAGCCCGGCGCTGACCGACGGCGCGCACACCCTCACCGTCACGGCCATCGACACCGCGGGCAACCGCGACCCCAGCCCCGCGACGTACACCTGGGTCACCGACACGCAGGCGCCCGCCGCGCCGGTCATCTCCACGCCGGCCACCGGTGACACCACCTCGGCGCAGCCCACCATCAGCGGCACCGCGGAGCCCGGCAGCCTCGTCGCGGTCAGCGTCGACGGGAACCTGCTCGCCACCGTCAACGCCGACGCCAACACCGGCGCGTGGAGCTACACGGTGACTCCCGCGCAGGCGTTGAACAGCGGGAGCCACACCGTCAGCGCCACCGCGCAGGACCAGGCCACCAACGTCAGCGCCCCGGCGTCGAACACCTTCACCGTCGACACCTCGGCGCCGGGCGCGCCGGTCATCACCGCGCCGGCCAACGGCAGCTTCACCAACACCCAGCCGGTGACCGTCACCGGCACGGCGTCGCCGGGCTTCACGGTGCACGTGGTGGTCGACGGCCAGCCCGAGGTGCAGGTGACCGCCGACAACACCACCGGCGCGTGGAGCCTGGTGCTGCCGGCCCAGACCGAAGCGCAGCACACCGTGCGCGCGACCCAGTCGGCCACCCCCGCGGGGACGCAGGGCGCCGCGGCGGTGAGCGTCTTCACGGTCGACACCACCGCGCCGGGCGCGCCGGTCATCACCGCGCCCGTCAACGGCTCCACCATCGGCACGCAGAACCCCGACGTGCGCGGCACCGCGGAGCCCTTCTCGACGGTGACCCTCAGCGTCGATGGCGGCGGGCCGCTCACCGTCACCGCTGACGCCGATGGCAACTGGCACTACGTGCTCCCCGCGCTGACCGAGGCCCAGCACACCGTGACGGCGACGGCCACCGACCGCGCGGGCAACGTCAGCGGTGCGGCGTCGACGACCTTCACCGTCGACAAGACGCCTCCGGGCGTGCCGGTCATCACCGCGCCCACCGGCGTCACCAACGACGCGACGCCCACCGTCGTAGGCACGACGGACGTGGGCACGACGGTGCAGGTGTTCGTCGACGGCGTCTTCGTCGGCAACGCCACGGCCGACGCCTCCGGCAACTGGAGCTACACGCTCACCACCGCCCTGGGCGACGGCACGCACCAGCTCTCGGCCTCGGCCATCGACACCGCGGGCAACGCGTCGGCGCAGTCGATGCCGGTCACCGTCGTCATCGACACCCAGGCGCCCGCAGCGCCGGTGGTGCTGACGCCCGGCGCGGGCACGGCCACCAACCAGGCGACGCCCACGGTGTCGGGCACCGCGGAGCCCGGCGCGACCGTCACCGTCAGCATCGACGGCAACGTCGTCGGGCAGGCCACCGCCGACTCCACGGGGGCCTGGTCGTTGCCCACCACGGCGACGCTCGTCGACGGCGAGCACCACGTCACCACCACCGCGACCGACACCGCCGGCAACACCGGCAGCCCCTCGGCCGACGTGACGTTCACCGTCGACACCCTGTCGCCGGGCAAGCCCGTCATCATCACTCCGGCGATGGGCGCGATGACCACCAGCACCCCCACCTTCACCGGCACCGCGGAGCCCAACGCGCTGGTGGCCATCATCATCGACGGGCAGACGGTGGCCACGGTGCAGGCCAACGGCAGCGGTGACTGGCTCTACACGCCGGGCGCGCCGCTGGTCGACGGGAGCCACACCGTGACCGCGCGCGCCACCGACGCGGCGGGCAACGCCAGCCCCGATGCAGACGCCATCACCTTCACCTCCTCCGGGGGCTCGGCGGACGGCGGCACCGACGGCGGCATGATGTCGGGCGACGCCGGGGTGGATGACGGCGGCACCGGCACCGACGGGGGGATGGACGACGGCGGCAGCGGCCTCGATGGCGGCACCGGCTCCGATGGCGGGACGGGCGCTGACGGCGGCATGTCGGGCGACGGCGGCGTCCACTCCGACGGAGGCTCCGGCGGCGGCGACGCGGGCGTGGCGCGCTACGACTACTCGGGCGGCGGCATCGGCTGCTCGGCGGCGGGAGTCGACTTCTCGATGGTGGCGCTGGGAGTGCTGACGCTGTTGCGCCGGCGGCGTCGCGCGTAGCGGAGCAGCGTGCGCTTGCATGACGCGGCGGAGGC
>CAMLFP010000266.1 GCA_946479335.1 uncultured Archangium sp.
CCGACCGAGTCGCTGTCGATCGCGCGCAGGTTGTAACCTGCGGCGCGTGCCTTGGGATGGATGTCAGAGGCGGGCCCGCCGGTGACGTGCAGGGTGAGCACCGCAGTGGCCTTGCTGCCGTTGCCCATCGTCACCTCCACCACCACCCAGAAGTCACCCGCCGACACCGGCGTGCCGGAGATGAGGCCGGTGCTGTCGAGCTCCAGCCCGCCCGGCGAGGTGCCGTCGACGAAGGCGAAGGTGTACGGCGCCACGCCGCCGGAGATGGTCAGCATCGCGCTGTACGCCTGGCCCACCACGCCGTCGGGCAGGTTGAAGGAGAAGGTGGCGGGGTTCTGCGCGACGCCCGGCACGATGATGGAGAAGTGCGTCAGCTGCGCGGTGGCCGTCTCCTGCTTCTTGTTGAGCGTCGTCTGCAGCTCCACGAAGGCGCGCGGCGACTGCGGCGAGAGGAACAGGCGGATGTCGTCGGTGTCGGAGTCGCCCAGCAGCGCCGGGTCACCGGGGATCTCCGCGGTGATGGGCACGAGGAACTGCTGGCCCTCCGGCCCGAAGATGAACGCCTGGCCCAACGGCTTCGCGCCCAGCTCCGTCTCCGCCGGCGCGGCCGCGCCCTCGATGGAGAGCTCGGTGTCGGCGCTCAGCGCCCCCGCGGGGATGGTCAGCGTCGCGCCGGTGGGGTGCGAGAGGGTGCCGCCGTTGGCGCCGATGACCTTCGAGACCTTCGTGGTGTCGAGCGGTTTCACCTGCGGCGGGCAGGCGAAGAGCGTGAGTGCAGCAAGCACCGGCAACAGGCGAGACGTCAGCGTCATGTGTGAACCCCGATGGGACCGCGAGTGAGACGCGCGGATGATGCCCCGCTTCGCGGGCGTGGCGCAACGAATCGCGCGGCTCAGGACTTCAGCGCGTGCCCCAGCGCTCGTCGCGCACCGTCACCAGCGCCCACGGGAGGATCCACTGGAGCGCGAAGACGGAGAACACCGCGTACATCACGCCGTACAGCCAGCGGAAGCCGCGCTCGAAGCGCAGGTAGTACGCCGCCGAGAAGATGGCGCCCAACGCCAGCGCCACCGAGGTGCGGAAGAGCGTGGAGACGTTGGTGTCGAAGATGCGCGGCAGCTCCATCAGCGCCACGGCCACCAGCACGAAGCGCAGGTTCGACACGAAGAAGGTCACGATGGGCAGCACGCGGTTCTTCTCGCGGTACTTCGTGAACATGAACTTCGCGAACGAGAAGCCCTCGACGATGTAGCTGCGGTCCCACCGGAGGAACATGCGCGAGAGCTGCCGGTAGTTGGTGGGCACCAGCGTGTGGACGATGGCGGTGCGCTGGTAGACGGTGTCGTAGCCCTGCCGCAGCACGATGTTGGTGAGCGCCTGATCTTCACCGTGGTTCACCGGCCGCCCGAGGAAGCGCTGGTTCTCCCACTCGTCCATGAAGGGCAAGATGATGTCTTTGCGGAAGCTGGAGAGCGCGCCCGGGCAGCACGCCACGCAGCGGTACGCCGACTGCGCCGCGCGGCCGTAGTCGAAGGCGAGGGTGAACTGCACCTCCAGCATGCGGGAGATGGGCGTGTCGCGGTTGAGCACCGCCACGCGGCCGGCCACCGCGCCCACCTTCGGGTCGGCGAGGAAGGGCGCCACCATCTCGTGCACGGTGTCGGGGTTGATCTCCGAGTCGGAGTCGATGGTGACCACGATCTCCCCGGCGGCCGCGCGGAAGCCGGCCACGAGGGCCGAGCGCTTGCCGCGGTTGCCGACGAAGCGCACCAGCCGCACCAGGTCGGGGAACTCCCGGCGGAGGTGCTGCATGTGGAAGAAGGTGTCGTCGCGCGAGCCGTCGTCGACGACGATGACCTCCAGCTTGTCCTTCGGGTAGTTGCACGCGGCCACGGAGCGGATGGAGCGGCCCACCATCGGCCCTTCGTTGAACGCGGGGATGACCACCGTGACCTTCGGCCACACCGCGCCCTCCGGCGCCTTGAAGACGCGGTAGCGCATCCACAACAGGGCGAGGAGCGCGGTGTAGACGGCCTGGATCACCGCGATGGCGCCGATGGGGTGCTTCACCATCGCCAGCAGCTTGGAGGTGGTGCTCTCCGACGACTCGTTGCTCCACGCCAGCCACACCAGCGAGATGACCGCGCCGAAGAGCGGCGCGGCGCCGGCGATCATCCCCCCGAACTTGCGCAGGCGAACGCTCATGCCTTGGGCGTCTCCGAGAGGATGCGGCGGATGACGCCGTCGGGCAGCGAGTACGCGTCGGGCGAGGTGAGGTCGCCGTGCGCCTCCAGCAGCCGCGACTCGGCCATCAGGCGCACCATCACGCTGCCGGCCTCTTGCGCGCGGCGCTTGAGCTCCGCGGGCGCCAGCATCGAGGTGAGGCCGGTGGCGGTGAAGCGCTCCATCACCTGCGTCTCCACCAGCTTCGACAGCTCGCGGATCGGCACGCGCCCCTCTTTGGCCAGCGCGCGCAACAGCACGCCCGCCGAGGTGTCGGCCTGCGCGATCTCCGACTCGACCCACACGCGCAGCGGCGAGCCCCCGCGCTCTTCGCGGCGGATGGCCTCGGTCGCGCCCTCGATGCCGATGCGCACCGCGCCCAGCGCGCCCTGCCGTGCGCGGTCGGCGTCGTAGAGCTCCAGCACCGAGGTGCCGAGGCGGCGCAGCAGCAGCGGCACGCCGTGCGAGGCCTTCACCAGCGCGTCGAGCGCGTTGTCATCGAAGCGGATGCCCTGCCGCGCGCCCAGCCCGCGCATCATCGCGTGCGCCGCGTCGTCATCGAGCGCCGGCACGCAGATGCTGGGGAAGGCGCCCATGATGCTCTGGCCGCCCAGCGTGGAGAGCGGGGCCCACAGCAGCGGGTGGAGCGCCGCGCACAGCATCACGCTGACGGTGCTGCTGGCGTGCGGCGACGACGGGTCGGCCAGCGCGCTGCGGAGCCGGCCGGTCAAGGTCGCCATCACGTCGAGCGCGCGGGAGAGTTTTTCGGGCGGGGCCGACAGCAGCTGCTCCACCTCGTCGAGCACCAGCAACATCGCCGGCGGCGAGGTGCCGCTCGACTTGCCGCAGGCCAGCGCCAGCTCGCGCAGCCAGCCGGCCAGCGTCGGTGCGTCGAGCGCCCCGGCGGGGATGGGGGGGATGGTGGCGGCGGGGAAGCGCGTCGCCGCGGAGTCAGCCAGGCGCGTCACCAGCGTGCGCAAGATGGCCTCGACCGCGACGGCCGGCGTGTCGCCGTAGGAGACCTCGTGGTGGAAGCCCGCGAGATCGACGTAGGCCGAGGGGCCCAGCGTGCGGCGCGCGACCTCCAGCGCCAGCGACGACTTGCCGAAGCGGCGCAGGCCGGTGACGACGGTCCAGTTGCCGTTGCGCGCTTCGGTGAGCAGGCCGGCGACGAGGCGCTCGCGGTTCCAGAACTGCGAGGAGCTGCGCACCGGGCCGCGCACCTCGAAGGGGTTGCCGCGGAGGTTGGTGGCCTCGACGAGATCCAACAGGTCTTCGTCCTTGGTGGCCCACGCGAGGCGCGAGAGGGGCAGCACCAGCACCTGCACCGCGCGGGTGCCGCCGCGGGCCGCCCAGTCCAACGTGGCGCGCACCGCGCCGAGGTCGGGCACCGCGGAGTCGGGGTGGAGCAGGAAGACCACCTTGGCGTCTTCGGCCTGGGCGATGGCGGCGGCGTGGTTGACGTCGGCCTCGCGCAGCGCCGTGGTGCCGGGCGCGAGCACCGCGACGGCGTTGGTGCCCCAGCGCTCCCACGCGCTGGTCTTCGGGAGCTCGAGGCTCAACATGTCGTGCCGCGCGGGGAAGACGTAGCGCAGCGAATCGGGCGCGCCCTTGAGCCCCAGCGCCTCGAGGCTCTCGCGCACGGTGGTCATCGCGGCGCCGAAGGTCTTGCGCGCGCGGCGCAGGCGCGAGAACCACACGAGGCCCACCAGCACCGCCGCGAGGCCGATCACCACCGACACGGTGAGGCGCTTGTGGCGGCGCCAGGAGGTGTCGAGCTCCGCGTTGATGTCGCAGTCGTAGTGGGTGCCGGAGGGCGTGGTAGCGCACGCCTCGCAGCGGGCCGGCGAGAGGCCGAGCGCCTCGCACGCGGGCTCCTGGTTCACGAAGTGCTGCACCCACGCCACGAAGGGCTCCGCCAACTCGAAGCGCGCCTTCTCGATGGGCTGGGTGCCGTGTTCATCGAGCCGCCACGGAGACGCCGTCACCGGGTCGCCGAGGTTCTCCGCCACCTGCCCCAGCGTCAGCAGCGCCTGCTCGAAGCTGCCGTCGACGCCCACGCGCTCGTCGCACGCCTGGCGCAGCACCGTCACCGGCGAGGGCTCGGCGGCGTTGGTGTCGACGCGCACTTGATCGGCCGGCGACTCGGGGAAGGTGAGGCTCGCGCCGTTCCACAGCAGCGACGCGACGCGCTGGCACGTCTGCCACTGCGGTGAGTCGACGGGCTTCTGGCTGGTGCGCGACCACTCGGTGATGGCGGTGAAGCGATCGGGCCGCGTCAACGCGCAGCCGTGGCTCTCGAGGCGCTGGAGCTCGCGCACCGCCCGCCCGCAGCCGTCGACGGGGTCGCCGTCGTGCACGAACTTCCCGAAATCGTCGACCAGCGGCAGCGTGCGCGCGTCGAGCTGCGCGGCGGGCGGCAGGCGCGTCGCCACCCACGCGCGGTACGACGGGTCACCCTTGCTGTCGCGCAGGTAGCAGAGGAACAGCTTCGCGCGCACCGCGGCGGAGAGCTCGGCCAGCGTGGCCTGGCTCTTCTCCTTCTTGGCGACGGGGAAGTCCTGCAGCCAGGCGCGCATGGTGTCGCCGTTGAGCGCGTCGCACGGCGTGTTCCACATCTCGTCGACGCGCCGGCGGATGATGAGCGGCCCGGTGTTGTCGAGGAGCTCCACCAGCTGGCGCGCGCGCGTGCACTCGCGGGAGGTGCGCGCGTCGCAGTCGGCGATCTGCAGGTACGACTGGGTCAGCTTGAGCGCGGCGGTGAGCGGCGTGCCGGCGGGGCCCGCGCCCTCGGGGTGATCGCCGTTGGCCTCGCTGATGAACGCTTCAGGCAGCGGGCCCTGGCTCTCGAAGAAGGTGTCGATGGCGGTGCCGCCGCCGCCGCGCAGGTGGCTCCACGTGGCGGGCGCGGTGAGCTTGAAGGCCTCGATGAGCAGCCGCCGGTTCCACAACGGGGAGCCGCTGCGCAGGCCCAGCACGCGCGCGAGGTGGCGCTCGGGTTCGGAGGTGCCGGAGACGCGCGGCAACGCGTCGGTGTTGCCGGTGGCGTACTCGTCGAGCTGCGCGAGCGACTTGTTGAGGCCGAACCAGCCGTCGAGCAGCGCCTGGATCTGCTGCTGCGTCCCGGAGGGGATGCACGCGCCCACGCCGCGCGCCGTGCCCTGCAGCAGCGAGGCGGCGAGCACCGCGGTCTCCTGACACTGCGCTTCCTTCTGCGCGACGCACGCCTGCACGTTGGCGGTGGTGTCTTCGAGCTTGCCGGTCTTGTCGGCGAGCTCCGCCACGCAGCGATCTCTCGCGCCGGTGGTGTTCTTCAGCGAGTCGTTGCACGTGGCGAGGCCGCGCTGCGCGGCGGCGAGCTTCTGTTCGACCTCCACGCACGAGACGACCTTTTCATCGGCCGCGATGGCGCTGGTGGAGACGGACAGGACGAATGCGAGAAGCGCGAACCTCATTTTCGGCGAGGGCTTCAATGCCCGCCCTTCGAGTCAGTGTGAAGTGTGAAATGGCCGCAGGGTGCGGTAGGCCGAGAAACGGTGAAGAAGGGCCTGCATTCAGGGTTGCTCGTTGTGTTGTTGGTGTACCTCGCCGCGCTCCCCGCGCGTGGCGCCGGGTTGCTGAACGGCTGGGGTTCGCTCTTCACGCGGCTCAACAAGTTCTTCATCGGCGGCCTAGTCGACGCGGCGGCGGTGGCGTGGTGGGTGTTGGTGCCGACGGCGGTGCTGGTGTTGCTGTTGCCGTTGGTGCTCAAGCGGCTCCGCACGCCGGCCTGGCAGACGCGTGGCGCGGGCTGGGCGTTCGTGCTCTTCGGCTTCATCTTCTGCGGCCTGTCCATCACCGCGCAGGAGGTGAAGGCCGAGCGCGGCTCCTTCCCCACGGTGTTCGACTTCAACGAGGGCGCGAGCAACTCGTCGGTGGTGGAGACCAGCCTCGGCTACCTCACGTACCAGCGCATCTGGTTGCCGTTGCTGTTGGGCGCGCTGACGGTGTCGTTGGTGTTGTGGCTCATGGGGCGCCGGGCCGAGGCGCTGCACGCGTGGCGGCCGTGGGCGGGCGGGCTGCTGACGGGCCTCTTCGGCGGGGCGCTGGCGTTGTCGCTGCTGACGGCCGGCCTCGCGCACGCGAAGAATGAGTTCACCCCCGCGTACCTCGGCGACCCGATGACGGTGCTGCTGGAGAGCACGGTCGACGTGCTGTTGGCGCGCGGGCAGGCGACGCCGCGCGACCTGGTGCTCACCGCCGAGCTGCCGCGCGAAGACGTGGCCGTGGGCGAGGCGCGGCTGGGGTGGCCCGCGTCGCATCACCGCCCGCTCGACTTCACGCAGGAGCCGCCGACGCAGGCGCCGCGCGGCCGGGCGCTGCTCGAGGCGCTGGCGCGGGTGTCGCACGCGCTCTTCGATGGCCTCGAGGGGGACCCGGTGGTGTGGCAGCTCTCGCTGGAGGGCTTTCGCGCCGACGACCTCCACGCGCTCAACCCCGAGGCGCCGCGGGAGATCGCGCCGTTCACCTCTTCTCTCTACGAGCGCGCGCAGGGCACGCTCACCTCGCGCCGCATGTTCCAGGGTGGCGTGCGCACGGCGCATTGCCTCGCGGCGATGACCTGCGGCCTGGGCACGCTCCCGTACAACCTGAGCCTCATCCGCGATCTGCAGCCCATCGACGTGCGCTGCGCGCCGGACGTGCTGCACGACGCGGGCTTCGAGGCGTCGTTCTTCTACGGCGCCGACCCGACCTTCGATGAGATGCGGCACTTCCTCGAGGGGCACGGCTTCGCGCACATCGTCTCGCAGACGGAGCTCCCGAAGACGCTGCCGAAGGGCACGTGGGACGCGCTGACCGACTTCGTGATCTTCGATGAAGCGGTGAAGCGCGTGGCCGCGCAGCAGGGGCCGCAGTTCGCGCTGGTGATGTCGCTGTCGAACCACTCGCCGTTCACCACGCCCGAAGACATGCCGGCCGCGGTGACCCAACGTGTCGACGCGGCGCTGGCGCACGCGAAGAACCACGCCGACCCGGATGATCGCCTGCGGCTGTTGACGTTCTCGTACACCGACGCCGCGCTGGAGCGCTTCTTCGGTCAGCTCGACAGCACCGGCCTCGCCGCGAACAGCCTCGTGGTGCTGATGGCCGACCACTCCACCGGGCACGCGTACGTGTGGGGCGAGCCGAAGCCCGAGACCGATGAGCAGAAGGCGCGCATCCCCTTCGTGATCGTGGTGCCCGACGCGCTGCGCGCTCGCGTGAAGGATGCCGCCGCGCTCGACGCCGCGCTGGCCGACGCGCAGAAGTTGATCGACGAGGCGCCGCTCTCGCAGAACGACGTGCCCGCGATGTTGCTGGCGCTGCTCTCGGCGCACCCGTCGCTCTCGGCGCTGCCGGAGGCGCAGCGCTGGCACACGCTCGGCGGGCAGGTGACCTCGCCGTACTTCGACCCGGGGCGCGCGGGCGCGTCGGTCATCGGCGTCAACGGCATCAGCGAGTTCTTCGCGTTGAACGAACAGGGCGAGCGCGTGGGCGACTACGAAGACTCGGTGTTCTTGAAGACGCGCGCCGATCGCTACCGGGTCACGCCGTCGCTCATCCCCGTCACGGCGACGCTGCAGACGGTGTTGCCGCGCTGAGTGGCGTA
>CAMLFP010000267.1 GCA_946479335.1 uncultured Archangium sp.
GGCCGCACCTACGTGCTCGAGGAGAACGGCGAGTTCGTCTTCAAGCTCGACGTGGGCAGCCGCTCCCAGTTCGGCGCGGAGCTCGAGGGCCTGTACACCGTGCCCGCGCACCGCAGGAAGGGCCACGCGACGCTGTGCCTCGGGCAGATCTCGCGCTTCCTCATGTCGTCGCTCCCGCGGCTCACGCTGCGCGTCGACGAGGAGCAGCCGTACTTCGCGAACACCGCGCGCAAGGTCGGCTACCTGCAGGGCCGCCAGCAGCGCCTCGTGTGGCTGTAGGCCCCAGCTGATGCGATGGCGCGCGGCATTCGCGTCTGCGCGCCCTGGAGACCCGCTAGAAGCACCGGCATGCGAATCGCGGCGTTGGTGACGTGCGTGAGTCTGGCCTTCCTTGGCTGCCCCACCCCGAAGACCTGCGACGCCACCACGTGCGCCACCGGGTGCTGTGACGAGACCGGCACCTGCCAACTCGGTGACGCCGCCAGCGCCTGCGGCACCGCCGGGGCCCTGTGTGTCAGCTGCGCGCCGGGCTTCTGCAGCGCCCAGCACGTCTGCTCGGCCATGCCGTCGGGCGGTGGGGTCGGCGCCCTCGGCGGCGGCGCGGGCACGACGGACGGTGGCGCGGGGACAACGGGCGGTGGCACGGCTACGGGTGGTGGCGACGCGGGCACCGGGCGCACGGTGGTCTTCACCAACATCTGGCGCCTGCTCGGCGAGGACGGCGGAGTCACCGAGGTTAACTCGCTCGGCGATGCGGGCGTCGCGCTCTACCTCGCGAACGGGAGCACGCTCACCGAGCTTCCCGGCACCCGCAGCGCCGACCGCTACACCGTGCCCAACGTGCCGCCCGGGCCGTGGGTGGTGCGCTACGGGCGCTCGTTCTTCGTGGCGAGCACCGACACGTTCAATCGCGGTGGGAACGATCTCGGTCGCACCGACACCACGTACCTCGACGCGGGCGCCGCGAACCTCACGCTCGCGATCAGCGGGTTGCCGGCGTGGAGCTCCTTCGACGATCTCCTCTTCTTCTCGGTCGGCGCGAACTTCTATGGGTACGGCTCGTACGGCCTCCTCTCCGGGCCGGCGGACGGCCAGATCCCCTCGAGCTTCAACTACGACTACGCGTCGATCTACGGCTCGCAGGGTCCGGTGGTCTCCGCGGCGAAGGGCGACACGCTCTATGTCGCGCACATGAAGAACACCTTCATCGCGGAGGACGCCCAGCCCGGCGCGATGGAAGACGGCGGCACCTTCTACCTGCCGTTCACCTGCCTGGTCTCCAGCGCCGGCGCCAGGCTGACCACCCTCGAGGTGACGCCCGGCCCGAACTCCGCGTCGGCGGCGTTCACCGTCGCGAGCCCGGTGGCCACGCCGCTGAAGATCTCGCGCAGCCTCTTCGCCGCGCGCGAGCCCGAACTGCACCCCACCGCCGTGGAGATCTTCGAGGAGCACTACGTCTTCGCGGAGCCGCTGCCCGACTCCGCGAGCCCCGACCTCGTGTACTGCCTCCAGTACCCCGACACCGGCTACCCGCTGACCGACATCGACGCGCAGGTGAACGTGTCGAGCCTGGTGCCCGCAGCCTGGCCGCGCCGCACGTACGCCGTCGTCACCTACCGCGGCTCGAACACCATCCCCGACGCCGGCACCTGGTCCACGCTCGGGTTCGTGCGCGCGCGCGCCGAAGTGGGCACCCCCGTGACGCCCGGGGTCCACTCCCCCATCAACGTCACGGTGCAGGGCCTCTCCGCGGCCGCGCTCACCACGGTCTCTGCGTCGAGCCCGATCACCGTGAGCTGGAACCCCAGCCCGAACGCCCCGGCCGCGACGGACTTCGTGGTCGAGCTGGTGCGGTTGACCCACGACGGCTCCACGACCACGCGAACCACCGTCACCTCCGCGACGACGCGCGGCACGAGCTTCACCTTCCCCGTGGGGTTCCTCACCGCCAACACGGTCTACTTCGTGCGCGTGAATGCGCGCGTCTCGAGCTCGCCGGAGAACGCGCCCAACTCGATGGCGCTCGACTCGTTGGCGTCGGCGCTGACCAACGCCTTCCTCGCGACGCCCTGAGCGACCGTCTACTGCGCGAGCACCTGTTCGGCCTCGGCCCGCGACGAGCCCATCGGGAACATCGAGAGGTACCGCCGCGCCGCGGCCTGCGCGCGCGCGCGATCGACCGGCGCCAACCAGCGGAACTCCTGGGCCATCGCGGTCTCCGCCAGCGCGGAGTCGGGAGCCCGCCGCAGGAGTGACTCCAGCCTGCGCACCGCGTCGTCCACGCGGCCCGAGTGCTGGGCGATCAACGCCTCTTCATAGAGCGCGTTCTGCTGCTCCAACGTGAAGGGCTCCCGCTTCGGCGCGCACCGCGGCCACTCCTCGCCGGCCTGCAGGCGCACCTCGACACCCGCGCTGCGCACGCGCGATTGGCCGCTCTCGACGCGCACCAGCGCCCGGCCATCGCAGCCCCCGCTGGAGACGACCTGCGCGCGGCCGCGCACGAACACCTGCGAGTCTCCCGTCTCGATCGACACGCCGGCCTGCACCGCGTCGGCGGCGATCTCCCCGCGGCGCAGCAGCACCGAGTTCCCGACGTCGTCGAACTCCAGCTCCGTCCCCGTGACCCACGACACGCGCGCGCCCGAGCTCAGCACCCGCTCGTTCGCGGCCACCGGCGAAGGCTCGGGCGCAGGCGGCGGCGCGACGACCACCGGCTGCGGCACGGGCGGCGCGGGCACCTGCACCAACTGCGGCGCGGGCGGGGCCACCGGCTTCGGCCACGCGAGCCACAGCGCGGCGGCAGCGGCGGCGACCCCCAGCGCGACCCACGCCGGCCACCGGCGCTTCGCCGCCGGAGCGACGGGCACCAGCGCCTGCGTGATGGCGGCCACGACCTCGCGGCGAACCTGCGGAGCGTCAGGGCGAGCCTCCACCGCCTCTGACGCGACCGACAACAGACGAGCGGCGGAGCGATCGAACGTCTCCATCACACGCCTCCTTTCATCCAGCTGCTCAGCTCCGCATCAGCGGCGATCGCCTGGTGCAGCTCCTTGCGCCCGCGCACCAGCCGCGTCTGCGCGTTGGAGACGGTGATGCCGAGGATCTCGGCGATCTCCTTCAACTCGTACCCGTGGACATCGTGCAGCAGGAACACCTGGATGCGGCCCGCGTTCAGCCGCTTGCAGTGTTGGCCCACGCGCTCCAGCAGCTGGCGCTGCGAGACCGTGGCGTGCGCGCTCTCGGTGCTGTCCGGCATGCTGTCGAGCAGCTCGCCGTCGTCGTCGACCGCCGCGAAGCGGGCCTCGAGGTTCACCCGGCGGAGCCGATGGAACACCACCCGCGCGGCGATGGTCGCGGCCCAGGCGTCGAGGCTGCGCACCGTCGGGCGCGTCCGCAGCGAGACGACCAGCTCCACGAACGCCTGCTGCAGGAGGTCGTCGTGCTCCAGCGAGCGCGGCGCAACCCGGCGCAGCGCACGGCTCATGGTGTCGCGCAGCCGGTCATAGAGCGCGACCGCGACCCGGCGGTCTCCCTTCGCGACCGCGTCGATCAACGCGGCGTCGCCGGGCATGTCGTCTGCGAGTCGGAGGGGCGTGGCGAGGAGCATCGTCACCCCTCAGGTGCCACACCCGCGAGGCGGGCAGGCAGCGTCAAAAATCCACCACATAGCCGAGCTCCAGCGCGACCCACGCCGGGCCCAGCGAGGTCCCCGCTCTCGCGTTGTTGGCGTTGCCGTTGCCATTCCCGTTCCCCGGGGTGATGGGTTCGGTGAGCGTCACTGCGCCCGTCGTGAAGTTGCCCGCGACGCCCAGCATCACGCCGTGCGGCCGCGCGAAGCGCCAGGTGATGTCAGCGGCGGCGCGAAAGTACGGCTGCCAGGTGCTGGTCTGCGTCTTGGCGCTGACCAGCGACGCCATCGCCCCGACGCCGACGCTCAACCGGGGGATCCACGCGCCCGTGTCGAACCGCACGCTCCCACTCACCCACATCGCGGGCTGCAGCCACGACGCGGTGTCGAGCGCCCCGCCCGACAGCGACGCACCCACGCCCGCCGCGAGGTGGAAGGGAAAGAGGTACTGCGCCTCCAGCAACCCACCGCCCTGCCAGGCCACCGTCGGGAGCGCGAGCGCGCCGAAGCCGCGCGCCGACAGCAGCCAGTGCGAGACCGGGGGCGGCACCACCACGCGCTCCTCGGGTTGCGGAGGAGGGGGCGGCGGCGGGAGGACCGGCTCAGGCTGCGGCTCGACGGCAACGGGCGTGGCGGGCTTCACCGGCTTCCGGTCGGCCCGCATCGAGGCGATGGCGAAGGCCACCGCGCGCCCCCGCGCCGACAGCGGGTCGCTGCGCGAGAACCGGAGCTCCCGGCGGAGATCTCCGGGCTCGTTGGCGATGTGCAGCGTCAACACCACCTCGTCACGCGACGGCGCCGTCACCCACACCACGTCGCGGCCCGGCGGCGCCTCGGCCACCAACTCGACGCGCTCCTCGAGCGCGCCGGGCAGCGCCTGCTCCAGGTGCGGCTTGAGCGGTGCGGTGAGCTCCCCCACCAGGACGATCAACAGCGCGGCTTCCACGGGGTCGTTCTCGCACGCGTTGCCTGCTGCACAAAGGCTCGCGGCACCGGCTCGAAGGTCCCCTCACGGAGAAAACACCCATGAAACTGCACCACGTGCTCGCCGTGTCGCTCGCCCTCGCTGTCACCGGTTGCAAGAAACCGGGGGTCGGCACAGACGGCGGCGTGGGAGGCGGCTCCGGCTCGACCGGCGGCGGCACCGCGACCTCGGGTGGTGGGAGTGGAACGACGGGCGGCGGCACGGCCACCGGCGGAGGCAGCCAGCTGCCCGACTCCGGCACCTGCGTCGCGGCCGGGCAGCCCTGCAGCACCACCGAGCCCTGCTGCGGCGGCTCGTGCGTCGGCTCGGTGTGCACGTCTTCGTCCTTCTGCCGCGACACCGGCGAGGTCTGCGGGAGCTCGAGCGATTGCTGCAACGCGAACTGCGCCAACGGGCAATGCGCGGCCACCGCGTGCGTGGCGACGGGCCAGAGCTGCGGCGCGCCGGGCGAGTGCTGCACCGGCGTGTGCACCAGCGGCGCGTGCGCGCCCATCACCGGTGGCAGCTGCAAGGTGCTGGGTGACGCCTGCGGCTCCGGCGCGGAGTGCTGCTCGTCGCTGTGCAAGAGCGGCACGTGCGCGAAGGCGTACTACTGCCAGCCCAACGGCGACCGCTGCGGCAGCGACGCGGAGTGCTGTGGCCTCGCGTGCAGCGTGAATGACGGCGGCGTCGGCGTGTGCCTCAACATCACCGGCGGCGGCGGCGGCGGCTGCACGCAGGAAGGCAACCCCTGCACCAGCGGCGGCGGCTGCTGCTCGCACATCTGCTTCGACCCGGGCAGCGGCGCGACGGTGTGTCTGCCCGCCGGAGGCTGCCGCGTCACCGGCACCACCTGCTCGTCTGACAACGCGTGCTGCGGCGGCGGCGTCAACCCCAACGGCAGCGTGACGTGCCAGGGCGGGCGCTGCGACAACGGCGGCTCGTGCAACGGCGCCGGTGAGATCTGCGGCAAGGTCCGCCTGCCCGACGGCGGCATCTACACCACCAACTCCACCTCCAACTGCTGCGAGGGCACCAACCTGGCGGGCGGCATCAACTCCACCTGCCACTTCGACACCTCGGGCATTCCGCGCTGCTTCGGCGGCTTCTCGGGGAGCTGCCCCAACGGCTACGACCCGAACGACGCCGACGGCGGCTGCTGCATCGCCGACGAGGGCATCTGCCAGTTCCGCGACCAGTGCTGCGGCGGAGCGCTCTGTCTGCCGTCCGACGGCGGAGCGCTGCGGTGCCAGACGTCGACGTGCCTCGCGCTGGGCGAGTCGTGCAGCGAGCTGAGCAACCCGTGCTGTGGCGGCACCAGCTGCATCCAGGGGGCGTGCCGCATCCCCACGGGGAACGAAGACGCCGGCGTCACCGCCGACGGCGGCATGGCGACTGACGCGGGCATGCTGTGCGCGGCGAATGGGCAGAGCTGCCAGTTCTCCGCGGAGTGCTGCTCGCAGATCTGCGAGGCGGGCACCTGCTCCACGCCCACCTCCTGCCAGGGCTCGAATGGCGTGTGCACCTCGTCGGCCGACTGCTGCAGCGGGTTCAGCTGCAACATCCCCCCCGGGAGCGAGTTCGGCGGGCTCTGCGAGCAGGCGGCCTGCGTCAGCGCGGGTCAGACCTGTGCGCTGGGCGGCACCTCGTGCTGCGCGGGCCTCGGCTGCCTCGACGCCAACCGCAACACCTGCGGCGCGAACGGCGCGTGCACCTGCACCGTGCTGATTCAGTAGCGGCTACTTCGACGCGCGGCGCTGCACCTCCACCCCGGAGGTGCGCGAGAGCGCGTCGACGAAGCGCTGGCCGTCATTGAAGGGCGCGACCTCCACGCGCAACAAGGTGCCGCTGGCGCCGGTGACATCGAGCAGCTCGCCCAGCAACGGGTCTGACTCGTGGTCGATGCGCTTGATGTCGCTCACCGGCAGCTCCGAGGTCAACGAGGGAGTCCACGTCACCAGCCGCTTGCTGGTGAGCACCGCCGCCTCGCTGCCGTCGATGTTCATCGTGCTGTCGTAGAAGCTGATGACCTCTTCGCCATCGGCCAGCTTCACGTGCTGGTGGATGTGCGCGAGATCGTCCTTCGAGAGCTGGTTGCCGGCGCGCACGCCGCCTTCCGGGCCCGACGCGAAATACGCGAGGCACCCGCCGGGCACGAGGCAGCAGAAGAAGGCCGCAGCCGCCAACACCGCGAGCCACAACCGGTTGGACGACGGCGCCTGCGACTGCTGCGGGAACTCTGGAGACGGGGTCATGAGCCCCGCTGCTTACGCCCCCAGACGGTGTGCGCGCGCGCTGAAAAACTTCTGCAGCGCCAACCCGTACTCTTCGTGGGCCCGGAGCTCGACCGAGTCGAGCTGCAGCCGCTTGAAGAGCCGGTTCCGTTGCTCGCGCTGCTGCTGCATGAACTTCGTGAAGCGCCCGCGCACCCGCGGGTCGGAGGTGTCGACGGTGGCGCGCTCGCCGGTCTCCGGGTCTTCGAGCTCCACGATGCCCAACGCGGGGAACTTCTCTTCGAAGGGGTCGTTGACCACCACCGGCACGAGGTCGTGCTTGCCGCCCACGATGCGCAGGCTCTTCTCGTACTGCTGCGCGAAGAAGTCGGAGATGAGGAAGGTGACGGTTTTGCGCTTCGCGACGTGCGTCAGGTACGTGAGCGCCGCGTTCAAGTCGGTGCCCTGGCCCTGCGGCTTCGTCATCAAGATGTCGGTGATGAGCCGCAGCACGTGGCTCTTGCCCTTGCGCGGCGGCACCACCTTCTCGACGCGATCGCTGAAGAGCACCAGGCCCACGCGGTCGTTGTTGGCGATGGCCGAGAAGGCGATCTGCGCCGCGACCTCCGCGCACAGCTCGGCCTTGCTGCGCTCGCCGCTGCCGAAGCTGCCCGACGCGGAGACGTCGACCAGCAGCATCACCGTCAGCTCGCGCTCCTCGGTGAAGACCTTCACGTACGCGTCGTTCATGCGCGCGGTGACGTTCCAGTCGATGGTGCGCACCTCGTCGCCGGGCTGGTACTGCCGCACCTCCGAGAAGGCCATGCCCCGGCCCTTGAAGACCGAGTGGTACTGGCCCGACAAGACGCTCGAGACCACCTTGCGGGTGGTGATCTCCAGCCGGCGGATGCGCTTGATGAGGTCCTTGGGAATCAC
>CAMLFP010000268.1 GCA_946479335.1 uncultured Archangium sp.
TCTTCACCGCGCGCGCGCCGGTCTCCACCCGCGGCAAGCTGTGGCGGCTGGCGAAAGTGCTGGTGACGCCATGAAGCGCGTGGCGGTCATCGGCGGTGGCATCGGCGGCATGACGGCGGCGGCGGAGCTCGCGCGCGCGGGCCACCAGGTCACGCTCTTCGAGCAGGGGCAGGCGCTCGGCGGCAAGGCGCAGGTGGTGACGCACGCGGGCCTGAAGCTCGACACCGGGCCCACGTTGCTGACCATGCCGCACGTGGTGCGTGAGACCTTCGCGCGCCTCGACGCGACCGACCTGCTGCCGCGCTTCATCCGCCTGCCGATGCACGCGCGGTACACGTGGAGCGACGGGCGCACGCTGGACTGCGCCGACGATCTCGACGCGACGGCGGAGGCCGCGCAGCAGTTCGGCGATGGCGCGGGGTTGCGCGCGTTCTACGCCGACGCGGAGCGCATCCATCACGCGGCGGGCGAGCCGTACCTGGAGGCGCCCTTCGACGGTGCGTTGCCGCTGATGACGCGCGTCGCGCGGCGCGGCGTGGCGTCGGCGCTCACCAGCCTCAGCCTCCCGTCGCTCGACGCGCTGGCGCGCAAGCACTTCCACTCGCCGCAGCTGCAGCAGTTCGCCGGGCGCTTCGCGACGTACGCGGGCGCGTCTCCGTACGAGGCGAGCGCGGCGTTCGCGATGATCCCCCACATCGAGCGCGCGTTCGGCGTGCACCACGTCGAAGGCGGCATGGCGGCGCTGGTGGCCGCGCTCGGTGAAGCGCTGCGCCGCGCGGGCGTGACGCTCAAGTTCGGCGCGAAGGCGGGCTGGGCGACGCACGGCCGCGAGCTGCTGGCCGGCCCCGAGGGTGATGCGCACGCGTTCGACTCCATCGTCGTGAACCAGGACCCGCTGCATGGCCGGGCCGCGCCGCTCGCGCTCTCGGGGTACGTCGCGCTGCTGGAGGTCGATCGCCGCCTCTCGCTGCCGCACCACAGCGTCGCGTTCACCGATGATCCCCGGCGGGAGTTCGCCGCGCTCTTCCGCGGGGAGCTGCCGGCCGACACCACCGTCTACGTGTGCCACCCGGCGGCGAGCGACCCCACCGTCGCCCCCGAGGGCCGCAGCGGGCTGTTCGTGATGGTGAACGCGCCCGCGCTCCGCGGCGCCAGCGACGAGGCCGCGTGGGCCACGCACGCGCCGCGGCTGCGCGCGCTGTGCCTCGCCACCGTGCGACGCCTCGCGCCGGAGGCCGCCAACGCCTCGATGCAGCTGGTCGGCGAGCGCACCCCGGTCGACCTGCAGCGCGGCGGAGCACCGGGGGGCTCCATCTACGGCTTCCTCCCCCACGGCCGCTTCGGCCCCTTCTCGCGGCCGCGCATGCGCGCCGACACGCGCGGCGTCTTCTTCGCAGGCGGAGGCACGCACCCGGGCGGCGGCGTGCCGCTGGTGATGCTCTCGGGCCACTTCGCGTCGACGCTGGTGCAGCGGCACCTGGAGGCGCGTTCATGAGCGCCATCATCCCCACCACCAGCGGCGCGTACCGCTGGTACTACTTCGACGTCACCGCCGGCGACTTCACCGCGGTCTTCATCTTCATGATCGGCTCGCTCTTCTCGCCGCGCTACGTGCGCTCGGCGCGTCGTGGTGCGCAGCCGCTCGCGCACGCGGCCATCAACTTCGCGCTCTACGAGAAGGGCCAGCCGCGGCAGTGGGTGCTCTCCGAATACCCGCTGCTCTCGCTCGAAGACGACGCGCGCACGCTGCGCATCGGCGGGTCGCGCCTGCGGTGGAACGACGACGGCACGATGAGCGCCAGCGTCGCGGAGCGCACGCCCTGGTTGGGCAAGCCGGTGCGCGCCGAGCTGCACTTCACGCCCGAGGTGCGCGGCGCTGACGCGTACCAGCTCGTGAACGGCCTCTCCCACTACTGGCAGCCCTTCGCGCCGCGGGGGAGCGCGAAGCTGTCGCTCTCGTACCGCGACCTCACGCTCGAGGGCCGCGGCTACCACGACGGGAACCACGGCGAGGTGCCGCTGGGCACCGACCTCCGCGGGTGGGACTGGGAGCGCACCCACCACCGCGACTTCACGCGCATCACCTACCGGCCCTGGCAAGACGAGACGACGCCGCTGGTGGTGTCCGCGAGCGCGGGCGCGCTCATCTCCACGCGCGCGCACCTGCCGCCGGCGATGACCGTCACCACCGGCTGGGGCCTGCCCGTGCCCGCCCGCGAGCCGATGGCGCTGCTCGAGTCGTCGCCCTTCTACGCGCGCCTCGAGCACCGCGAAGAGCACGCGGAGACGATGGGTGAGGTCGCCGACTTTCAGCGCTTCCGCACGCCGCCCTTCACGTGGATGGCGTCGTTCCGCACGCGCGTGGAGCGTGACTCGTGAGCGCCTTCCTCCTCGCGTGGTGCGCCACGGCCATCGGCTTCACCGTCACCGCGCTCTTCAAGACGCGGCGCGCGCAGCCCGCCACGCCCCGCGCGCGGCCCGCGGTCATCTTGCTGCGGCCCGTCGACGCGCCCACCGACACCGAGGTGGAGAACCTGCGCCACGCGCCCGCCTCCGCCGAGCAGTGGGTACTCTCGCCCACGTGCCCGCCGGGCTGCGCGGGGTGGTGGGTGGCGTCGCACCCGAAGCGCATCAACCGCAAGCTGGGGCACCTGCAGAACGCGCTGGCGAAGCTGACGCTCGATCAACCGGTGGTGATCGCCGACGCCGATGTCAGCGTCGACGACGCGCTGGTCGAGGCGCTCCTCGCGGGCCTCGAGTCGGGCGCGGCGCTCACCTGGGCGGCGCCGGCGCCGGTCGCCCCCGGCCTCGAGCGCGGCCTCCTCGTGCAGTCGGCGCACAGCTTCGAGGTGCTCGACGCGATGAGCCCCGGCAGCTCGCCGTTGTGCGGCAAGGCGATGGCGCTCTCCCCGCAGGCGCTGGAGGTGCTGCGCATCCTCCCTGACTGCGTGGGCGAAGATCTCGAGCTCTCGAAGGAGCTGCACTCCTACGGTCTCCCGACGCGGCTCGTCGCGCGCGCACAGCTCCCCGGCGCGCGGCCCGCGAGCGCTGCCTTCGCGCGCTTCTCCCGGTGGATGCAGGTGCTCCGCGCGCACCGGGGCGCGTTGTTCCCCTCCATCCCCCTCTTCTTTGCGTGCACGCCGGTGCTGCTGGCGGCGAGCGTGGCGGGCCCCTGGTCGCTCCGCGGGCTGGTGGCGTTGCTGTTCATCGCGCGCATGGCGTTGGCGTGGCGCCAGGAGGGCCGCGTGTCGCTGTGGTGGCTCCCCGGCGAGGCGCTGCTCCTGGCCAGCTGGGTCCGCGCGCTGTGGTTGGGCCAGCGGGTGACGTGGCGCGGGCGCACCCTGCAGCTCGGCCCGGCCGGCGCGCTGCGCGAGGTGGCGCGATGATCGCCGCCGCGAAGCACCCGGTGTGGAGCTGGCTCCTCGGCCGCTACGTCGACGCGAAGCTGCGCAGCGCGTTCCGCGGCGTGTGGTGCGCCGGGGCGCTGCCCGACAGCGACGAGCCGCTGCTGATGTACGCGAACCACTCCAGCTTCTGGGACGGCTTCGCCACGTACGTCTTCCTCAAGCACCAGCGCCGCGACGGCTACGCGCTGATGGAGGAGCACAACCTCGCGCGCTACCGCTTCCTCACCCGCCTCGGCGCCTTCTCGATCCGCCGCGGCGACGCGCGCTCGACGCTGGAGACCTTCCACTACGCGCAGCGGTTGCTCTCGAAGCCCCGCGCGGCGGTGTGCGTCTTCCCCCAGGGCGTGCTCGAGCCGCGCCCGGCGCGCCCGCTCCGCCTCGAAAGGGGCGTCGAGCTGCTGGCGAAAAGAGCCGGGGTGCGCTGTGTACCCGTGGCCATGCAGTTCGCCTTCTTTGAACACGAATACCCCGACCTGGTGCTGCACGTCGGGCAGGCCCACGCGCCCGAGGCTCCAGAGTCGATGGCGCAGCGGCTCGAGGCGCTGATGCGAGAGCAGGAGCGGCTCACGCAGGTCACCTCGCTCACCCCGATGTTGCAGGGACGGCGGTCGGTCGCGGAGCGGTGGGACGCCGTCAGGAGGCTCGCGTGACGCAACGTTCGTACCGAATCGCCCTCGCGTCGCAGATCAGCGGCGTGAAGGAAGAGCTCATCCGCCAGTGGGAGCGCCGCTACGGCGTGCTGAACCCCGAGCGCACGCCCGGCGGCTACCGCACGTACTCCGACGCCGACATCGAGGTGCTCAAGCGCCTCAAGGCGCTCACCGCGCAGGGCGTCTCCATCGCGCAGGCGGTGCAGCTGCTCCCCACCATCCGCCGCGAGGTGAAGAGCGCGGCCGAGGCGCCCCCCAAGCCCGCCACCGACGAGCAGCTCTCCCGGTGGACCGAAGAGGTCTTCGTCAGCGCGGCGCACTTCGATCAACTGCGCGTCGACGCCATCATCGGCGAGGCGCAGGCGTCGATGCCGCCGCTCAAGTTCTACGAGGCGTTCCTCGGGCCGCTGCTGCGCCAGGTCGGCGACAAGTGGCACGCGGGCCTCATCTCCATCGCTGAAGAGCACCTGGTGAGCCAGGTCGCCCGCCAGCGGATGATCGCCCTCGTCTCCAGCGCCCCGCGCCGCGCGAAGCACCACGTGGTCTGCGCGTGCCCCGCCGACGAGGAGCACGAGCTCGGGCTGCTGGGCGTCGCCCTGCACTACCGCTACGCCGGCTGGCGCGTGACGTACCTCGGCGCGCGCACCCCGGCGCCGCAGCTCGCGCGCGTGGTGAAGGGCGTGCGGGCTGAATTGATCGCCCTCTCGTTCATCGCCGAGGCGAAGTCAGCGAAGTACCTCGAGGAGCTCGCCGCGCACCTGCCCGAGAAGACGCGCGTCGTCGTCGGTGGCGCGGGCGTGAAGGGCCTCAAGGCGCAGGTGAAGAAGCTGGGCTTCATCTTCGCGGAGACCGCCACCGACAGCCTCGTCGCGATGGAGCACCTGCCATGAAGATCGCCATCATCGGCGCCGGCCCCGGAGGCCTCGCGTCTGCCATCAACCTCGCGGGCCTCGGCCACGACGTCACGGTGCTCGAAAAGGAGCAGCTCCCCGGCGGCCGCATGCGCGGCATCACCTTCGGCGACTACACCGCCGACACCGGGCCCACGATGATGCAGCTCCCGCAGGTGCTGGAGCGCGTCTTCACCCGCGCCGGCAAGCGCCTCGCCGACTACGTCACCCTGCGCGGCCTCGAGCCCAACACGCGCCTCCACTTCTGGGACGGCAGCAAGCTCGACACCTCGCGCGACACCGCGCGCATGATGGAAGGGCTGCGCGCGCTCAGCCCGGAGCTGCCGAAGGCCTTCGAGCGCTGGCTCGACGACGCGCGCCGCAAGTACCCGCTGGCGTACGAGAAGTTCATCTGCAACCGCGCCGACTCGCTGGGCTACTACGCGCCGTGGCGGCTGCTCGACGTGCTGCCCTTCAAGCCGTGGCAGACGCTGTACACGCACCTCGACTCGTTCTTCCACGACGACCGCGTCACGTACGCGATGAGCTACCCCTCGAAGTACCTCGGGCTGCACCCCACCACCTGCAGCAGCGTGTTCAGCGTCATCCCCTACCTCGAGGTGGAGTACGGCGTGTGGCACGTGATGGGCGGCTTCCGCGCGCTGGCGCAGGGCATGGCGAGGTGCGCGACCGATCTCGGCGCGAAGTTCCGCTACGGCGCCGCCGTCTCGCGCGTCGTCGTGGAGCACGGCCGCGCGAAGGGCGTGGAGCTGCAGGGCGGCGAGCGGCTCGACTTCGACGCGGTGGTGATCAACGCCGATCTCCCCTGGGCCGCGAGCCATCTCCTCTCGTCGGAGACCCGCGCCGGCACGCAGCTGTCAGACGCGAAGCTCGACCGCGCCCGCTTCAGCTGCAGCACCTTCATGATGTACCTCGGGCTCGACAAGCGCTTCGACGAGCTCCCGCACCACCTCATCTACCTCTCGGAGGCCGTGCGCCGCACCGACCGGGCCGCGCTGGAGGATCTCGCCGCCGACGTCGACGACCCGCCCTTCTACGTCTGCAACCCCACGCCCACCGACCCCGCGGGCGCGCCTGACGGGCACTCCACGCTCTACGTGCTGGTGCCCACGCCCAACACCCGCCGCGACGTGAACTGGGCCGACGTGAAGGAGAAGCTCGCCGCGCGCGTGCCGGGGTGGCTCTCGAAGGTCGGCCTCCATGACGTCGCGTCGCACATCAAGGAGCAGCGCGTGTTCACCGCCGAGACGTGGCGCGACGACTTCAATGTGGCGCACGGCGCGGTCTTCAACCTCTCGCACGACTGGATGCAGCTGGGGCCGCTGCGCCCGAAGGTGAAGTCGCCCGACGTCGACGGGCTGTTCTGGGTCGGCGGCGGCACGCACCCGGGCAGCGGGCTCCTCACCATCTTCGAGAGCGCGAACATCGTCGGCGACTACTTCGCGCGCGACGCGGGCCTCGGGGGGCTGCCGCAGTGGCCCTTCACGCCGCGGGAGCCGCTCGCGGAGGCGCGGTGATCGTCGCCACCCTCGCGTCGTTGCTCCTCACGTCAGCGCCCGAGCTGCGCCGCGAGGAGAACCTCGACTTCACGCCCGACGCCGCCTTCCAGGCCGACGGCGGCGTGCAGTTCTTCTACGCCTTCGCGACGCCCGAAGAGGCGCGCAAGCCGCCGGAGGGCTCCGCGCTGGCGCGCCTGAGCACGCTCGACGATCACGCGAAGCCGGGCGAGCGCCTGTTCGTGTTGATGACCCGACTCGTCTACACGCTCGACCGCGACATCCGCTTCTTCACCGAAGCGCGCGCGCGTGACGTCGACTACCTCAACGCCATCGCGCCGGAGGTGCGCGCCACCGTCGACGACCGCGGCGTCTTCCACGCCGACTTCACGCCGTCGAGCAGCTTCTCCATCGAGTGGCAGGAGCCCGTCTCACCGGAGTCGCCGCTGCTGCCCTTCTTGCCGGCGAGCGCGCGCCCCGCGTCGATCATCGTGCAGCGCAACTTCGACTTCGCGCGCGTGCTGGGCTTCCGCACCGCCGAACGCAGCGTCACGTGGACCGCGCATGTCCCCGTCGGCCGGGGCCGCACCCGCGTCTACGTGTACAGCCTGAGCCTGATGCACAACATTCCCCCGCCGTTCATGGGCGGGAAGCAGCGCGTGTACCGCGAGGCCGTCGACAACATCGCGATGCTCATCACCCGGCTGCGCGAGTACGACGGGCCGTAAGCGGTTGGCCTCCTGCGCCATTCGGAGCATGCTCGCCCCATGCTGGGGGAAGACACCGAGACGCTCGACGCCTGGCTGCGTGACGGTGGGCGGGCGCTCCTCGACGCGTTGACGGGCCACGCCTCCGAGGTCTTCGGCGTCATCGACCTCTCCCGGCGCGTCCGTTACATGAACTGGACGACGCCGCGCTACACGAGGGACTCCGTCCTCGGGCGCGACGCCTTCGAGTTCGTCCCTCCCGATTCGCTGGAGAACGCGCGCCTCGCGTTCCACACCACGCTCGTGGAGGGGAAGCCCGCGCGCTTCGAGATGATGTCCATCGGCGAGGGCGGCGTCATCGCGTGGTCGGTGCAGCTCTCGCCCATCTTCGACCACGGCCGCGTCATCGGCGCCTTCACCATCAACACCGACGTCACCGCCGAGCGCCGCGAGTTCCTCGATCGCGATCGCTTCTTCGCGCTCTCGCTCGACCTGCTGGTGGTCGCCTCTCCCGAGGGACACTTCCGTCG
>CAMLFP010000269.1 GCA_946479335.1 uncultured Archangium sp.
GAGGCCGTGGTGGACGCGCTGCTGTCGTCGAAGCTCGCGAAGGCCGGCGCGAATCAGGCGATCGGCATCGTGGAGCTCTCGACCGTCGCCGCGACGCTGCGCGCCGCCGACGTCGCGCTGAAGGCCGCCCAGGTGACGCTGACGCACTTCCAGTTGGCCAAAGGCATCGGCGGCAAGGGCTGGTTCATGCTCGCCGGCGAGCAGCACGACGTCGAAGCCGCGCTCGAGGCCGCCGGCGCCGCCGTGCAGGCGCCGCTGCTTCTTGCCACGGAGCTGATCCACCGCCCGCATGCTGAGCTGCGCGGCCGGGTCATCTGACGTTTTTCTCTGGGGAGGACACACATGAAGCGGATGCTGATCGCAGCGTGCCTCGGCGCGCTGTTCGTCGTGGGGTGCAAGAAGGAGTCGAAGGACAACGCCACCGCGCAGACCGGTGAGACGAAGCCGGCCTCGGGCAACGAAGGCGCCACCGGCGAGACGAAGCCCGCGCCGGCCGCCGCGAAGAACCCGGAGGGCTGCAACAGCGCGCTCTCCGAGCCCATCGCCGCCGACTACACCTTCACCGAGAAGTGCAGCCCGTACACCGTCAGCGCCGACTTCAACGTCGACGGCTACACGCTGACCATCGAGCCCGGCGTCGAGGTGAAGGTGACGGGTGACGCCGCCTTCCACGCCGGCCACTACGGCAAGGGCAAGCTGGTGGTGAACGGTACGAAGGAGAAGCCAGTGAAGTTCTCCGGCGCGCGCTGGCCCGGGCTGCGGCTGTGGAGCGACGCGGCCGAGTCGGCGCTCAACAACGTGATCATCGAGAACGCCGGCACCGACGACGACGCGGCGCTGCACGTCGAAGCCGGCGCCGTGGTGCTCAACGGCGTCGCCATCGTGGGCGCGAAGAAGCAGGCGCTCGAGGTGAAGAGTGACAAGCCGATGAAGAGCGCGGCGCTGGTCGACCTCTCGAAGGCCGGCGGGGACCCGTCGGAGCTGGTGCACGTGCCCTTCCACTCCGCGGGCGTGCTGGGCGCGGCGCTGACGGTGCCCGAGAAGTCGATCATCTGGGTGCACGGCGGGCTCGACACCGACGTGACGCTGGTGAACTCCGGCGCGCCGTACCGCTTCCCCGACTCGGCGAACATCGACCCGCCCGAGGGCAAGTCGGCGGTGCTCACCGTGAAGGAAGGCGTCACCCTGCAGCTCGCGGAGAACGCGCGGCTGGCGTTCGGCCAGTACACCGGCGGCGCGGGCCTGAAGATTCAGGGCACGAAGGAGAAGCCGGTGCTGGTGACGCGCTACGGAGAAGATCAGGCCGCGACGCCCGCGCAGGGCTTGTGGTTCTCCAGCGGCGCGCGCCCGCCGGAGATCGACTTCCTCGTCATCGAGAACGCCGGCGGGAGCGACGGCGCGGCGATCTCCTTCGACGGCAACCGCGGCCTGGGGAAGATCACCAACTCGACCTTCCGCAGCCTCAAGGGCACCGCGGTCTGGGTGCGCGACGCGAACGAGCGCTTCGTGGCGTTCGACGGCAACACCTTCGACGGCGTCGAGGGCCAGGCGCTGCGCATCCCGCTCCAGTTGGCAGACAAGCTGGGCGCAGCGAACGTCTTCACCGACAAGGCGCGCGTACTGCTCACCGGCGCGACGTCGAAAGACGTGACGCTCGCGAAGCTGAACAAGCCCTACGTGGTCGACGGCGAACTGCGCGTCGACGGCGAGGCCACGCGCGCGGCGGTGCTCACCATCGCCGACGGCGCGTCGCTCCAGTTCAACGACGAGGGCATCGTGCGCGTCGGCGGGTACAACCCGGCGAAGGTCGTCGCGAAGGACGTCACCTTCGACAAGCTGCTGTCGAACTGGCACGGCCTCCACATCGCGGGCACGTCGAGCGTGGAGCTCGAGAACCTCACCATCTCCGGCGTCAGCGCCGACGACTACCCGCTGGAGTTCGACGAGAACGTCACCGGCGCCGCGAAGAAGATCACCATCAAGGGCTCCGCCAAGGGCGCGCGGAGCTGCAACTCGAAGGTGAAGCTCGAGGCCGTGAAGCCGCTCGAGAAGTGCGAGTAGTTATTTCACCAGCGCGAGCAGGAAACCGTCGTGCCCTTTCAATCCGACGGTTTGAAGCGCCGTCGCATCGAGCCCTGGGTGCGATGAAACGAGCGTGAACGCCGCGCGCGTGCCCTGCACGTTCGCGTCGGCGCTGGTTTCATTCAATACCTCACCGTGACGGGTCACGTGTCGACGATGATGATCGACCCCGGCCGCGTGAGTTTGAGCGCCCAGTCGACGTAGTGCGGGTTGTTCGCCTTGTCGGCGTCGATGAAGACCAGGTCGAACGGAGCGACGACTTCCTTCTCGAGCTACGCCAACACCTCGAGCGCGGCACCGACGCGAAGGTCGACGAGCTTCGCCTCGCCGGCACGTTCGAGGTTCGCCTTCGCGACCTCCGCGTGTTTCGGCATGCGCTCGATGGTGGTGATGCGGCCGCCTTCAGGGAGCGCCTTCGCGAACCACAGCGTCGAATACCCGCCGAGCGTGCCCACTTCGAGAATGCGCCGCGCGCCCTGCACCCGCGCGATCAGCGACAGGAACTTTCCCTGCGGAGGTGACACGTCGGTCGACGGCAGACCCACACGCGCGTTCTCTTCGAGGACCTTCGTGAACTCAGCACCATCGCGCGAGAGCAACTGCTGCGTGATGTACGCATCGACCGCCGCAGGAACCTGGATGGTCATGCTCGTTGTTTAACGAGCACCCGCGCTACTCGCGAACGAAGACGCCGAACCCGATGAAATTGCCGAAGCGCGTCGGCATCATCAACGTCTCGCCCGACACGCAATACTCGCTCCGCTCCGTCGCGAGGAACGCACCAGGGCCGGGCACATAGGTGCGGACCAGCCGGTCACCCGACATGGAATACGCCCCCGTACTCGTCAGCCCGGCTGCGGAGTAGTCGCACCGGCATTGGTCCACACCCGCGTCGGAGCAGGTGCCGCCGTACATCGGCGCGCCTTCGTTGTAATAGGCGCAACCACCATCGTCTCGTGCCGACGAACTCGACACCGTGAGCTCGTAGTCGTTCTCCCCCGAGAACACGTACTGTCCGTCAGGCTTGAAACTCCAATGCTCGACCGGAGCTGTCGTCACCGTGAAGAGCGCGGGTGACGACTGGTAACAGCTCAGTCGCCAGTCTCCGGTGACGTCGCCACCACACGACTGAAAAGGGTGCGGGAGCTCGGCCTCAATACACGGCTGCGGCGGCGACCACTCCTGAGTGGGGCGCAAGCAGCCCGAAAACAGCACCAACACCGCCAGTTGAAGTCGCATGAGTCTCTCCCGGGCGCCGCACACCGTTCTGCACGCGGCGGCGTAACGCACCGCCGCGCCGTCTATTCTTCAACGCCGACGCTCGAATTCGATCGCGTTACTCGCCGGTGCTCAAGTGCGCCCACGCTTTCTCACGGCGCAGCTCGCGGACTTTTGCCGCAATGGAGAGCAGCTTCTTGTCGCGCTCGAAGCGCGTGCGGAAGTCGGCGTCGAAGTGTTTCAGATCGACGAAGTCGATGAGCGCTTTCGACGCGGTGAGGATGCCCGCCAACGTCACGTGCGTGGCGCTCTCGCCCGGCGGCAGGCGCGCGACGGTGACGATCGCCGCGAGCTGCGCGAGCAACTGCTCCAGCGTCACCTTCGGCAGCGCCTCGCGCCCGTTGCTGACGAGACACCCGATGACCGCGCCGAAGACGTGCAGGTCTTCAATGGTGCGGAAGGGTTTCAAGTAGCGCTCGTAGCCATCGCCCTCGAGCACCGCCTCGACGCGCGCGTTCTCGAAGGTAACGGTTCCGTGCGGGACCTCGGGGACAAAGTCGAGTTCGAGCCCTTCTCCGTGCGTCACGCCCGGCGCTTTGGCGTCGATGCGCGCGACCTTGAGCTCCGGGCGCCCGTCGCGCTCGCCCACCTTCGCGACCACCAGCAGCGTCTCCGCGAGCAGCCCGCCGGAGACGAACGTCTTCATGCCGTTCAGCACGCCGTCGGTCAGCGTCGTCTGGATCGCGCGCGGGTGGCCGCCGCCGACTTCGGTTGCACAGAGCGCTCCGAGGCCGGTGATGGTCGGGTCGAGCCGGGTGATGGCGTTCGAGTAGCCGCCGAGGAACGCGAGGCCGAGGCGATCAGCCTGCGCGCCGCGCAGAATCGCGCGCTCGATCGAGTCGCCGGGCGCGGTGAGTTTCCACCATGCCTCCGGTGCGACCGCGTGCGTTGACAGCAGCTCCTTGAACATCGGCGGCCCTCACCCCAACCCTCTCCCGCTCGCGGGAGAGGGGGTCCGTTCCAACAACCTCACACTTCTTCTGGCGCGATCATCGACTCCGGCGCGCTGATGCCGAGGATCCCGAACGCGTTCTTCAGCGTGTGCTTGATCGCCGCCACCAACGCGAGCCGGCCCTGCGTCTTCTCCGCGTCATCGGAGATCACCGGGTCGCTGCGGTACTGCGTGTAATAGCTGTGGAAGTCCGCGATCAGCTCCTGGCAGAAGTACAGCACGTGATGCGGCTCGAGCTTGTCGGCCGCCGACTGCACCACGTCGCTCAGCTGGCTCAGCTTCTTCAGCATCGCCTTCTCTTCAGGCAGCACCAGCCGCTTCAACTGCGCGTCGGTCGGCGCGCCGCTGAACTTCTGACCCTTCTCTTCCGCCTTGCGGAGGATCGACGCGCACCGCGCGTGCCCGTACTGGAAATAGAAGACCGGGTTGTCCTTCGACTGCTTCGCGACCTCCGCGAGATCGAAGTCGAACTGCGCGTTCGCAGTCTTCATCAAGAAGATGAAGCGGCACACGTCGGCGCCCGCTTCTTCGATGAGCTCCGCGAGCTCGAAGACCGTGCCCTTGCGCTTGCTGACCTTCACCTCTTCGCCGTTGCGCACGATCTTCACGATCTGCACGAGCACGAACTGGAGCTTCTTCTCGTCGAACCCGAGCAGCTTCATGCCCGACTGGATGCGCGGCACGTGGCCCGCGTGATCGGCGCCGAACACGTCGACCATCAGGTCGTAGCCGCGGTCGAACTTCTCCTTGTGGTACGCGAGGTCGGCGGTCAGGTACACGGGCGTGCCGTCGTGCCGGAGGATCACGCGATCCTCCTCGTCCTTGAGCACGTACTTCCCGTTCTCCTGGTACGTCGCGGTCCGCAAGAAGGTGCCGCCGAGCTGCCGATCAGAGAACTGCGCGGCCTTCGACTCTTCGTTGCGAACCTTCTCGCCCTTCTCTCTCCGCTCGCCCTTCTCGGCCTCGTAGGTCACGCCGCGCGCCTTGTAGACGTCGACGATCGCGCGGACCTTGCCCGCCTCGTGCAGCGACTTCTCGCTGAAGAAGTGGTCGTGCTTGATGTTCGCGAGGTCCAACGTCGCGGCGATCGACTTCAGGTTCTCGGCGATGCCGATCTCGATCGCCTTCGGGAGCCACTCGCTCTCGGGCTTGTTCAGCATCGAGTCACCGACCTGCGCCTTCCAGGTCTTCGCGATCTCGATCACGTACGCCGCCGGGTACTCGCCTTCAGCGAGCGTGACGGAGACGCCGTGCAGCTCCTGGTAGCGCTTGAAGATCGTGCGCCCGAGCGTCTCGACCTGCTTGCCGAAGTCGTTGATGTAGAACTCGCGCGTCACCTCGTGGCCCGCGGCCTCCAGCAACCGCGAGATGGCGTCGCCCATGAACGAGCCGCGCGCGTGGCCGATGTGCACCGGGCCCGTCGGGTTCGCGGAGACGAACTCCACCAGCATCTTCTTGCCCGTCGACTTCGGCTTCTGTCGGCCGAACGATTCCCCCGCGGCGAGCACGTCGCGCGCGATCGACTGGAACACGAAGTCGGCCAGGCGCAGGTTCAAGAAGCCGGGGCCGGCCTTCTCGATGCCGGTGACGATCTTCTGCGGGTCGACGAGGTTCTTGATGATCAGCTCGGCGAGCTCCGGCGGCTTCTTGCCGACGACCTTGCTGGCGACCATCGCCACGTTGCACGACCAGTCGCCGTGCTCCGGGTTCTTGGGAACCTCGACGTTGTAGTTGGGGATCGTCTCGAACGAGAGCTGCCCCGACGCCTTCAATGACGCGAGGGTCGCGTCGATCACTGCCTTCACTTGCTGCTTCATTGTTCAGCGCTCCAGGCGTTCGCCGAGCCAGGTCAGCGAACGTTCAAACCGGTAATTGACGCCCATGTGGCCGTCTTCAAATTCTTCGTGGAGATGCTCGATGCCCGCGTTCTTCAGCTCGTCGGAGATCATCCGCGCGCCCCAGCGCAGGTTGAACTCATCGCGCGTGCCGCAGTCGATGAAGATGCTCTTGAGCTTCTTGTAGACGTCAACGTGACGCGGGACGAAGCGGACGGGGTCGTGCACGAGCCATCGGTTCCAGACGTCGATGCGCAGGCGCCCTGACGGCAGCTCGATGGGCAGCTCGAGGCCGAGCGGTTCGCCCTTCTTCGGCGAGTACGCCGCGGCCATGGCGAGCATGTTGATGACCGCGTGATCGTCTCCGCGCATCTTGGTCGCGCCGGCGCGCGCCACGAAGTCGCGGAACCAGGGCTCGACGCCGCCCGCCTTCAAGATGCCGCTCGCCGCCTGCGGCAGCTCGTGCAGGTACGCGTACTCGAAGCCCGCGTCGCCGGAGTGCACGCCGATGTGCCCGAAGGTCTCCGGGTGGAAGCGCGAGATCACGAGCGCGCCGTAGCCGCCGCTGCTCTTGCCGACGAGCGCGCGCGAGGTGCCCCGCGCGTGCGTGCGGAAGGTCTTGTCGGCCCAGTTGACGAGATCGCGCGCGACGAGATCGCGGTAGCGGCCGATGCCCTCGGAGTTGATCCACTGACTGCCGCCGAGCGTGGTCCACCCGTCGCAGAACACGCCGATCACGGGCTTCATCTTGCCGGTCGCGATGAGTTCATCGAGGCGCTCCGGCACGTTCTTCGTGAACGCGGAGAAGTTGAGCCACTGCGTGCCCGACCCGGTGAAGCCGTGAAGGAAATAGACGACCGGGTAGCGCTCGCTGCCCGACTCATAGCCGGGCGGCAGGTACACCGGCACCGCGCGCGTGGAGGGATCACCGAGCGGGTTGCCTTCGAGCGAACCCGCGAACACCTGATGCAGTTGAATCGTGCCCTTCATGTCTCTGCGCAGGCCTCTAAGCGCGGCGGCGCGCCCACTCAAGCGTCGATCGCGCGAACAAACGCGAGCGCGAACGCCCACATGCCCTGCGGCGACCCGAGGCTCAGCGTGCCCGCGCCCAGCGCGCCGTAGACCTCCGCCAACGTCGGCGCCGCAGTTGCGTCTCCTCCGGCGTGGCCCAGGCGACGTGCCACTTGAAACGCCATCACCGCACACGCCGCGGCCATGAGCCGGCGCGCGTAGTGGAAATACGGAGTGAGTGGCTTCGCCGCGACGTCGTCGCGCGCCGCGATCAGCGCCCGCGTCGTCGCGTCGTCCAACCGCAGGAACAACGCGAGCGCGGCGAGATCGAAGAGCGGATCATTCGGGCCCGCCGAATCCCACTCGAGGAGCAACAGGCGCGCGCCATCGAACACCACGTTCGACGGGTTGGGATCGTTGTGGCTCATCACCAGCGGGCGCTCACGCGGCGGCGGCGGCTCGGCGAAGACCCGCGCGATCGCCTCGCGCGCGAACGCCGGCAACGCGAAGTCGCCCAGCGAGTTCCACG
>CAMLFP010000270.1 GCA_946479335.1 uncultured Archangium sp.
GGTCATGCCCACGCTGGCCTGCGCGCGTGCGTCCTTCTCGCGCTTGAGCGCCACCGCCTCGGCGTCTTTCGCGGCGCGGGCGATCTCATTGAGCCCCTCCACGCCAAGGTAGATGCGCGCCACGTTCAGCATCACCTGCTCGCGCGCCTCACCCGCGCCCAGCTTCGCGGCGAAGGTTGATTGATCAGCCGCGGGCAGCAGCACCATCTGCGGCGTGAAGAGCGTCTGGGTGACGATGAGGTTCGCGTAGAACGAGTTGTGCGCGGTGATGATGGTCGCCGGCATGGTGGAGGTGGAGCTCGCCAGCTTCGCCGCCAGCCCCTGCTTGAACTTCGCCAGCTCCGCCTCGTCGGGCGTGAGCTGCCCGAAGCCGAACACCGGCCCCGCGTTGCGGAACGAGTAGTCGATCATGTCGTTCATGATGCCGCCGAAGCCGCTCATGAAGACCGCGGGGTCAATCTTCTGCTCCGCCGTCGTGTACACGTAGCTGCCCGACGCGGTGATTTCCGGCAGCACCGCGCCCAGCGTCGCGCTCGCCTTTCCTTCAATCTGCTTCGCGTTGGCGCGCGCGGCCGCGAGGTCCTGGCTCTTCTCGTCGGCCAGCTTGAGCGCGTCTTGCAGCGACACCGGCTTGCGGCTCGCGGTGAACGCGGCCTCCAGGTCGACCACCGGCGTCGGCGGCGCGCTCGGGAGCGGCACCTCGGCCAGCAACAAAGACAATACAAACAGCGAGCTCATGACGAGGCCTCCGGAGCTGATGTCTGTTCTGTGTGCGCCTCGGCGGGCGCGCCCACCTTGGTACGCAGCGCCTTCGGCGTGAGCTTCTCCATCAGCGCGAACAGCAGCGGCACCACCAGCAGCGTCAAGAACGTGGAGGTGATGACGCCGCCGATGACGCCGATGGCCATCGGCGCGCGGAACTCGAAGCCCTGCCCGCGGCCGATCGCCGTGGGCACCATGCCGATGGCCATCGCGGCCGAGGTCATGAGAATCGGGCGCAGGCGGCGCGGCCCGGCGCTGAGAATCGCCGCGTCGAGCTCCTGCCCGGCGCGCATGTTCTGCAGAATCTGGTCGACCAGCAGAATCGCGTTCTTGGTGACGAGGCCCGCCAGCAGGAAGAGCCCGATGACCGCGCCCAGCGTGAGGCTCCAGCCGGTGAAGAACAGCGCGAGGCCGGCGCCGATGAGCGCGAGCGGAATCGAGAACATCACCGTGATGGGGTGCTTGAAGCTCTCGAACTGCGAGCCGAGCACCATGTAGAGGAAGACCAGCGCCAGCACCGCGACCACCACCGTCGCGTCGTTCTGCTCGCTCAGAATCTTCATCATGCCGTCGTAGAAGAGCGTGTAGCCCGGCGGCGGCGGCGCCTTCTTGAACTCGACCTTCAACCGCGAGCCCACCGCGCCCAGCGACGCGTACTCCGAGGGCTGCGCGACGATGGTGATGCGGCGCTGCCGGTTGAAGCGCTCGATGACGGCCGGGGTCTCCTTGATGCTGATGGCCGCGACGTCGCCGATGGCGCGGGGGCCGTTGGGCGTGAAGACCTCCAGCATCGGCAGGGTCTCCGGGTTCGCGCGGTCAGACTCCGAGAGCCGCACCACGATGTCGGTCTCCTGCGTGCCCTCGCGCAGCTTGCCCGCGGTGGCGCCGTTCATCGCCATGCGCAGCTGCATGCCCAGCGCGCCGGCCGACAGCCCGTAGTCCGCCGCGCGGCTGCGGTCGATGTCGATGGCCAGCTCCGGCTTGGGCGGGTTGGCGATGATGCGCACGTCTTGCAGCATCGGGTCGCCCTTCGACGTGCGGAGGTTCTTCATCACCTCGGCGACGCGGTCGGCCTCGGCGTTGATGCCGTCGAAATCGGGCCCCATCACGTAGACCATCACCGGGAAGAAATCGCCGACGCCTTCAATCTCCGGCGGGTCGATGATGGCGATCTCCATCGGCGGCAGGGCGCCGAGGCGCGCGCGCACCTCTTCCTTGATCTGCTTCATCTTCATCGCGCGGTCAGCGCGCGGCTTGAGCATCACGCGCAGGCGCACGGTGTTGGCGTCGCCGCCGAAGCCGTTGGGGTCTGAGCCGGCCAGCGAATACACGTCGATGACGTCGGGCAGCGCCTTGAGCGCGTCGTACGCGTCGTCACCGCGCGTGGTGCTCTCGGTGACGCTGGAGCCTTCCGGCAGCTTGAGCGTGACCGTGAAGTAGCTCTTGTCAGACGGCATCATGAAGTCGTTGCCCAGCGTGAGCGAGAGGCCCAGCGAGACGCCGACGATGGCCAGGGCGATGGCGCCGGTCTTCCAGCGGTTCTTGAGCGTCCACCCCAGCACGCGCTCGTACCAGCGCTCGGTGGCCTCGAAGCTGGTGCGCAGCCAGCGCGCGACGGCGAACTCCTTCTTCTCGCCGTGCTTGAGCGACTTGCTGAACCGCGACGACAGCATCGGGTCGAGCGTGAACGAGATGAACATCGAGATGACGACGGCCGCGGAGATGGTGAGGCCGAACTGCTTGAAGAACATGCCCACCATGCCGGGCATGAACGCCACGGGCACGAACACCGCGACCAGCGAGAAGGTCGTCGCCAGCACCGCGAGGAACACGTCCTTCGTGCCGTTCGACGCCGCGGCGGCGGGTGACTCGCCCTGCTCCAGCCGGTGGGTGATGGCCTCGCGCACCACCACGGCGTCGTCGATGAGCAGACCGATGGCCAGCGACAGCGCCAGCAGCGTCATCTGGTTCAACGTGTAGCCCAGCAGGTACATCACGAAGAACGTGCCGGTCACCGAGGTGGGCAGCGCCAGCGAGCTGATGATGGTGCCGCGCACGTCGAGCAGGAACATGAGGATGATCAGCACCGCCATGAAGCCGCCGAAGAGCAGCGCGACCCACACCTCGTGCGCGTTCTCTTCGATGAGCGTCGACGAATCGAGCAGCATCGAGGCGTTGAAGCCGCGGCCGATTTCCGGCGCCAGCTCCACCATGCGCGCCTTCACCTTCTTCGCCACGTCGACCGAGTTGGAGCCCGGCTGCTTGATGACCTCCATCACCACCGCGTCCTTGCCGTTCAGGTGCGCGACGGTGCGGCGGTCGGCGACGCCGTCGGTCACCGTGGCCACTTCATCGAGGCGGATCTGCGTGCCCAATTGCCCGCGCGAGATGGGGAGCGCGGCGATCTCCTCGACGTTCTCGAACTGCCCGAGGCTGCGCACCGTCAACTCCGTGGGGCCGAGGTCGAAGCGGCCCGCGGGCACGTCGACGTTCTCCATGCCGATCTTCTCGGCGATCTGCGCGGGCGCCACGCCGGCCGACTTGGCCGCGTCCATGTTCACGTCGACGCGGATCTCCCGCGTGTCACCGCCCAGCGTGCGCACCGACGCCACGCCCGGCAGCTGCGAGAGCACCGGCTCCACCTTGTCCTTGATGAGCTGCCGCAGCTCCTGCGACGGCATGTCGGCGTTCACCGCGTAGGTGACGACCGGCGCCGCAGAGATGTCGAGGCGCGAGACGCGCGGGGCGTCGGCGTCCTTCGGGAGGTTCTGCAACCCGGCCACCTTGTCGCGCACCTCCTGCACCGCGCGGTCGAGCGGCACCGAGAGCTTGAACTGCAGAAGAATGAGGCCGACGTTCTCGCGCGAGAAGCTCTGCACGGTGTCGATGCCCTGGATGCCCGCCACCGCGTCTTCGATGGGGCGCACCACCTGGCCCTCGACCTCCGAGGGGCCGGCGCCCTTGTAGACGGTGATGATGGACACGATGGGCAGCGACACGTCGGGGAACAGGTCGGTGCCGATGCTGGTGACGCCGATGATGCCCAGCACGATGAGCAACAGCGACAGCATCGTCGTGAAGACGGGCCGCTTGATGGAGAGGTCTGAGAGCGTCATGGCGTCAGCGGTTGGCCTTCGCGCCGTCGACCAGCGCGGAGGTCGGGTAGTCGACGATCTGCGAGAGCGGCTGCGCCGCGGTGACGGTGATGGTGGTGTTGGCGCGCTCCATCACCGCGACGTTGATGCGCCGCAGGGTGCCGGAGTCGTCGACCGCGAACACGTGGTCGCCGCCCGAGGTCGAGAGCGCGGTGGAGGGGATGACGTACGCCGGCTTCGCGTCGCCCAGGGGGATCATCACGCGCGCCAGCGTGTTGGCCACGAAGCGGCCGTCGCCGTTGGGCACCGTAATCTCCAGCGGCACGCGGCGCGTCTGCGGGTCGGCCGAGGGCAGCACCACCTTCACCTCCGCGTCGTCGGTGGCCGCGCCGGAGCCCGTGGCCTCCACGCGCACCTTGAGCCCCGGCTGCACGTACGAGCGCAGCTTCTCGGGGATGGTGGCCTTCAAGATGAGCGGGTCGAGCTGCATCAAGATGTACACGGGCATGCCCGGGCCCACCATGCCGCCGGTGTTGTCGGGCGCGTCGACCACCGTCGCGGGGAACGGCGCCGACAGGTAGTGCTTGTGCTGCCCGGCCTTCGCCTGCGCGAGGCCCGCCTGCGCCTGCGCCACCTGCGCCTTCGCCGCCTTGGCCTGGGTGTCGGTCTGGCGGTACTGCAGGTCAGACACGCTGCCCTCGGCCTTGAGCTTCTCGTTGCGCCCGGCCACGTCGAGGGCCAGCGCCGCGCCCGCCTCCGCCGCCGCCACGCCCGCCTCGGCCTGCGCCACCTGCGCGTTGATGACCTCGGTGTCGAGGTTGCCCAGCGACTGCCCGGCCTTCACCACGTCGCCCTTGTTGACGCGGCTGGTGACCAGGCGCCCGCCGACCTCGAAGCCCAGCGGCAGCAGCCGCGAGGGCCCCAACTGACCCGTCACCGTCTCTCGCGCGCTGGCGGTCACCGCGCGGGCGTTCACCACCCGCAGGCGGGGCGCGTTCATCGGCCCTTCGGCCAGCGCGGCCATCGGCAACAAAGACAATACAAACAGAGCTGATCGCTTCATGATTTCCTTGTGTTGCTTTGAACTCGGGCGAACTCGGAGGTGGTGACGCCGATGCCGTGGCTCAGCACCGCGTGTAGCGCGCCCACCCACGGCGTGAAGTCTGGTTTTTCTTTGAGTGTCACCAGCCGGCGCGTCAGCAGCAGGTAGGTGCCCACCACCATCTCGGCCAACAGCTCCCGCGGGAGGTCGGCCCGCACCAGCTTCGAGCGCTGCAGCTCCTCGAACTCGAGGTGCAGCCGCGCCATCTGCGAATCGAGCAGCTTCCACAGCACGCCGCCGAACGCCGTGCCCGCCGCGCCGGAGATGAGCACCTCGCACACGTCGCGCCACGGCCAGAGCAGCTCCAGCAGCTTGCGGTCCTGCTCGGCGTCGAGCGCCAACAGCTCCTGCGCGACCGACTCCGGCCGCGCGTGCTGCAGCCGCGCCACCACCGCGCGCGTCAGCAGCTCCCGCGCCTCGCTGTACGCCGACACCTCGGTGGTGAAGGCCATCACCAATTGCGTGAAGAGCGACTCCTTGCTGGGGAAGTGCAGGTAGAACGCCCCCTTCGAGAGGCCCACCGCCGCGGTGATGTCCTCCACCCGCGCCTTCGCCAACCCCGACCTGAGGAACTCCCGGCGCGCCGCCGCGATGAGTGCCTCCCGGGCCTGGGGGTCTGCCTTGCGCGCCATGAGTGACGGCTGTCAGTAACCCACGAGTCAGAAATGATCAGCACATTTCTTGGGGCACGCCGGGGCGGCGCACCCGGGCCTACAGAATCGACGGTTCAAAGCTGCGCTAGACTTGCCCCTTGGCCGGTTGCTTGAAGGTGCACCCGATGCGGTTCTTCGTTCTTGGGGCGTGTCTCGCGTTGGCGAGTTGTAGCGTCTTTGAAACTCCCGAAGTGCGGGTGCTGCGGCAAGCCAACGACGCCGACGCCGGAGATCCCACTGACGGCGGCAACCCCAACGCGTGTTCGACCAGCGCGACCTGCGGCGCGGGGATGTTCTGCGTCGCCGGCGCATGTGTCCCCTCCTTCGACGCCGGCGGCTTCCCCGACGCGGGCAGCGGGTCGTGCAGCTCGTTGAGCGGCGGCTCGGGCATCGAGTGCGTCGGCCAGGCGGGCATGCAGCTGGGCTGGTCGGTGTCGCTGTGTGACGGGGAGACCTTCGCGGCCGGCGCGCCCGGCGGCAGCACGCTGCTGAGCTACGTCCACGGTGACCCGGTGTGGTTCGCCGTCGCCGCCCCCGCAGAGCACGCCGGGCAGGCTGTGCTGTGCCGCCCCAACGCGTCGACGCTGGTGGCTGGCCCCAGCGGGGTGTTCGAGGTCGGCCTCGACGGCACCGTCGGGCAGGCCTGGGAGTTCCCCGCGCAGGCGCTCGCGTCGTTCTACGACGTGCTCCAACAGGACGCGGTGCCGCTCGCGACCGCCGACGTCATGACCGGTGGCCGGGCCGTGTTGCAGCTGACGCCCAACGGCTTCGTGCCAGCGGCCTCCGGCAACGCACCGTGGGGCGCGTCGCTGGCCACCAGCCCTGACGGCCTCCCGCCCATCGTCGCGGTCGGCGCGCCCGACCCGTCTGGCGGAGGCGTCGTCACCCTCAAGCGCTCGAGCGTCACCGGCACGGCCTTCGACCTCTCCAACATCGCCAGCGACCTCGGCGCGTCGCCGCACGCGGGCGTCGCCCTCGCCATCGGCAACGTGTGGCCCGACCGCCTCGCCAGCACCACGCCCAACAACGAGGTGTTGGTCGCCACCGCCACCGAGCTGCGCATCTATCGCGGAGACCTCACCTTCCTCGGCCGCTACGCCTTCGACAACGCCATCGGCTCCGCGGCCGGCGCGCCGGTGTCGGTCGTCGTCGATGACGCGCCCGTGTTCAACGGCGCCGACGTGCACGTCTTCTACGTCGGGCTCCCCGCCAGCAACACGGTGCTGCGCTGCCTCGGCACGCGCTGCGCGACGTGGAAGGTGGGCCCGCTGCCGTCGAGCGACTTCGGCGCGTCACTCTCGCAGGCCGGCGGCTCGCTGCTGGTGGGCGCGCCCTCCGCGAGCGCGGGCCGCGGCGCGGTGTACCTGTACCCTCGCGACCAGCCGAACCTCTCGGGCGAACTGCAGGAGTGTCAGGACACGATGCCCTGCTGCACCACCGCCAGCGTCCTCGGAGTCTGCGTCGGCGGCGTGTTCTGCCAGACCACCTCGACGCAACCCGCGATGGAGTGCATCGCGCCGGGAGACGCGGGCACGCCTGACGCGGGTGCGCCCGACGCGGGCCCGGAGCCGGACGCCGGCGCGAGCGACGATGCGGGCACGCCCGACGCGGGAGTGACGGACGCAGGCGTCGACGGCGGGGCCGGGAGCGCGCTCCTGCCCGCGGAGTTCGCGGCCCGCGGGTGCACCTCCGCGCCGGGCGCGTGGCTCGGGTTGCTGACCCTGGTGCTGCGGCGGCGTGGGCGATCGCGAAGTTGAATTAGAGTTACAGCTCGGCCGGTCTTCTCGAGGAGCCTCGATGCGGTTCCACCTTCTCGTCACGTGTCTCGGCGTCGCCGGGTGTCTGAGCCTGTCTGATCAGCCGGAGGCACGGGCGCTCCGGCAAGCCCTCGACGGCGGCTCGTGTGAACCCACCCTGTGCGTCACGCTCAGCCTCGGCGAGGCGTGCAATGGCCAGGGCGAGTGCACTTGCAGCGGCGTGGTGTGCTCCCAGGGGCAGCTCTGCCAAGGCGGGCAGTGCGCGTTGCCCTCCGGTGCAGACGCGGGGCCCTGGCTCGATGACG
>CAMLFP010000271.1 GCA_946479335.1 uncultured Archangium sp.
ACGTGGTGCGCCCCAGCGTGCCCATGAACACGCACTGCCCCAGCTTCGTGGAGTCATACGTGCCCTTCCACGGCGAGTCGTCGCGCGCGTAGCCCGTGCCCTCGCTGCGCACCGGCGACCCCTGCCACACGTTGTCGAGGTCGGTCAGCGCCTCCGAGGCCGTGAAGGTGACGACGCCATCGAACTCATCCGACAGGCCGCCCGCGCGCGCCGCGTTGTACGCCGCGCGGCAGAACTGCTCCTGCTTGCTGGGGAAGATGGTCATGTTGTTCATGCCCGCGAGCGCGTTGATGGCGCCGCTCTGGTCTTGAACGATGACGATGTCGCCCGCGAGCCCGACCGCCTGCGCAGACGAGACGGTGGCGACGAGAAGCACGAGGGTGCTGCACCAGCGAGCCATCAAAACCTCCTCCATGGAAGGTTTCGGCGTAGAGCACACCCCGGCGCCGCGTGGTGACGGGCGCGGCGCGGCGCTCTCAACGCGTGAGACGCGGCCTCACGAGAGCTGCGCTTCGATCTTCTTCTCGATGCTCTCCGGCGTGTCGCGCGGGCTGAAGCGCTCGACCACGTTGCCGTTCTTGTCGACGAGGAACTTGGTGAAGTTCCACTTGATGGCCTCGGTGCCCAGCAGGCCCGGCGCCGCCTTCTTCAGCTCCTGGAAGAGCGGGTGCGCGTTCTTGCCGTTCACTTCGATCTTCGAGAACAGCGGGAAGGTCACGCCGAAGTTCAGCTGACAGAAGCTCTGGATCTGCTCCTCCGTGCCGGGCTCCTGACCGCCGAACTGATCGCAGGGGAACCCGAGGATGACGAGGCCCTTGTCCTGGTACTTCTTCCACAGCGCCTCGAGGCCCGCGTACTGCGGCGTGAAGCCGCACTGGCTCGCGACGTTCACCACCAGCACCGTCTTGCCCGCGTACTCGCGCATGGTCATCGGCTTGCCGGAGATGGTCTTCACTTCGATGTCGTAGAGGCTCATGGCTGTGGTTCCTGTGGTGATGATGACCAGGCGCGGACCAGCGCCTGGAGTTGGGTGTGGAGAGACTTGAGCGCATCTGGCGTGCCGCCTTGCTCCAACAGCCGGCACAGCAGCGTGCGCGGCACGTTCGCGGCGTCGTCGCGCAGCGCCTCGCCCTTCGCGGTGAGCGAGACGATGACCCGGCGCGCGTCGGCGGGGTCGGCGGCCTTCTTCACCAGCCGCTGCTGCTGCAGGCGCTTGAGCAACGGCGACAGCGTGCCGCTCTCGAGCAGCAGGCGTTCACCGAGCGCGCGCACCGTCACCGGGCCCGACTCCCAGAGCACGAGCATCACGAGGTACTGCGGGTACGTGAGGCCCAGCGGCGCGAGGAGCGGCCGGTAGACGCGGCCGATGAGGTTGGTCGCCGCGTAGAACTGGAAGCAGATCTGCGAGTCGAGCTTGAGCAGCTCCGACGCGGGGATCTGGGCGAGCGCCTTCTTCACGCGCCACTGCTAACGACGCACTTCAGTTGCGCGCAACTGAATCAGGGGTTCACGGCGTCGCGCCGAGCGTGGCGAGGTCTTCGACGGCGATCTTCGCGCCGGCCTTGAGGCCGACCTTCGCGCACCAGCCGCCGGGCACCTCGAGCACGTACTGCGAGAGCACGGGGCCGATGGTGCGGGGGCTGAGCGTGCGCGGCTGGGCGTTCTCCACGATGCCCAGCACCGTGAGGTCCTCGCCGATGAACAGCATGTCGAGGGGGATCTGGGTGTTCTTCATCCAGAACGAGAGCTCGTCAGGCTGCTCGAAGATGAAGAGCATGCCGGTGCCCTCGGGCAGCACGGTGCGCCACATCAGCCCGCGCGTGCGTTGATCACGGGTGTTGGCGATCTCCGCGTCGACCACGTGCTTGCCACCGCGCGCGTCGGTCAACGTCACGCGGCGGTGCGGCAGCGCAGGCGCCGCGTAGTCTTGCGCGGTGATGTCGGTGACGACCTGCTTCTGAACCGGCGGCGGAGCGACAGGCGCGGGAGGCGGCTTGCCTCCCTGCGACTGACACGACAGCAACAGCGTGAAGAGGGCGAGCGCTGCGCGGCTCACGACGCGAAGGGCTTGTTGAGGAGCCGGCCGGCGAGATCAGCGCCCAACGAGTCGCGCATCAAGGTCTCGACGACGCTCTCGAAGTCGGTGCGCTGCGAGTCATCGGAGTACACGAACTTGATGCCCATGCCGGGCTCTTCGCCCTCGACCGTCGACCACACCACCTCGCCCAGCAATTCGAACGGCGTCTGGCGCTGCGGCACGGTCAACTTGAAGAGGAAGCGGGTGCCGATGGGCAGCGGCTTCTTCGTCTTGATGAAGGTGCCGCCCTTGCTGATGTTCTTCGTGTAGTCCGCGAAGAAGGAGTTGAGCTTCTTGTAATCAACCTTGAGCTCGATGGGCGCGCGGTAGTTCTCGCGCGACTCCGGCCCAGCTTTCTGATCCGCGGCCATTTGCATTGACTGTATACGTACACCTTTCCATGCGCGAAGTGCTCTTTCTGGTGAGGTCGCTCTTCGCCTCGCGCTTGACGCGGTGGTGGGTGCTCCTGGCAGGTGTCGCGCTGTCATGCACTGCGCTGCCGTTGCTCGCGGCGCCCGGGTACGAGCTGTCGGCGGTGCTGACGTTGTTGCTGGGCTTGCCGGGCCTCGGCGTGTCGGTGGCCGCCTCACGTCGGATGCCGCGAGGAGTACACGCCACCCTGGCGCTCGCGCTGTGGCTGACGTTGGCCACCCTGCCCGCGCTCCTCTTCGCCGCATTCCGCGCCGCGCCGTGCGACCCGCTCTTCAACGGGGCGTTCATGCCGGTGCTGGTGTTGCCCACGGCGCTGTTGTCGGCGGCGCTCGGCGGCTTCATCGGCGCGCACACCCGGCGCTGGTGGAGTTCCACGCTCGCGGTGCTGGGCGCCATTCTGGTGAGCGCGATCTCGACGTGTTGGCCCATCGTCTTCGGCCCGCAGGTCTTCGCGTTCAACCACCTCGGCGGCTACCTGCCGGGCCCGCTCTACGACGAAGACCTCAGCGTGACGCCGGCGCTGCTGTGGTTTCGCCTCGGCACGGTGCTGCTGGCGTTGGCGTTCGCGTCGCGGCGCTGGTCGTTTGCGGTGCTGTTCATGCTCGTCGAGCTCAACGGCACGCGGCTGGGCTTCCGCATGAATGACGACGCGTTGGCCGCCGAGCTGGGCGGGCGCGTGGAGACGCCGCAGTTCATCCTCTTCTACCCGCGCGGCTACGAGCAGCCGGAGGTCGACCGCATCGTGAGCGACCTCGCCTTCCGCATCCACCAGAACACGGAGTTCTTCGGCGGCGCTCCGGCGCAGGTGCGGGTGTGGTGGTACCCGAGCGCGCAGGAGAAGCAGCGGCTGGTCGGCGCGGCGCACACGCAGTTCGCCAAGCCGTGGCGCCACGAGATCCACGTCAACTCGCTGGGCTTCCCGCACCCGGTCATCAAGCACGAGCTGGTGCACGCGATGGCCGCGCCGTGGGGCGGCACACCGTTCGGCGTCCCCCTGAGCGTCGGCGTGGTCGAAGGGCTCGCGGTCGCGGCGGACAACCCGTTCGATGAATTGACGCTCCACGAGTGGGCGGCGGCGATGAAGAAGAAGGGGCTGCTGCCCGATGTGGCGTCGCTGATGAGCGCGCAGGGCTTCTACGGCGCGCCGCCGAGCCGCGCGTACGCCACCGCCGGCAGCTTCCTGCGCTACCTCGCGGAGACGCGCGGGAAGGACAAGCTGCGCGACCTCTACCGCGACGCCGATTTTCAGCGCGCCTACGGCGAGCCGCTCGAGAAGTTGGCCGCTGACTACACCGCGTTCCTCGACACGGTGCCGCTGGAGCCCAACGCCGTCACCCAGGCCTTCGCGCGGTTTCATCGCGGCTCGCTGTTCGACCGCCCGTGTGCGCGTGAGGTGAGCGCGCTGGCCGACCGCGCGCGCGAGCTGCTGCACACCAACAGCGCTGAAGCCGAGCGCCTCATCGCCCGCTGCCGCGCGTTGCAGCCCGACGAACCGTCGCACGTGCTGTCGCAGGCGAGCGTGCTGCGGCGTGAAGGCGACGTCGCGGGCGCCGCGGCCCTGTTGGACTCAGAGCTGCTGCGCCTCGAGAAAGAACCGTCACCGTGGGCGGATGCGGCGCTGGCGCGCGTGGACCTCGCTATCGAGCAGAACGACCTCGCCCGCGCGCGCGAGCTGCTCACCAAACTGCTCGCGGCTGACGCGGCCCCCGGCGTCGACCGCACCGCGCACGTGCGCCTCGCGGGCCTCGAAGTCGCCGCCATCAACCGCTACTTCCGCAAACCCGACGACGCGGCGGTGCTGCTGGCGCTCTCGCAGGCAGGCGACGCACTGCCGGTGCATTACCTCCTCGGCCGCCGGCTCCAGCAACTGGGCGACGCGAAGGCGGCGCTCCCGCACCTGCAGCTGGTGTTGAACCAGAATCCGCCGCTCAGCCTCGAGCGCGAGACGCGGCGGCTGGCCATCGAAGCCGCGTACGCCACCGGCAATTGCCCGCTGCTCAACGCGCTGGCGCAGGGCGCGCCGCGCTTCCACGACTGGGCCGAACGCTGCGCCTTCGCGTTTCCGTGACAAGCGGCACGCGGTCTGCAATTCCCTCCCCCGCGCTCTGTGGATTCATGGGGTTTCCCCGGGGGAGCGCGACATTTTGGCAAACGGACGCCGTGTGGCCCCGTCAAACCGTCTTCAGTGGAGTGACAAACCGATGCGAGTGCAGCTCCTGATTCTCCTGGTCACCGGCACGGCGCTGTCTGCGTGCACGCCCAAGAAGATCCCCGGCACGGACATCGACGACACCGAAGAGACGCAGGCGGTGCTGGCCGTGGTGCGCAAGTACCGCGCGGCGGTCGAGTCGCGGAACGCCGAGGGCATCTACCAGCTGTGCGACAAGTCGTTCAGCGACGACGGCGGCACCGCGGTGCCTGAAGACGACCTCGAGTACGAGACGCTCAAGACCAAGTTGTCCGAGCGCATGGGCCACATCACCGAGCTCAAGCTCGACATCACCGTGCGCCGCATCGAGTTCGACACCGATGAGAGCTTCGCCCGCGTCACCTACAGCTACAACGTCTCGTTCAAGATGCCCGGCTACTCCTCGCGCACGCAGAGCGAGAACGACATCAAGCAGATGATGCTCAAGCGCATCGACAAGAACGAGTGGAAGATCACGTCAGGCATCTGAGGCGCTGGCAAAGAAGTTCGTTGACCCCCCCGGAAAGCCGCCGCTATACCGCCGCGATTTCTCTAGAGACTTTTCCCTTCGAAAATCGAGGCGTCACACATGGCAAGCGAAGGCTCGGACAACGGCAACTGGAAGAAGCGTGAGAGCTTTGGCTCCGCCCTCGTGCAGATCTTCATCGTGGGCGCGGTGCTGGCGGGCATCGTCTACTTCATCGTCAACCGCGGCAACACGCGCAAGGACATCGCCGAGACGCTGCGGGAGGCGCGCGCCGAGGCCGTGAAGGGCAACCTCGCCAACACCAAGAAGGCGATCACCATCGCGCAGGGCGCCCTCGAGAAGGACGCCAACTCCGGCGACCTCAACGCCTTCGTCGCCGCGCAGTACACCGACCTGTGGCTGCTCCATAAGGAAGCGGGCGCCGAGGCCAAGGCCAAGGAGTTCCTCGAGAAGGCCAAGTCGGTCGAGTCGAAGGGCGTCGACCGCTACGGCGTCGAGGCGCTGCACATGATCGCCGCCGGCAAGGCGAAGGAAGCCGACGAGTTCATCGAAGACATCCGCAAGAAGGGTGGCGGCGGTGGCCGCATCTTCTACGCGCAGGCGCTGGCGCTGCAGGCGCTGGGCAACCTCAAGCTGGCCGACAACAGCTTCCGCGCGGCGTCTGACAAGGAGTGGAAGGACGTGAACTACGCGGCGGCGCTCGGTGAGGAGCAGCTCGCGGTGGGCACGCCCGGCGCGGCGCTCGACACCTTCCAGAAGGCCACCGGGCAGAACCCGGAGCACTTCCGTTCGCGCCTGGGCCTCGCGCTGGCGCGCGTGCAGCGCAAGTCGAACATGGCCGACGCCGAGAAGATCCTCGGTGACGTGATGTCGCGCAAAGACGAGCTCTCGGCGCCGCAGGAGGCCCGCGCGGCCGCCGTGGGCGCGATGCTGCTGGTGCAGGCCGAGCAGTACGACGCGGCCATCGGCACCGCCGACGGCGCGCTCGCCAAGAACCCCGATGACGCGTGGGCGGCGTTCGCCAAGGCCCTCGCGCTGGCCGCCAAGAAAGACCCGGGCGCCGGTGCGGCGTTCGAAGCGACGGTCGCCAAGGCTCCCACCGCGCCAATCTTCTACTTCGAAGGCGCCGCGGCGCTGCAGAAGGCGGGGCTGGGCGACGCCGGCATGGCGCTGCTCGAGAAGTACGAGAACGTCTTCAAGGCCGTGAAGACGCCCACCGCCGACGGCAAGGAAGAGGTCTACCTCGATCGCGACGACCGCTACTGGCTGGCGCGCGGCGAGATCCTCAAGGCGGCGGGCAAGCTCGATGACGCGCTGGCGTCGTTCGACAAGGCCATCGAAGCCAAGAACGCCAACATCACCCGCGCGTACTACCTGAAGGGCGCGACGCTCCTGGAGAAGAAGGAAGACGACAAGGCGCTCGAGATTCTGCAGGACATCACCCCGCCGGACGGCACGGGCTCCATCGCCGAGGCGTACTTCGCGGTCGGCCAGATTCAGTTCAACAAGAAGGCCTGGGGCGATGGCTGCCAGAGCTACGCGTTCGGCCTCGCGAAGATGAAGCAGAAGCAGGAGCCCAAGGAGAAGCTCGAGGCGGTCATCACCGACGTCGAGAAGAAGCTGAAGGCCGCGGGCCAGGCGCCGGTCGCCAAGGTGTGGCTCGAAGAGGCGAAGCCGCTCATCCAGTAAGGCGCGCGACGAACGTCGCAGCCACGAAGCCGCGCTCTGCACTGGAGCGCGGCTTTTTCATGTTCACCCGGCGACGCGAAGTCTCGCGACACGAGAGACCACATGCCCGCGGGTGACGCACGAGGCGCTCGCGGGCTGCTACGCCCTCGCGCCATGAAGACCGCCTCCGTCGCCCTCGCGCTGTGCGCCCTCCTCACCGGCTGCCAGCATCGCGCCGCGGCCGTGGAGCAGAAGCCCTCGGCGCCCGTGAAGTTGACGCTGGAGACCCGCGCGCTGGGCCACGGCGAATACGAGCTCACGCTGTTCGCGACCACCACCGCGCCGCTCGACGCGATGGAGCTGAAGCTGGGCGACACCTCGGAGAAGTTCTCCGGCCTCGAGTCGGGCGCGACGCGCACCATCACCGCCCACGTGCGGCTGAACGACGGCGAGGGTCGCGAGGTCTTCGGCGCGGCGCGGGTCGTGCGCGGTCAGCGCCAGATGACGGCGGCGACCGGTACCTGGCTGGGCGTCAAACCGCCTGAGAAGCCGACCACGTTGATCCCGCTCCCGGATGGTGACCAGGCGGAGGAGGTGCGGGAATGAACCGCCTCTTCGTCGTCGCGGTGCTCTCGTCGTTGTGCGCGTGCGAGTGCGGAGCGCCCGGCACGAGCGCGACCGGCGGGGGCGGCGGCGGCATTACGTTTCCTCCCGCGGGTGGAGGGAGTGGCTCCATCGCCGGCGGGACTGGCACGCTCGGTGGCGGCAGCGCGACCGGCGGTGGCAGCGCGACGGGCGGCGGCAACGCG
>CAMLFP010000272.1 GCA_946479335.1 uncultured Archangium sp.
TGATGATGTACGGCCAGATGACCGCGGGCTCGTGGATCTACATCGGCACGCAGGGGATCCTGCAGGGCACCTACGAGACCTTCGTGCAAGCCGGGCGCACGCACTTCGCGTCTGAAGATCTCGCGGGGCGCGTGGTGTTGACCGGCGGCCTCGGCGGCATGGGCGGCGCGCAGCCGCTGGCGTGCACCATGGCTGGCGGCGTGATGCTGGCCGTCGAGGTCGACCCGGCGCGCGCACAGCGGCGCATCGAGACGAAGTACCTCGACGTCATCGCGCGCGACCTCGATCACGCGCTCGCGCTGGTCGCCGAGGCGAAGGCCGCGAAGAAGCCGCTGTCGGTGGGCCTCATCGGCAACTGCGCCGAGGTGCTGCCGGAGCTGGTGCGCCGTGGCTTCGCGCCCGACCTGGTGACCGATCAAACGAGCGCGCATGACCCGCTGGCCGGTTACGTCCCCGCGGGGTTGACGCTCGACGCGGCCGCCGCGCTGCGCACCTCGAACCCCACCGAGTACGTGGAGCGCTCGCACCGCTCGATGGCCGCACACGTGAAGGCAATGATCGACTTCAAGCAGCGCGGTTCGCACGTGTTCGACTACGGCAACAACCTCCGCGCGGGCGCGGTGAAGGGCGGGCTCTCGAATGCCTACGACTTCCCCGGGTTCGTGCCGGCGTACATCCGCCCGATGTTCTGCCGCGGCGAGGGCCCGTTCCGCTGGGTGGCGCTCTCGGGCGACCCGGCCGACATCAAGGTCACCGACGACGCGCTGATCGAGCTCTTCCCCGAGAAGCAGCACATGGTGCGCTGGCTGCGCATGGCGCGCGAGAAGGTGAAGTTCCAGGGGCTCCCGGCGCGCATCTGCTGGCTGGGCTACGGCGAGCGTCACCGCGCGGGGCTCTTGTTCAACGAGCTGGTGCGCACCGGCAAGGTGAAGGCGCCGATCGTCATCGGGCGCGATCACCTCGACTGCGGCTCCGTGGCGTCGCCCAACCGCGAGACGGAGGCGATGAAGGACGGCACCGACGCGGTGTCTGACTGGCCGATCTTGAACGCGATGATCAATGCCGTGAACGGCGCGTCGTGGGTGTCGTTCCACCACGGCGGCGGCGTGGGCATCGGGTACTCGCTGCACGCGGGTCAGGTGATCGTCGCTGACGGCACCGACGCGGCGGCGAAGCGCATCGAGCGCACGCTGCAGTCAGACCCTGGCATGGGCGTCATCCGCCACGCAGACGCGGGCTACGAAGACGCGATCGAGATCGCGAAGGAACGCGGCGTCAAAATCCCCGGCATCACTGTTTGAAGGGAGCAACTCCCCCTCTCCCGCATGCGGGAGAGGGTCGGGGTGAGGGCCGCACATGTTCGACCTGCTGATCCGCAACACCTCCGAAGTCGTCACCTGCACGGGCTCGGGGACGCCCGAAGAAATGCTCGCGCCCATCAAGCGCGGCGTCGTCGGCATCACCGACGGGAAGATCACCTTCCTCGGCACCGACGCTCCCGGCCCGGCGAAGTACGAGCTCGACGCGCGCGGCGGGTTCGTGGGCCCGGGCTTCGTCGACTGCCACACGCACGTGGTGTTCGCGGGTGATCGCTCGGCAGAGTTCGAACAGCGCACGCAGGGCCGCAGCTACCTCGAGATCGCCGCGTCGGGCGGAGGCATCGCGCGCACCGTCACCGCGACGCGCGCAGCGTCGGAAGAGGAGCTCTTCAAGCTCGCCCTGCCCCGGCTCGAGCGCCTGCTGCGGCACGGCGTCACCACCGCCGAGGTGAAGAGCGGCTACGGGCTCGACGTTGACTCGGAGCTGCGCATCCTCCGCGTCATCCGCCGGTTGGGCACGCAGCAGCCGGTGTCGCTCGTGGGAACGCTGCTCGCGCTCCACGCGATTCCTCCGGAGTTCAAGGAGAACCGCGCCGGGTGGGTGCGACTGGTGATCGACGAGCTGTTGCCTCGGGTGGCCAGTGAAAAGCTGGCGCGCTTCAACGATGTCTTCGTCGAGCAGACCGCGTTCACGCACGACGAAGCGCGCGAAGTGCTCTCGGCCGGCGCGAAGCTGGGCCTCTTGCCGCGCCTGCATGTGGACCAACTGACGGCGAACGGCGGCGCGCAACTGGCGGCGTCGTTGAACGCGATCACCGCCGATCATCTGGAACAAATCTCGCCGGAGGGCATCGCAGCGCTGGCGAAGGCGGGCACGGTGGCGGTGCTGGCGCCGACGTCGACGCTGTTCGCGAAGGCGCGGCCGTTCGCGCCGGGGCGCGCGTTGCGTGAGGCGGGCGTGCGCGTGGCGCTGTGCACGAACTGCAACCCGGGGAGCTCGCACTCCGAGAACGTGTTCCTGTCACTCGGGCTCGCGTGCGTGGAGAACGGGCTGACGCCGGCGGAGGCGTACCTGGGCTTCACCCGCTTCGGGGCCGACGCGATCGCCGACTCGACGTTGGGGCGCTTGCAGCTCGGCGCGCCGGCGGACGTGGTGCTCTTCAACGCCGACAGCTACCGCGCGTTGCCGTACCACTTCGCGATGAACGACGTGGCGCACGTCATCAAGTCAGGCGAGCTGGTCTTCTGAGAAATCCCTCTCCCATGGGGAGAGGGTCCGCGGAGCGGGGGTGAGGGGCGAATTCAGAACCCTCTGAACTCAACCAGCTCATCGACGCTGGCTCGATCACTCCGCAACGTGTTCACCGGCTTCTCGTCGGCGAACCCGAGGGCCATGCCGCAATAGAGCAACTCGTGCGGCTGCAACCCGAAGTGCGTGTGCAGCGAGGTCCGCACGTTGCCCCACGACTCCTGAATGCAGGAGCCGACGCCGCGCTCGGTCGCGGCCAACGCCACCGACTGAATGAGCATGCCGAGGTGCGCCCACTGCCCGTGGCCCATGCGGCGGTCGATGATGAAGAAGAGCCCGACGGGCGCGCCGAAGAACTCGAAGTTGCGCGCGACGTGCGCGAGGCGCGACGGCTTGTCTTCGCGGGGGATGCCCATCAGCGCGTACATGTCTTCGCCGATCTTGAAGCGGCGCGAGCGGTACGGCTCCCAGAGGCTCGCCGGGTACGTCGGGTAGCCGTCGTCGTCATGCGGCTGCGTCTGGGCGAGCTTCACCACCGCGTCACGTTCGGCGCCGCTCACCGCGATCATGCGCCACGGCTGGATGTTGCCGCCCGACGGCGCGAAGCGCGCGTCATCGAGGATCTCGCGCAGCGTCGCGAGCGGAACCGGGTCAGCCTTGAACGAGCGCACCGAGATGCGCTTCCGAAGTGCCTCTGAGACGTTCATGCGCGACGTATCCGACGAAACGCTGCGCGCAGCAACGAGGAGCTACCGCGCGTGCCTGAGCAACTGCATCGCGGCGAGCGAGGGCGAGAGCGCGCCATTGACGACCTGACGTTCGGTCTCGGCGAGCAGCGCGGCGATCGTGGGGTTCGCGCGGAAGTCATGCTCGAGTCCCTCGACGATCAACGACCACATCCACGCGAGCTGCTGGGTCGCGCGATGGTTCGCGAGCGCACCCGACGCCTCGAGCGCTTCACGGTGCGCCTCGAGCGTCTTCCAGAGCGCATCGAGGCCGTCGCCAGTGAGTCCGGAGATCGTCAGCACCTGCGTCTTCCACTCCGGCGTGCGCGGCGCGAGGTAGCGCAGCGCCGATTTCAGATCGGCCAGTGCGAGGCGCGCGCGATCGACGTTGTCTCCGTCGGCCTTGTTGACCGCGATGACGTCGGCCAACTCGAGGATGCCCTTCTTGATGCCCTGCAGCTCGTCACCCGAACCGGGGAGCAGCAGCACCAGGAACGTGTCGACCATCTGCGCGACGGTGGTCTCGCCCTGCCCCACGCCGACGGTCTCGACGAGCACCACGTCGAAGCCCGCCGCTTCACACAGCAGCAGCGTCTCGCGCGTGCGCCGCGCCACGCCACCGGGCGTCAGCCCGCTGGGACTCGGACGAATGAACGCGTTCGAATCCACCGAGAGCCGCGCCATGCGCGTCTTGTCGCCGAGAATCGAGCCGCCGGAGACGCTGCTCGATGGGTCCACCGCCAGCACCGCGACCTTGTGGCCTTCGTGCGTGAGCTTCGTGCCGAGTGAATCGATGAACGTCGACTTGCCGACGCCGGGCACGCCGGTGATGCCGATGCGCCGCGCTTTGCCAGTGAGCGGGAGCAGCCGCGTCAGCAACTCCTGCGCGAGCTTGCCGTCGGCGTCGGTGTGGCTCTCGACGAGCGTGATGGCCTGCGCCAACACCGCGCGGTCGCCGGCGCGCACGCCGGCCTCATACGCGTCGAGACTCAGCCGCCTCCGCGTCATGCCTCGAACTGGTCCAGCAACGAGTTCGCCGCTTCGGCGATGACAGTACCGGGTCCGAAAATCTCCGCGGCGCCGGCCGCGCGCAGCGCCGGGTAGTCATCGGGCGGAATCACGCCACCCACGACGACCAGGATGTCCGAACGCCCGCGCTTCGCCAGCGCCGCGCGCAGCTCCGGAACCAGCGTGAGATGTCCGGCCGCCAGCGACGACGCACCGACCACGTGCACGTCATTCTCGACCGCCGCCTGCGCCGTCTCTTCCGGAGTCTGGAACAGCGGCCCGATGTCGACGTCGAAGCCGAGGTCCGCGAACGCCGAGGCGATCACCTTCTGCCCGCGGTCGTGGCCGTCCTGGCCCATCTTCGCGACGAGAATTCGCGGGCGCCGCCCCTCCTTCTCGAGGAACGACTTCGTGCGCGCGCGCACCTTCGTGATGGCGTCAGCGTTCTCGCCCACCTCGCCACTGTACACGCCGGAGATGGCACGGATCTCCGCCTGGTGCCGGCCGTAGACCTTCTCCAGCGCGTACGAGATCTCCCCGACCGTCGCGCGCGCGCGGGCCGCGTTGATCGCCAGCTCCAGCAGGTTGCCGTTGCCGCTCTTCGCTGCGTCGGTCAGCGCATCCAACGTGCGCGTCACCGCCGCCTGATCGCGCTCACGCTTCAACTTCTCGAGCCGCTCGATCTGCTTCCGACGCACCGCCGCGTTGTCGACCTTCAGCACCTGCACGTGCTCTTCGCGCTCGGGCTTGAAGCGGTTCACCCCGACGATCACCTGCCGACCTGAATCGATGCGCGCCTGCGTCCGCGCGGCCGCTTCTTCGATGCGCAGCTTCGGCACGCCCTTCTCGATGGCCTTCACCATGCCGCCGAGCTTCTCAATCTCATCGATGTGCGCCTGCGCGCGGTTGGCCAACTGCTGCGTGAGCCACTCGACGTAATAGCTGCCGCCCCACGGGTCGACCGGGCGCGTGGTTCCACTCTCCAACTGCAACTGCAGCTGCGTGTTGCGCGCGATGCGGGCTGAAAAATCTGTCGGCAGCGCGAGCGCTTCATCGAGCGAGTTGGTGTGCAGCGACTGCGTGTGCCCCTGCGTCGCGGCCATCGCCTCGATGCACGTGCGGATCACGTTGTTGTGCACGTCTTGCGCGGTGAGCGACCAGCCTGAGGTCTGGCAATGCGTGCGCAGCGCGAGGCTCTTGGGGTTCTTCGGCGAGAAGCCCGACATCAACTTCGACCACAGCAGGCGCGCGGCACGGAGCTTCGCGACCTCCATGAAGAAGTTCATGCCGATGGCGAAGAAGAAGCTCAGCCGCGGCGCGAAGGCGTCGACGTTCATGCCCGACGCGATGCCGGTGCGCACGTACTCGAGGCCGTCGGCCAGCGTGTACCCGAGCTCCAGGTCGGCAGACGCGCCGGCCTCCTGCATGTGGTACCCGGAGATCGAGATCGAGTTGAACTTCGGCATCTTCTGCGAGGTGAACGCGAAGATGTCGGCGATGATCTTCATCGAGGGCGCGGGCGGGTAGATGTACGTGTTCCGCACCATGAACTCTTTGAGGATGTCGTTCTGGATCGTCCCCGAGAGCTTCTCCGGTGAGACGCCCTGCTCCTCGGCGGCCACCACGTAGAGCGCGAGGATCGGCAGCACCGCGCCGTTCATCGTCATCGACACGCTCATCTTGTCGAGCGGGATGCCCTCGAAGAGCACCTTCATGTCGAGGATCGAGTCGATCGCCACGCCGGCCATGCCGACGTCGCCCGAGACACGCGGATGATCAGAGTCGTACCCACGGTGCGTCGCGAGATCGAACGCGATGGAGAGCCCCATCTGCCCGGCCGCGAGGTTGCGCCGGTAGAACGCGTTCGAGTCTTCCGCCGTCGAGAAGCCCGCGTACTGCCGCACCGTCCACGGCTGCTTCACGTACATCGTCGGGTACGGCCCGCGGATGAACGGCGCGAAGCCCGGCATCGAGCCGAGGTGCGTGACGTCCTGGAGATCCGCTGCCGAGTAATGCGCGCGGTGCGGGATGCCCTCGGGCGTGTCCCACGTCTGGCCGGCGGAGGGAGCGCGCTCCGTCAGCTTCACGGAGTCGAAGTCGATGCCTGCAAAGCGGCTCACGGGTACGCCTCCAGAAGATCGCCGAGGGTGGCGATGAGATCGCACCCGATGAAGATGAAGCCGTCGACGCCCGCCGCGCGGAGCTCGGCTTCGTTCGCGCCCGGCCGGCCCGCGAGCAGCACCTTCGTGCAGCCGGAGGCCTTCAACGACTTCGCGCGCGCCACCGCGTCGGTCGCGTAGCGCTCGTCGGTGCCGCACAGCACCGCGACGACTTCCTTCTCATCCGCGCTCACTTCACGCGCCTTGATGCCGCCCGCCGCGAGGAAGTTGAGCGCGAAGCCCACGCGCGCCCGCGACTCGGCGATGGTGCCGAGCGCCACGAGGATCGCCTTCGGAGCGAACGCCTCGGCGGAGACGCGCAGCGCCTCGAACTGCTCCGAGTCGTGCCGGTGTTCGAGCTTCTGACGCGCCGTCGGCAACACCTCATCGACGTTGGCGAACTCCGACACGCCCAGGATCGGGATCTTCCGCTTCGCGATCGCCGCGAGCCGCTCGCTCCACACCTTCTCGACGCGCGCCTTCAAACCCGGGAGCGCCTTCTCCAGCCCGCCCTCGGCCTCCATCGCCTGGAAGCGCTTCCACGCCTCGCGCGCGAGCTGATCGGTGAACGTGTCGAGGTAGTACGAGCCCGCCGCGGGGTCGATCACCGCGCCCAGCGCGCTCTCGTGGTGCAGCACCAGTTGCGTGTTTCGCGCGACGCGGGCGCCCAACTCGGAGCGCACCATCGCGTCGTCGAACGACGCCGGCGTCACGAAGTCTGCGCCCCCGAGGATCGCCGCGAACGTCTGCGTGGTGACGCGCAGCATGTTCACCCACGGGTCGCTGATGGTCAGCGTGCGCTTCGACGAGACCGCGTGAATGATCAGCTTCGCGTCGGGCACGCCCGCCACCGTCGCCAGCTTCGCCCAGCAGATGCGCAGCGCGCGCAGCTTGCAGAGCTCGAGGAACGTGTCGCGACCGACGGCGAGCTGAACGACGACGCCATCGAGTTTTTGCAGCGTCGCGCCGGCCGACAGCGCGAACGCGAGCTCGTCAGCCGCGTCGGCGCCGAGTTCGTGCAACGAGACGGCAGAGACACGGCCCTCACCCCAACCCTCTCCCGCTTGCGGGAGAGGGGGTTCCACCAGCTCGCACTTCGCCGGCATGCCCGGCACGTGCAGCGGCGGCGCCTCCGCGTACAACGGCTGCACCGACA
>CAMLFP010000273.1 GCA_946479335.1 uncultured Archangium sp.
TGGCAAAGAGGTGCCGCTCATCGTGCAGCTCATCGGCCGTGACCTGGAGCCGCTGGTGGAGGGCGCGCTCGAAGCGCAGGCCGCCGGCGCGGTGCACATCAACCTGAACCTCGGCTGCCCGTACGGCCGCATGAACGTCGGTTGCGGCGGCGGGATGCTGGAGCGCCCGCACGAGCTGCCCGCGATTCTCAAAGCGCTGCGCGACGCGGTCGCCGGCACGTTCTCGGTGAAGGCGCGCCTCGGCTACGCAGACCCGGAGCAGATTTTCTCGCTGCTCCCCGTCTTCGAAGACGCGGGCGTCGACTTCATCGCGCTGCACGCGCGCACCGTGGTGCAGCGTTACGACGGCGAGGCTGATCATTCCGTCACCGCGCGGGTGGTGCACGCCACGAAGCTGCCGGTCATCGCCAATGGAGACCTCAACTCCGTCGAGTTCGCCCAGCGCGTGTTGCGCGAGACCGGCGCCGCGGGGCTGATGCTCGGCCGCGGCGCGATGCGCGACCCGTTGCTCTTCGAGCGCCTCCGCGGGCGGGACTCGCGCCTGAGCCTGGTCGAAGCCCACCAGCGTTTCCTGCGTGAGCTCGCGCATCAGTACGGCGCGCTCTTCGGCGCCGACGGCAACGTGCTGACGAAGTTGAAGAGCTCGCTGGCGTTGATGGGCGCGCCGGAAGACGCGCGCGAATATCGCCTGCTCAAGAAAGCGAAGACGGTGGAGGAGTTCTGCGAGGCAGTGGAGTTCCTCGCCCCTCAGCCCGCGCTCCAGGCCGCGTCGTGAAGCGCGCGCTCGCGCTCCGTCAGCCCTGAGCGGATCAACGGCTCCACCAACGCATCGGCCTCGCGTCGCGGCAGCCCACGTTGGCGCAACCCGCCCGCCATCGTCTCACGCAAGGCGCGCAACGCCGCCACGTCGGCCAGCACCTCGGGCGCGTGCCTCGCCGCGTGCAGCTCGTACGCGAAGAGCAGCAGCGCCTGGCTCAAGTTCACCGACGGCTGCTCCGGCTCGGTGGGGATGAAGGAGAGCGCGTGGCACGACTTCAGGTCGTCGTCGGTGAGCCCGTTCGACTCCGCGCCGAAGACCAGCGCCCACGGCGTCTGCGTGTGCGCCTGGGAGCGCGCCAGCTCGCGCGGAGTCAGCCGCGGCTTGCCGGGAACGACGCGCATCGTCGTCCCCACCGCCACTTCACAGCCCGCCACCGCGTCGCCCAGGGTGTCGACCCGGCGCAGCGAGGCCAGCGACGCCACCTCCTCGGGTGCGTACCGGCGCCGGGCGACCTCGTGCATGCGCGCGAAATGCGCCGCGGAGATGACCGCCACCCACTCGCGCAGCCCGAACGTCGCCATCGCCCGCGCGATGGAGAGGAGGTTGTCGGCGCTCCGGGGGCGCACCAGCACGAGCCTCGGCACTGTCCTCTCCACGTATGGCCTCCCGGTCGGCAATTCTCTCGCGCCTGCTTGAAGCGTTGTGTCATGCTTCCCAGCACACCGGAGGTTCTCTGAGTTCCGAGACAACGCGGGCCCACAAGGAAATCGACACCGAGCGCGACGCGAAGTCTGGCCGCGCTTTCATTCGCGCCGTCCTTGCCGACCTGCGCGCCCTCGAGCGGATGCTCGCTGAAGACCGCTTCGAGAAGGGCGTCCGCCGCATCGGCGCCGAGCAGGAGCTCTTCCTCACCGACGCGTCGTTCACGCCCGTCCCCGGCGTGTTGCAGATGCTGGAGAAGCTCAAGGACCCGCACTTCACCACCGAGCTGGGCGCCTTCCAGCTCGAGATGAACGCGTCTCCGCAAGACTTCAGCGGCACCGGCTTCTCGAAGCTGGAGGCCGAGCTCACCGACCTGATGAAGCAGACGTGGAAGGCGGCCGCGGAGCTCGACATCAACGCGGTGCTCATCGGCATCTTGCCCACCATGCGCAAGGCCGACCTGGGCATGGACAACATGGTGCCCAGCCCCCGCTACCTCGCGTTGAGCAAGGCGGTGCAGGCGCTGCGCGGCGGCGACTTCGAGATCTCCATCAAGGGCCTCGACGAGCTGGTCATCGACCACGACTCGGTGATGGTGGAGGCGTGCAACTCCAGCTTCCAGGTGCACCTGCAGGTCGACGCCGACGACTTCGCGCGCCAGTACAACCTCGCGCAGGTGCTGGCCGGCCCGACGATGAGCCTCGCGTGCAACTCGCCGCTGCTCTTCGGCAAGCGCCTGTGGGCCGAGACGCGCATCGCGCTGTTTCAACAGTCGGTCGACACGCGCAGCAAGACGCAGCACCTGCGCAACGACTCCGCGCGCGTGAACTTCGGCACCCGCTTCATCGAGCGCGACATCACCGACATCTTCCGCGAAGACATCATGCGCTTCCGCACCCTGGTGGGGAGCGCGTCAGATGAAGACGCGATGAAGCTGGTGCTCGAGGGCAAGGTGCCGGAGCTCAAGAGCCTGCGGCTCCACAACGGCACCATCTACCGGTGGAACCGCGCCTGCTACGGCATCATGAACGGCAAGCCGCACCTGCGCATCGAGAACCGCGTGATGCCGGCCGGCCCCTCGGTGCCCGACGAGGTGGCCAACGCCGCCTTCTGGTGCGGCGCGATGGTGGGCCTCTCGCAGAAGTACGAAGACATCACCAAGCGCATCGACTTCGACCACGCCGCGGCCAACTTCTACGCGGCGGCGCGCGAGGGCTACATGGCGCCGATGTACTGGCTCGACGGCCGCGAGCTGCCCGCGCAGAAGCTGGTGCTCGACGAGCTGCTGCCCGCCGCCGAGGCCGGGTTGCGCAGCCAGCAGGTCGACGAGGCCGACATCAAGCGGTACCTGAGCATCGTCGACCAGCGCATCCGCAGCGGGCGCACCGGCGCGCGGTGGCTGACGCAGTCGCTCCACCTGATGAAAGACAAGGGCAGCGCGGGCCAGCGGCAGGCGGCGCTGGTGGCGGCCACCGTCAACCGGCAGAAAGAGGGCAAACCCGTGGCCGAATGGGACTACGCGAAGCTCGAAGAGAGCGGCGCCACCAAGCACACCTACCAGCGCGTCGAGCAGTTCATGACCACCGAGCTGTTCACGGTGGGCGCCGACGACGCGGTCGACCTCGTCGCCAACATCATGAGCTGGGAGCGCGTGCGCTACGTGCTGGTGGAGAACGCCGAGCATGAATTGGTCGGGCTCGTCTCGCACCGCGCGGTGCTGCGCTTCCTCGCCAACGGCGGCATCGCGAAGGACGCGCCGGTCTCCGACATCATGCGCCGCGACGTGATGACGCTGACGCCGCAGACGCCGACGCTGGAGGCCATCTCCATCATGCGCGAGAAGCGCGTGGGCTGCCTGCCGGTGCTGCTGAACAACAAGCTGGTGGGCGTGCTGACCGAAGAGAACTTCCTCAAGATTGCGCGCGACCTGCTGGAGCAGCAGCTGCGCTAATCTCCTCGCGCGTGTTCAAGCTCGACTCCGAAGCAGCGCTGCTCGACACCTTCCGGCCCCGAGACCGGAAGAAGGTCGAGCTGCCGGCGGGCCTCAAGTTCCCGCTCACGGCGACCGATTATTTCTCGTGGCTCCACCCCGCGGGCGGGCGCGTCTACGTCGTCTTCGCGCCGCGCGGCGGAGGGCACACCACCGGCATCGTGTTCGACACCAACGGCGCCAACCAGGTGACGCAGCTGTGCGACTGGTGCCACTCGTCGAGCACCGACGTGTCGATGCTCACCGCGGCGCTCAACAGCAACAAGCGCGTGGGCATCAGCGTGTGCGGCGACCTGAGCTGCGGCAAGAAGCTGGAAGACGCGGCGAACTTGAGCGGCCGCAGCGTGCGCCCCGCGATGGAGGCGCTGCTGACGCGCATGGCGGCGTTCGCGCGCGACGCGCTGCACATCGACCTCGCGCGGCGCTGACGTCAGCGGGTCTTGCCGTTGGCGTTGCCGCGCGGGAAGCCGGTGCCCTGAAAGGGGTTCTGCCGGGTGCCGGGCCCTTCGCCGCCGCGCGGGTTGGCGCCGTCGCTGCGCCGCAGCTGCTGGTACTGGTCGCGCTGGGTGGCGTCCATCAACTGGGTCACCTCGTTGTCGGTGTCCTTGCGCTGGGTGCGGAGGTACTGCGAGACCTCCTGCCACGTCGCCTCGCCGAGGCGGAGCTGCTCCATCTTCTTCGCGCGCTCCGACTCCTCGAGGGCGAGGCGCTCGGTGAGCTTCTGCTCCGCGGCGTACGGGAGGTGCGCGTTGGAGATGAAGTCCTTCCAGCGCTGCTGCTGCTGCGCGGCCTGCTGGCTGCGGCGCTCCTCCATCGCGAGGACCCGGTCGCGCTGTTGGTCGCTCTGGGCCTCGCGCAGCAGGTCCTTCAGCACCGCGCGGCCGGTGTCGCTGGTGGCGAGGTCACCCACCATCAGGCTGTGCAGCTCGGCGCGCAGCTTCTCGAGGTCGGCGGCGAATGACGCGGGCACGCTGCCGCCATCGCCCATCGCCACGGGCCGGCGCTCGAGCTGGGTCACGCGGTCCCACAGGGCGCGGTTGTCGTCTTCGAGCAGGTCGACGCGGCGGCGGAGGAACTCGAGCTCTTCGTCGTTGCCGGCGGGCGGCGCGAAGGCCACGGGCGGAGGCGCGACGTCGCCGCGCGGCACCAGCGACATCGCGAGCGCGAAGACAGACAGGCACACAGCAAGAATGGGCAGCGCGCGATTCATGGCCAACCACCTTCGCACAGGGTTATGACGACGCGCGCGGGCTTCCACGAGCCCGCTCCATGCGCGCCTGAATCGACCCCACCTTCGCTGTTCTGGTCTTCCGGTCTCACCGCATGGGTTCGCATGTCATCTCTCCGCGCGCAGGCGCTGTCGTTCTCGTTCGACGTCCCCCTCTTCTCTGAAGTCACCTTTCAACTCCGGCCCGGTTGGGCGGGCCTCGTCGGCGCCAACGGCGCGGGCAAGACCACGCTGCTCAAGCTGCTGACGCGGGAGCTGCAGCCGACATCGGGCGTGCTGCGCGTCGAGCCTGCCGGCGCGCGCGTGGTGTGTTGCGCGCAGCGCGTGGAGTCGCCCGATGACACCGTGCAGGCCTTCGTGTGGGCGGCCGATGGGTTGGCGCGGCGGCTCCACGGGCGCTTGCGGCTCGAGCCCGGGCAATTCGAGCGCTGGCCGACGCTGTCACCCGGTGAGCGCAAGCGCTGGCAGCTGGGCGCCGCGCTGTGGAGCGAGCCGGAGGTGCTGCTGCTCGACGAGCCCACCAACCACCTCGACGACGACGGGCGTCGTTTGTTGCTGGAGGCGCTGCGGGAGTTCTCCGGCGTGGGGCTGGTGGTGTCACACGACCGCGCGCTGCTCGACGGGCTGACGACGGCGACGCTGCGGCTCCACGGCGGCACCGCGCGGCTGTGGAGCGCGCCGTTCTCGCGCGCCCGCGCGCTGTGGCAACAGGAGGAGGCCGCGCTGCGTGAGACGCAGACGGAGACGCAGCGGTCGCTCAAGAAGGAGCAGCGGCGCCTCGACGACCGGCGACGCGCGCTGGAGTCGGCGAGCCGGCAGCGCAGCACGGGCGCGCGGATGCGGAACAAGCACGACTCCGACGCGCGGACGCTGGCGGCCGATGGGCGCGTGGAGAACGCCGAGCGCGCGCACGCCGCGGCGCTTCGACGCACGGAGCGACGCGCGGAGGCCCTGGGTGACGAGTTGCGCGCGCTGCGGGTCTCCGACGACGCCGGCGCGAAGCTGTTCCTCGAATACGAACCGTGCCCGCGCACGCTCCCGCTGCCGCGTTGGGGTGACGGGCGTGTCGAGCTCGCGCGCGAGGAACACCTCTGGGTGCGCGGCCGCAACGGCGCGGGCAAATCCACCCTGCTTCGCGCGGCGCGCGCCGCGTGCACGCTGCCGCCGGAGCGCGTGCTGTGGCTGCCGCAGGAGCTCACCGCCGACGAGTCGCTCGAAGACCTCGCGCGCGTGAAGGCGCTGCCACCCGAAGCCCGCGGGCGCGTCTTTCAGCTGGTGCACGCGTTGGGGGTGGAGCCCGACCAACTGCTGCGCACCTCCGCGCCTTCACCGGGCGAGGCGCGGAAGCTGCGGCTCGCGTTCGGGTTGCTGCAACACCCGTGGCTCGCGCTGCTCGATGAGCCGACCAATCACCTCGACCTGCCGGCCATCGAGCGACTCCAGGCGGCGCTCGCGGAGTTCCCCGGCGCGCTGCTCTTCGTCACGCACGACGAGCAGCTCGGCGCGGCCATCGCCACGCGAGAACTCCAACTGTGAATCAGGGCGGCAGGCCGGTCGAGAGCGCCGAGTACGAGGCGCTCCACGCGCACCTTCGACGTGCGCGTGCGTGATCAACGCTCGCGCTTCGACAAGGCGCGAGGTTCACCGCCGTCGCGACGCGTGAACTCCAGCTGTGACTCAGGGCGGCAGGCCGGTCGCGAGCGCCGCGTCGACGTTCGCGGCCGTGTACGAGGTGCCCCACACCAGGTTCACCGCCGTGGCGACGAAGTCGGGCCCGGCCGCGACGGTGCCGTCGTCGGTGTTGAACATCAGCACGTTGGGCGCGATGAGCTCGCGCAGCCGCGCGGCGACCTCGTCGTGCGGCGCGCCGGCCCGCGACTGGTCACGCGCCCACGTCAGCATCGTGCCGAAGCCGCTGTTGTAGGGCACGTAGACGTACGGCCCCGGCGCGATGGCGCGGAGGATGCGCACGAAGACGAACGAGAGCATCCCTCCGCCGACGGTGTTGAGCGCGGGCCCGTGCGTATTCACCACCGTGTCCCAATCGGGCGCCTGCGCATGGCGGATGTAGACGGCGCTCACCAGCGACGGCGCGGCGGCGACGAGGCGCTCCGACTGGTGCACATCGACCAGCGTGTCGTCGTCTTCGTGAATCAACAGCATCGGCGTGCGAAGCCGCGACGTGAGCCCCGCGAGGTCGAAGCGGCTGTAGTCGCCCGCATCGGGGAGGCCACCCGTCGTCGCCACGATGCGCCGCAGGTACGGCGCGAAGAACGCGTCACACGCCGCGCGCGACGCGGGTTGCAGGTACCGCGAGGGCAGGGTCTCGAGCGCGAAGGTGGTCTCCGCGGCGAAGTCGGAGAGCGGGTACAGCGCCACGCCCACCTTCGGCACCGCCGCGTCAGGCGCATACGCCGCGCCGTACAGCGCCTCGAAGCCGCCCCAGCTGCCGCCGTAGATGGCGATGCGCGAGGTGTCGACGCCCGGCTCATGCGCGAGAAACTCCAGGCCCGTCGTCATGTCGTCGACGTCGTCTTGAATGCTGCCGCCCGCGTAATAGCGGCCGTACACCGAGAGCACCGAGATGCCGTGGAAGCGCCACACGAAGGCGTCGTCGACCTCGCGCTGCGGGGAGATGCTGGCGTACGCGATGACTCCTGCATCGGGCGGCGCGTTGGGGCTGTCGACGTCGGGGTAGGCGCCGTCACGGCGCGCGGCCCAGCGTTCATCGACCTCCTCACCGGTCCACCCGATGCCGTCGTAGGGCTTCGTCAGCACGATGACCGGCGCGAGGCCGCCATCGGAGGGCGCGGGCATCCACTGCGCGTAGGCGGTGTGACCGTGCGCGGTGATGCGCAGCAACTCGTACGCGACGGGCCCGCCGCCATCGAGCACGCCGGCGTCGAGGCGCGTGACCTCGTA
>CAMLFP010000274.1 GCA_946479335.1 uncultured Archangium sp.
GCCGGGGACGTGCGTGAAGCCGCCCTGCCCTCAGACCACCGAGCCCGCGACGCCAATTCGCGAGCGCGAGACTCAACGCCGCGAGACACATCAGCGAGGCTGCCGACAGCGCGTTGGCGAGCCCCTCGTTGAAGCCACGAACGAACGCGGCGCCGTTCCACGCGCCGGGAGGCGGCGGCCGGGGGATCGGCAGCGTCGTGAAGCTGCCCTGCGCGACGCCGTTCGCGCCGCGTTCGCCATCGAGCTGGCTGCCCAGCACCACGCGGTAGTTCGCCGGCAGCACGCGCAAGAAGCGGAAGTCCTGCCGGAGGTCGCCGTCGGCGCACGTGAAGCGTGCCTGCAGCTCGACGAAGCCCTCACGCAGCCGCGCCGAGGTCGCACCCAGCGTGCAGCGCACCCCACCGGCGGAGAGCGGAATGTCCTCCCACACGCCCGCGCGCAGCGCCGCCGCCCGCGCGTCGAGATCTTCCTGCGAGAGCGCGCCGTCACCGTCGGCGTCGACGGGCGCCAGCAGCCCCAGCGACGAGGAGGTCATCGTCACCGTCTCGACCAACGCGCCGTCGCGTTGCTCCACGAGGGCGAAGATCACGTCGGCGTCATGCGCGCGCGCGGCCCCCGCGAAGCTGATGACTGCGAGCAGCGCCCACCTCATGCCGCGAAGGTGACGCGGGCGCTGTGGGCTTTCAAGCCCGTCACACGCGCGCACTCAGCGACGCCGGCGACGCAGCGCGAGCGCGAACGCGGCCAGCGCGAGCGGCAGGCCCTCGACCCCCGAGGAGCACCCGCACCCGCCGCCCGGCTTCGGCGCGGACGCCGGCTCCAGGGAGACCGTCACCTGCGCCGTCGCCGTCGCTGCGCCGTCATCGACGGTCACCTCGAAGCCCAGGGCAGTCGTCGCGTCTACCGTCGGTGCGGTGAACGAGACCACCGCCGCGTCGGTCGCGTCGAGGGTGACGGTCGGCCCAGCGGTCTGTCGCCACGCGAAGCTGAGCGCATCTTGATCGGGGTCTGACGAACCCGCGGCGCTCAACACGATGCGGGGGTCGGTGCCGCCGCCGAGGGCCACAGCCTTCGCGGTCGGAGCCCCGTTCACGTTCTTCACCAGCACGTTGACGGTGGCCGAGTTCGTCTCGCCGGACGGGTCGGTGGCCTCGACGGTGAAGGACAGCCGCGTGTCGCCGGTCACCTCCGGCGTGGTGAAGGTGATCGACGCGGTGGTGTCACCGGCCACGGTCACCGACGGCCCGCCCGACTGCACCCAGCGCCAGGTCAGCGCGTCGCCGTCAGGGTCGAGCGCCGTCGCGGTGAGGGTGAGCTCCACGCGCTCGTTCTCGGTGACGTCGTTGAGCCCGGCGACCACCGGGCGACGGTTGACGGCGCGCACGGTGATGGTCGCGTCGGCCGCTGCAGTGAGGCCGTTGGCGGTCACCACCACGTGCAGCACGACCGCCTCCGTGCCCGACGCAACGTCGGGAGCCACGAACGACGGAGACGCGGTGTCAGCGCCGGTGAGCGTCACGCCCGGGCCGCTGGTCTGCGTCCACGCCCAGGTGATCGCGTCGCCTTCGGGGTCCACCGCGAAGGCGGTGAGCGCCACCATGCTCCGCGCGTCGACGGTGAGGTCCGCCACGGTGACGGCCGGCGGACGATCGGCCTCGACCTCCACGCTGACGGTGTCGGTCGCGGTCAACGTGTTGGCGGTCGCGGTGACGCGGAAGACGAGCGTCTCCGGCAGCTTCACGTCGGGAGAGACGAACGTCGGCGTCGCGGTGTCGGCGCCCATCAGCATCACCTGCGTGCCCGACACCTGCGTCCACACGAAGGAGATCGCGTCGCCCTCGGGATCGCTCGCGAACGCCTGCAGCGTGGTCGCGGTGCGCCCCGGCGTCGTGAAGTCGAGGCCCGCGCTCACCACCGGCGGCGCGTCGGCCAGCACGTGCACCGTCACCGAGTCGGTCGCGGTCAGGGTGTTGGCGGTCACCGTCACCAGGAAGACGAGGTCCTCCTCGGTCTGGAGGTCGGGCGTCGCGATCGTCACCGTCGCCGTCGCCGCACCCGTGAGCGTCGCCGGGGTGCCGCTGAGCTGCGTCCACGCGTAGGTCACCGCGTCGCCATCGGGGTCGGAGCCGAAGGCAGTGAGCGCGACGGAGCTGCGGCCCGCCGCGATGACATCGGGCCCGGCCGTAACCGTGGGCGCGCGATCGACGTGCGTCACCACCACCGAGACCGTCGCCGGCGTCTCGCTGTCGTCGAGGCCATCGTTCACGCTGAGCGAGAAGGTGAGCGTCGTGTCGACGGACACCGCCGGCGCGAGGAAGGTGGGCGACGCGCCGGTGGTGTTCGAGAGCTGCACCGCCGGCCCGGCGGTCTGCGTCCACGCGTAGGTCAGCGGCTCCCCGTCGGCGTCGGTCGAGGCGGTACCGTCGAGCGTCACCGGCGCGGTGCTGTTGTCGGCGACCGTGTTGGGGCCCGACGCGACCGCGACCGGCTTCTGGTTGACGTTGCGCACCGCGACCTCCACCCGCGCCGGCAGCGACGAGTCGGTTCCATCGGAGACGACGAGCTCGAAGGTGAGCACCGAGTCACGCGCCACGTCGACGGTGAAGCTGGGCGTCGCGGTGTCGGCGCCGGTGAGCGTCGCCTGCGGTCCACCGAGCTGGCGCCAGGCCCACGTCAGCGTCGCGCCGTCGGGGTCGAGGCTGCTGGTGCCGTTGAGCTGAATCGGGGTGCGCGTCAGCACGTTGTTGGCGAGCGTCCCCTCCACGCCCGAGGCCGCGCTGATCACCGCGATCGGGCGACGGTTGCACACCCCGCCCGCCTCCAGGGTCATCGACGAGAACGGCGCGTTCGCTACGTTGGCGACCGCGAAGTCGTCGACGTCGAAGCCGTAGGCGCCCACCGCACCGTCAGACGCCACGCGGAAGCGGAGGCGCACGCTCTGCCCCGCGAACACGGTGCCGAAGTTCAAGTTGCGGCTCGAGTAGCCGGGGAAACCGGGGTTCTGGTTCGCCCACGCGGCGCGGCCCGAGAGGGCCATGCCCTGCTGCGTCTCGAGGAGGGCCGTGTACCCGGGGTTGATGTTGAGCTCGCTGAACACGTCGAGCCACGTCACGCCATCGGTCGTGAACTCCAGGACCGCGCCGTCCCAATAGCGCGTGCCGTCCCACTCGAAGGAGTGGCGCTCGCGGAAGTTGACGATGAAGTTGCCGGTCGCGTTGACCTGCAGCCAGGGCGAGGTGAGCGTGTAGTCGCTGGGCGCCGACGAGTCGTCGGCGTGCGCGAAGCCTCCGCGGCGCGTGAAGCCCGAAGACAGCCACGGGTCGGCGCGCGTCTCGAAGGTGTCACCGACCGACGCGCCGAGGTTCTCATCGACGTTCACCCACCCGTCGTAGGAGGCCGTGGCGTTGGCCGACGGCAGCGTGGGCTCGTCGAAGGTCAGCGTCAGCCCGGCCTTCGGCGCGGCGCCGGTGGTGCCCACCAACTGCACCTGCATCGAGACCCTCGCCGTCGCGCCAGGCGCGAGCGACGGCACGTAGGCCGTGTTCCCGTTGGGGAAGACGAGGCTCGCCGTGGCGCCCGACGCGGTCACGGTCATGGTCTGGGCGGCGAGCGCGGTGCGGCCGACGTTGGCCACCTGCACTCGCAGCCCGCCCGTTTCGTTCACGTCGAGGATCCCGTCCTGGTCGCAGCCGACGACGTCGTCTCCCAGCGTGATCTCCTGCACGCGGAGCGCGGCGCCGGTGGAGAAGCTCTCCACGACCCCCACGTGATCTCCCGAGGCGCGATCGGGCGCGATGGCGCCGGCGCCCGCGCCGCGCTTCGCGAAGGCCGCCATGAAGCGCGCACCGTCAGCGGGGTCGGCGGCGCTCGCCACGGCGAGCAGCGCGTCGCGCGCCTCCAGCATCGTGGGCGAGATCGGCGTCACCTTGAAGGCCGCCACCAGGTACGCCTTCATCCGATTCTGCGCCTCCTGGTACGGGTAGGCGTTGAGCAGGCTCGCGTAGCACTCCCAGAGCATCGACGCCCAGACCTCGCCGGAGTTGTGGACCTCCGCGTTGAACGCGCCGTTGGCGCCCGACGCCACCGGGTGCGTCGTGGGGAGCGCGACGTTGTTGGTGATGTGCCTGAAGGTCAGCGCGTTCTTCTGGAAGTTGGTCGAGTACGGCACGCGACGCAGGCCGTAGTAGGCGCCCTGGTTGACGCCGCCGGTCGAGACGTACACCGCCGTCGCGTAGACCCCCTGGAAGAGGTCGTTGCCGGGCCTGGTCCGATCTTCTTCACGCACGCTCTGCAACAACGCCACGAAGTCCGACCAGCCCTCGCCCATCGAGCGGCCCTGGTTGTTGGTGAGGCCGACCGAGTCACCGACGAGGCGGTTCGAGAGGTAGTGCCCCCACTCGTGCGCAACGATGTCGTTGTCGAGCGCGCCGTCGCGATCGAGATCGGCGCTGCGCTTCATCGTCACGTTGATGGTCGAGCCGTTCGCCGAGAACTCCGCGCGCCACGCCGCCGCGGCCGCCTGCGTCGTCGACAACACGGGGATGGTGACGAGCGGGTCGGTGCCGCCGAGGGCCGGCGCGGCGCCGGTCGCGTTGTTCGCGATGATCACCCCGATCGCGCCGGCGTTCTGCGCGTTGAGCGCCTTGGTCACGAAGGGGCAGATGCCGCGATCGACCAGCGCGATGCGGTTCGCGAACGTACCCGGCGCGAACGCGGTGCACGCCGTCTCCACGGAGCCGGAGAGGCTGAGATCGCCGGTGAGGTTGAACGACAGCGCGCCGAACGAACCCGTGTTCGCGTCGACGCGGCCCGCGACCGCCGCCGGAGCGTTGACGGTGAGCTGCGCGATGCCGTCGAAGATGTACATCTGCATGCGCGGGGGCGCGCCGTCGGCCGGCGTCGACATGTTCGCGTTGTTGCGACCTGCCGAGTCCTGCGCCTCCGCGCGGATGAAGTCGCCCTCGCGGCCGCCGCGGCCGTAGTTGGTGGTCTGCCCGTTGCCCGCCACCTCGTCGAAGCCGAAGTCGTAGAACCAGTCGTGGAGGAAGTTCACGTCATAGAAGAGCTGCGTCGCCGCCGCGCTGCGCTGCGTGGCGTTCGCTGCGGGCGAGAGGTTGAGATCGAACAGCGCGTCGAACGTGTCGGCCGAGGTGCTCGCCGGCCGGAAGTCGGCGGTGTTGGGCGAGAACCCGTCGGGGGCCACCACGTCTACATACGCGTCGACGTTGTTGCCCGTGGTGACGGTCGCGCCGGGCGGCAGCCACGGATCATTGCGGGAGAACGGGACGCTGGAGACGGAGATCAGCGGCGCCGGGACGAACGGCGGCTGGAAGCCATTCGGCGTGCCCGTCGGGTGCGGCGACGCCTCGGTACCGAACGGGCTGTCGTCGGGGCGAAGGCTCGCCGGGTCGGCCCACACACGGTAGGTCGCGTCGGCGGTGAGCTCGGTCTTGAAGAGCACCGCGCCATCGCGCGCTGAACGCACCTCGGCGACGTAGGCGCCATCGGTCGCGCCCGCCGCTCCGACGTCAAGCTCCACGTGCCACGCCGGCTCGAGTCGATCAGCGAGCAGGAAGTAGACCTTGTGCACGCGCGGCACCGACGCGAGGCGCCAGCCCTGCGCGGCGCCGGCCATCGACAGGCGCGCCCACTCCCCATCGACGCCCGCCACCTCGAAGCGCGCGGTCTGGCCGGTCAGTGCGCGGAACGTCATCGCGACCGCCTCGGGGCCGGCGAGCGGAAAGGCGCGGCTGGCCTCCCGCACGAACGCCGACGGCGCCGGGTACCCGGACACCGCCACCGGCGCGCCGGCGCGATCGAGCAGCACGTCGAACTGCCCGCGGAACACGCTGACGCCGCCGATCTTCTGGGCGAAGCGCACCACGCTCCCGGTGCGCTCGTTGCGGTGGAGCTCCTTGACCGCCAGCGCGTCGAGCTCCGCCACGTCGACCCGCCACGCATCGGCGAGCGTCGCGAGCGCGCGCTTCGCGGTCTTCTCTGCGGTGCCATCTGCGGCGAAGCCGGTGAGCCACACGAACGTGGGCACCCCGAGTCGCGCCTCCACGTGCGCCACCTGTGCGCCACGCGCTGCGAGCGTCTTCGGGTCGACCGCGAGGGGCCGCTGCGCCGGGGAGGCGAGGAACGCGTCGTCGCTCCGTGAGGGCGCCGCGAAGGAGAACGTCGAGAGGGTCGCAACGAGCGCGAAGAGCAGGCGTTTGGTCATGTGGGGAACCTGAAAGAGAGCCACACCGTCATTCCCTCATTCCCGGCGGGAATGCGCGCAGAAACGTCGCGCGTGCGGGGTGAGTTGCGCTATTCGCTGAAGACCATGCGCGTGGGGGTCACCGGAGTCTCGTCTGATCTCGGCCGCGGGCTCCTGCCGCGCCTGGAGGCTGACCCGCTCATCGAGCGCATCGTGGTCTTCGACGTCGCCCGCCCGAAGGACCTCACGAAGAAGTGCGTCTTCGTGCGCGCCGATCTCACGCGCCCGGGCATGGAAGAGGAGCTGACGCGATCGTTCCAGGCGCAGCAGCTCGACGCGCTCTTCCACCTCGCGTTCGTGAACTCGCGCGTGCACCGCGCGGCCTTCGCGCACGAGCTGGAGGTCATCGGGTCGATGCACATCCTCGCGGCGACGCAGGCCGCGGGCCTCAAGCGCCTCGTCATCCCCTCGCTCACGGCGCTCTACGGCGCGCGCGCCAACGCGCCGGCGTTGTTCAACGAGCAGCACGCGCTGGGCGGTACCGGGGTGCGCTTCATCACCGATCGCGTCGAGGTCGAGCAGCACATCGCGCGCTTCGCCGACGCCAACCCGGCGATTCAGGTCGTGGTGCTGCGCTTCGCGCCGGTGGTCGGAGCGAGCGCCAACAACCCCTTCACGCGGCTGCTCCGCACCGGCTTCGTGCCGACCATCATGGGCTTCGACCCGGTGTGGCAGGTGGTGCACGAAGACGACGCGGCCACCGCGCTCCACCTCGCGCTCACCACCCGCGCGCGCGGCGTCTTCAACGTGGTCGGGGAGACCGCGGCGCCGTTCTCGACCGTGGTGCGACTCTCGGGCGCGCGCTCACTGCCGCTCCCCGGGCCGGTGTTGCGGGCCACCGTGCGTGCGCTCGACGCGGCCGGAGTCTCGGCGACGCCCGTCGCGATGTTGGACTTCCTCAAGTACAGCTGGGTCGCCGACGGAGAACGTGCTCGCGCAGAGCTCGGCTTCGCGCCGCGCGTGCCCTTTTTCGAAGCGATGCAGTCGATGCGCGAGGCAAGGAGCTAGCCGATGGCCGCACGCAAGAAGACGCCGGCAAAAAAGAAGAGCGCCGCGAAGAAGCAGCCGGCCCCCCAGGCGCTGGGGAATGACCCGTTCGCGCGCGGCGCGGCGGCCCGGGAGCTGAAGACCGCGCCACCGCCGAGCGGGCCGCGGGAGCGCGTGCCGACTCCGGAGCTGCAGGAGAAGCGCGCACCGAGCGGCGCCGCCGTGGTCGCCGCGGCGATCGCGAAGGCCCGAACAGGTGACCTCCCGTCGGGCCAGCGTGTCGCTGCCAACCCGCGTGCGAAGGCGCCTCGCGGTTCACGTGCCGTCGCCGAGCCCGCCGCGCATCA
>CAMLFP010000275.1 GCA_946479335.1 uncultured Archangium sp.
CCCCCCAGCGCGATGTAGACGAGGGTGGCGTTCGTCGTGACGTTCATGCCGGAGGACCACCGCGAGAACGCCTTCGCTGCGAAGAGGCACGATGGCGTGGGCAGCGCGGTGAGCACGAAGCTGATGACGATGGTGCTCGCGGCGTTCTTCGGCGGAGGCCCGCGTCGCGTCGGGACCGGCGTGCCGGTCGTGTCCGGCGCGTTGTCACCGGGCAGGTTCACCTCGCCGCACGCGGTGCACACCCGCCGCGGGTTCTCGACGGTCCACTCCACCGGGAGGCCGCACAGCCGACAGCGGCTCTGCTTCTTCTTCATGAACACAGCGTCGCGCGCGGCGCCCGGTGGAGCCAGTCATCAATCAAAACTGAATTGATAACTGGGGGGATATGACGCTCAAGCGCCGTAGCTGCCCGGCGTCTGGCTCAGCCCTGCCGCCGCGTACGCCTTCGCGCGCCCGCCATCGCCGGCGATCATCGTGTCGGCGATGGCCTTCTCCGCCTGCGCGGCCCACTTCTCCGGGTGCGCGAGGTCGAGGCCCGGGTTGTCGGCGATGAACTTCTTGAGGCCCGCCTCGAGCCGCTGCGACACCGCGCCGGGGCCCGCGTGCACGCCGGCGTTCGCCACCAACGCCGCGCCGTACGCGGAGGTGAAGATCTGCCGCGCGGAGAACTTGTAGTCCTTCCCGCCGACCTTCACGTGCGCGGTGCGGTCGAGCCCGTCGTGGTCGATCTTCTGCGACTTGGCCAACGACAGCTGCGTGGCCTGCACGTCGGCGTTGGTGCCGGCGACCGCGAACGCCGCCGAGAGCTTGGGGTCGGTGCGCACCGCTTCGACCGCGTCAGCGCCGCTCAGCTTCGTGCCGTCGGGCTTCGTCACCGTCAGCGTGCCGTGGCTGGTGTCGATGCCGTAGTCCTGGAACAGCTTCTTGAACGACTCCGGGTGGTCGGCCTTGATCTGGTCCAGCACCTTGATGACCGAGCCCTTGCCGTCGTGCCCGGTGGTCCACTGGAGCATGCCCCACGTGACGCCGCCGCGGTCGTAGCTCTCGGTGGTGGAGAAGACGCCTTCCTGCCGGGAGATCTGCTTTATGATGGTCTTGTCGGCGTCGCTGAAATTCGTCGCGTCGACCGCGGCGTCGACGCCTTTCTGGCCACCATCGTTCGCGTGCGCGCTCAGGCCCTTGCCGTTCTCCGTCGCGTACGTCTGCGCGGCGTCGGTCAGCGTCACCTTCTGCCCGCCGAGGTTCACCTCGTAGGTCGTCTTCACGAACTCCTGAATCGGCTGGTAGTCGGAGATCTCCTTCGCCACCGCCGCCTTCCGCGCGTCGATGGCCTGCTTCGCGCCGTCGATGTCACCCTGCAGTTTGGCGACCGTCGCGGCGTCAGGCTTCGCCTTCTTGTTCTCGAGCGCGAGCGCCTTCTCCGCGGCGTGCTGCTTCGCGGTGAGCGTCTTCACCTCCGGGTCGCGCGCCTGGATGTGCGGCAGCTCCTTCTGGAGGTACTGCTTGAACTTCGCGCTCGAGGCGTCGATGGCCGCCTTCGCGGTGTCGACGTGCTTCTGCGCGGTGGCGAGCCCCTTGTTCGCGGCGTCGAGGTGCGCGTTCGCGGTCTTCAACTTCTTGGGGTCGGCGCCGGCGGCCTTCACCTCGGCCTGCGCGGCGGTCTGCGCCTTCGTGGCCTTCTCGAGCTCGTGCGTGCCCTTGGTGAGCGACGCCGACGCGTCACGCATCGCGTGCCAGTCCTGGTACTTCTCGGAGTTCTTGCCGCCGTTGGTGGGGATCCACTTGTTGAACTCCCACGGCGTCGGGCCGAACTCCTTCGTGGTCTTCGACGTCACCGTCGCCTGCGCGAGTGCCGGGGCATTGCCGGTGGCCTGTGTGCTGGCGGGCTTCGCCGCCGTGACCGCGCCCGCCGCGGCCGATTTCCCGAGCGCCTTCACCACCGCGCCCATCACCTGACCGGCGCCGGCGCGCAGCTTCGCCACCTCCAGCGCGAGATCGTTCGCGGGCGGCGCTGCATCGGGCGCTCTCCGCGCGACGGCGCGATGGGTGTTCGTGCGCCCCAGCGACACCATCTTCTTCTTGGTGGTGTCGAAGCCGGAGCCCACGGGGGCGTCAGCGCTCTTCGCCGCGGCGCTGGCGGGCAGCGCGGTGCCGACCGCGTTGGTGGTGATGCCGCTCGCCTTGGCGTTCGGGTTGTGGAGCACCTTCACGCCCGACCAGTACGCGGTGACCTTGTTCTCGGTGATCATCTGCGCGCCGTGGAGGCTCGTCTGGTTGTTCGAGCCGATCATCGTCAGCGTGCCTTTGGCGTCGTGGCCGGTGGCGAGCTCGACGTGGGCGTCTTGCCCATTGTGTTGCAGCACCACGACGTCGCCGGGCTTCGCGTCCTTCGGGTCGACCTCCACCCAACCGGCCTTCTTGAGGTTGCTCGCGAGCACCGTCACGTGCGGGTGCGCGGCCGATTGGGGGATCTGCCCGGCCGTCACCAGCACCGCCGACACGAAGTTCGCGCAGTTCTTCATGTTGCTCACCTCGTCACGCATCACCTTGCCGAGGGGCGTGTCGTTGGCGAGCTTGAGGTCGCTGGCTTTCTGGCCCAGCACCGACTTCGCGAGTTGCACCGCTTGCTGCCCGGGGCTCAGCTTCTGCGCCAGCGACCCCGCGACCTGCGACAACGTGCTGGCGATGACCGACGGCATGTTGAAGACGTTCATGCGCGCCACTCTCTCATGGCGCGCGCTCGTCTCGACCGCGTGTCCCCGAATTGACTACGCACGACACGCCTTGCGCGTGCCGTGCGATTGAACGTCACGCGTTGAGGTTCTGGCCCATGTGGCACTTCTTGTACTTCTTGCCGGAGCCGCACGGGCACGGGTCGTTGGGGCCGACCTTCGGGCCTTCGCGCACCACGGTCTTCTGCTCGGGCGCCTTCTGCTCCGGCTGACCTTCTTCGTTCGCGCGGCCTTCGATGGCCTGCTTGGCGCGCTCCTCCATCACGCGCTTCAAGCGCTCCGCGTCGGCGTTCGCGTCACGCGGCTGCGCGCGCATGATCTGCGAGACGAAGGTGCTCTTGATCTGCCCGAGCATGCGGATGAAGCCCTCGTACCCCTCCTTCTTGTATTCAATCTTGGGGTCCTTCTGGCCGTAGCCGCGCAGGCCGATGCCCTGGCGCAGGTGGTCCATCGCGAGGAGGTGGTCCTTCCACAGCTGATCAATCGTCGCGAGGTAGCGCAGCTGACAGAAGCGGTACCAGTCGTCGCCGTACTCCTTCTCGCGGTCGACGAAGAGCTTCTCCACCCGCTGGTAGATCTGCTCCTGCAGGTCTTCGACCTTGCCGTCCTGCTGGAAGGTCATGTCTTGATTGAAGATGGCCTTCACCTCGGCCGCGAGCGCCGTCACGTTCCACGCGGCGGGGTTCTTCGAGGCCGCGTAGGTGTCGGTGAGGCCGACGATGGAGTCCTCCACCGCGTCGAGCACCAGCTCGCGGAAGTCCTTCCACGTGATGGTCTTCTCGGCGCGGGTCTTCAGCTTGGTCTTCGGGTCTTCGATGAACTCCACCAGCGGCACGCCGGCGCCCGCTGCCAGCACCTGCCGGCGCAGACCGTAGATGGTCTTGCGCTGCTGGTTCATCACGTCGTCGTACTCGAGGAGGTTCTTGCGGGTGTCGAAGTTGTGGCCTTCGACGCGCTTCTGCGCGTTCTCGATGGCGCGCGAGAGGAGCGAGTGTTCGATGACCTCGTCCTCCTTCATGCCCATCGTCTCCATGAGGTTGGTGATGCGGTCACCGCCGAACACGCGCATCAGGTCGTCTTCGAGTGACAGGTAGAAGCGCGAGCCACCCGGGTCGCCCTGACGTCCGGCGCGGCCGCGGAGCTGGTTGTCGATGCGCCGCGACTCGTGGCGCTCGGTGCCGAGGATGAAGAGGCCGCCGAGGTTCTTCACCTCTTCGCGCTCCGCCTTGCACTGCGCCTCGAACTTCGCGAGCGCGTCCTTGTACGTCGTCTCCCACGCGAGCTGCGCGTTGACGTACGCCTCCTGCGCGGCGAGGTCGGCGCCGGGCGGCGGCTCGATGGGCGCCGGGCCCGCGGCGGCCTTCGCGAGGTTCTCCGCGTTGCCGCCCAGCAGAATGTCGGTGCCGCGGCCGGCCATGTTGGTGGAGATGGTCACCGCGCCCTTGCGGCCCGCCTGCGCGATGATGTCGGCCTCGCGCGTGTGGTTCTTCGCGTTGAGCACCTCGTGCGGCACGCCGGCGGCCTTCAAGAACTTCGAGAACACCTCCGACTTGGCGATGGACACCGTGCCCACCAGCACCGGCTGCCCGGTGGCGTGGATGTTCTTGAGCTCCTGCGCCGCGGCCTCGAACTTCGCCTTCTCGGTCTTGTAGACGACGTCGTCGGCGTCCTTGCGCACCATCGGCTTGTTGGTGGGCACCACGCGGACGTCGAGGTTGTAGATCTTCGCGAACTCCTCGGCCTCGGTGTCGGCCGTACCGGTCATGCCGGCCAGCTTCGAGTACATGCGGAAGTAGTTCTGGAACGAGACGGTGGCGAGCGTCTGGTTCTCGTTCTCGATGGTGACGCCTTCCTTGGCTTCGATGGCCTGGTGCAGACCGTCGCTCCAACGGCGGCCCGGCATGATGCGGCCGGTGTGCTCGTCGACGATGAGCACTTCGCCTTCCTTCACCACGTAGTCGCGGTCGCGCTTGTAGAGCGTGTGCGCGCGCAGGGCCTGCTCGACGTGGTGCAGCGTCTCGAGCTCCTCGGGCGCGTAGAGGTTGTTGATTTTCAGGCGCTGCTGGAGCTTCTCGATGCCGCCGTCGGTCAACGTGACGGAGCGGCTCTTCTCGTCGAGCTGGTAGTCCTGCTCCGGGGTCAGCCCGTAGATGACCTGGTCGACCTTCGCGTACAGCTCGGTGCTGTCTTCGGTGGGGCCGGAGATGATGAGCGGCGTGCGCGCCTCGTCGATGAGGATGGAGTCGGTCTCGTCGACGATGGCGAAGTTGAGCTCGCGCTGCACATAGTCCTGCAGGCGGAACTTCATGTTGTCGCGCAGGTAGTCGAAGCCGAACTCGTTGTTCTGGCCGTAGGTGATGTCGGCGCCGTACGACTCCTGGCGCTGCTTGTCAGACAGGTCGTGGAGGATGCAGCCCGTCGTCATGCCGAGGAACTTGTAGACGCGGCCCATCCACTCCGCGTCGCGCTTGGCGAGGTAGTCGTTCACCGTCACCACGTGCACGCCGCGGCCGGAGAGCGCGTTCAAATACGAGGGCAGCGTCGCGGTGAGCGTCTTGCCTTCACCGGTGCGCATCTCGGCGATGCAGCCCTGGTGGAGGAACATGCCGCCGATCATCTGCACGTCGTAGTGGCGCTGGCCCAGCACGCGGCGGCCGGCCTCGCGGGTCATCGCGAAGGCCTCGAAGAGCACGTCATCGAGTGACTTGCCGTTGGCGACCTCCTGCTTGAGGCGCGCGGTCTCGCGGGCGAAGTCTTCGTCTTTGAGCGCCCGCATCTTCGTCTCGAGCTCGTTGATGCGCGCCACCTTGGGGTGCGCCTTGCGGATCTCGCGGTCGTTCTTGGTGCCGATGATTTTCTTCAAAACCCATTCGATCATGGGGAGGTCCTTCTTCAGGGAGGTGGAGGTTGGAAAAATCGAAAATGCGCGAAAACCCCCTCTCCCGTTCACGGGAGAGGGTCGGGGTGAGGGCCGAACGCGTTGACGTTCAAACCGCCTGGCGATGCCGCAACACGACGAAGCGCAGTGCGCGCGCCGTCACGTCGTCAGGCATCTCATTCGCCACGAACCCTTCGCCGGCCGCAGCCAGCGACGTGAACGCGACGAACGCCGCGCGCTCGGGCGCCTCGGTCTTCGCGGTGTCTTGCGACTCCGCGGAGATCTCTTCGGCGAACCGGTGCAGGGGCACGAACCGCACCACCTCGACGCGGGGCATGGCCATCGCGACCAACTGCGTCGCGAAGACGGGCAACCCCACGGTGAGGAGGAGGACGATTCTCACAGCCGCGTCATGTACCAGCTTTTGGCCCGCGCAACCCTTTTCCCTGTGAGAGCGGGGGGCGTCACCACTTCATGTGGAGCTGCGACCCGCCGGCGCCGAGCGGCTGGGGGTCGAGGTCCATCGACGACTTGATGAGCGTCATGCACTTCGCCACCACCCCGGCGGTGAAGTGCTGGTTCGGGTAGGGCAGCTCCGGCATGCGCAGCAGCGCTTCTTTCTCGCCGAGCCACTGGAGGTCGAAGGTCGCGCCGCTGACGCCGGTGCTGCAGAAGCGCGGGCTGCGCTGCACCAGCGTCTTCGGTGAGAGGAACGGCAGCGCCGCGGCGATCAGCTTGCCAATCATCGTGTCGAGGTAGCCCTCGATGAAGCGCTCGCCGAGCAACCAGAACGCGCGGTCTTGCGGCTCGTGGGGGAAGACGTGGCGCGCCGCGATGACGAGGCACGCGCGCCAGACGGCGTACGGGTACTCGGGGAGCGGCTTGTCGAGGTCGAAGCCGGCGGCCTTGAGCTCTTCACGGAAGGCGCCCTCGGGCTTGAGCGCCACGGCGAACATCCCATCGAACATGGAGTGCTTCGCGATGACCGGCATGCGCGGCGCTTACTCGCCGGGTTGTGCAGGGGCAACGGGCAGCGACTGGATCTCCACGGCGGCGCTGACCGGCAGCGGCGCGTACAGGTGCGGGAAGAGCTGGCCGCCGCGCGAGGGCTCCCATTTCAGCGCGTCGCCGAACGACGCGCAGGTCGACCGCCGAGCCTTCGAACACGCCCTTCGCCTCGGCGGCCTTCCACTGCGCCTGCGTCGCGATCTTGTAGATGCGCATTCAGGGCTCGCCGAACCCGTTGCTCGCCCACTTGTTCGCAGTGTCGCGCGAGAACTTGAACCCGGCGGGCACGCGGAAGCTCGCCACCGTCTGCTTCTGCTCATCGACCGCCGACAGAATCGCGTGCGGCTCGTACTCATCGGCGACCTGCTCGAGGAACACCGCGTACCAGCGCCCGTCCCACGCGACGTCGACGCGCTTCTTCATCGCTGCGTCGCGCTGGCGGGCGGAGCGGTCGAGCACCTCCGACGCGGTCTTCACGAACGTCGCGAACGCGGGGCCATCGAAGGGCTTGGGGTTCTTCTTGTCGCGGCCCATCACCCACGGGCTGATCAGCACCGGCTCGGGGATTCCGTCTTTGCGGATCTCCACCGCCCAGCCGTCGTCGTCTTCGTTCTTGATGACGCGAGCGGTCCAGCCGCTCTTCTTCCACAGCGTCGGCTCCATGATGTCGGCGTCGTTGCTCATGTTGAACGCATAGCAGAGACCGCCGACATATACTGTTCGGCTGTTCAGTATCGCTCACGCATTGAGCAGCTCGGCCCGCGCGCGCGCATTCGCTTCGAGCAAGAACACCATGCCGAGGTCTTGCCCGCCCGATTCGACCGCGAAGCGCACGCTTCCATCGACCGGGTTGGCGAAGGGTCGAATGGTGAACACATTGGGCTCGAACTCGAATTCACGGCGGCCAAGTCAGCCAAGATCGGCGACAACGAGAT
>CAMLFP010000276.1 GCA_946479335.1 uncultured Archangium sp.
GCGCGGTGACCGGCGGCGGCGATGGCACGACGGGCGGCGGCAGCGCGGTGACCGGCGGCGGCACAGCGACCGGCGGCGGCAGCGCGGTGACGGGTGGTGGCACAGCGACCGGTGGCGGCACAGCGACCGGTGGCGGCACGGCGACCGGTGGCGGCACGGCAACCGGTGGCGGCGTCGGCACGACGGGCGGCGGGACCGGCGCTCCGACGGGTGAGACCTGCTCCGACGCGATCCCGCTGGCTGATGGCGTGACGGCGAGCGGCACGACGGTGGGGGCGTCGAACGACTTCCAGTTCGGGTACACCTCGAATACCGATTGCTACGGCAGCAGCGGTACTTCCGCTGGCCAGGGAGACCGGGTCTTCCAGATCACGCTCCAGCCCGGCGAAGGCGTCACGGTCGACATCACCGGCGACAACAACTTCGACGTCGTCGCGAACCTGATCGCCGGCCTCGCGGCCTGCGGCACGGGAGGCTCGCCGGTCTCCGATACGACCTGTGTAGACAAGGGTGACTTCGGTGACCCGATGACTCTCACGTGGACGAACTCGACGGGTGCCGCGACCGACGTGTACGTGTTGATCGATGGCTACGGTACCGGTGACGAAGGCGACTTCACCGTCACCGCCACGCTGATCCCGGCTCCGGTGTGCGGAGATGGTCAGATCGCCGCCTCCGAAGGGTGTGACGACACCAATCAGACTGACGGCGACGGGTGCTCCGCGCTTTGCGCCGTCGAGACCGGGTACGCCTGCGCGGGCGAGCCGTCGGTCTGCGCTCCGTTGGCGTCGAACGATACGTGCGCCAGCCCCACCGATCTGGTCTTTACGGGCGATGTCGCGACCGTGACCGGAGACACCACGGTGGCGAGCAACAACAACGCCGGCACGGAGGATTCGTCAGCCACCTGCTCCTCGTACGCCATCTCGACGGGCCGCGATCTGATCTACTCCTACACTCTCACCGACCCGAAGCTGGTGCGCGTGGAGGTGACGCCGCAGGGGAGCTACACGCCGGCCGTGTATCTCCGCGGCGTGTGCGATGACCCGGCGACGGCGAATCACCTCGGGTGTTCTGGTACCGGCACTGGACCGCAGATCGTCACGTTGATGCAGCAGCCGGGCACGTACTTCATCTGGGTCGACGGGTATGCCGGGAGCTACGGAGCGTTCTCGATGTCGGTCACGCTCTCCGCGCCCCCGCAGAATGGAACCTGCACGAACGCTGCCCCGATCTCGGTCGGCGCGCCTGAAACCCAGGCCGACATCACCGGTGGCGGTACGCCCGAGCCGGTGTGCAGCCTCGGGTCTGGCTCCGCGCTCTACTACTCGGTCGACGTGCCGAGCGGCAGTGCGGTCAACGTCTTCGCCACGCCGACCAACTTCGACGTCAACCTCCGCGCGGCAGATGTGTGCGGCGCGACGACGTGCCTGGCGACCGCCGACACCTCGAGCTCCACCTCCGCGGCGGGTCGCGAGGTGCTGACGCTCGACAACACCGCGGGCGCGTTCACCGGCCCCGTGCAGATCATCGTCGGCTCGCCGGGCTCGGCCACGACGGGCGCCTTCTCCATCAGCGCCCAACCCGTCAACGTCGAGGGCGAGACCTGCGCTGCACCGGAGATCCTCAACGCGTCGCCCGGTGCCCCGCAGAGCACGGCGTACTTCCTCTCCGACGTGGGCACGAGCAACAGCTCCGCTGACGGGTGCGGAGGGAGCTCTTCTTCCGGGCCGGAGCGCGTGTACCAGGTCACCTTGCAAGCGGGCGAGGCGGTTGCCGTGACCGTGACCCCGACGACCGCGTGGGACTCCGTCGTCTATCTCGTCCCGGCCTCCACGTCTTGCGCTGCTACCGGCACGGTCTGCGCCGCGGGGAACAACTCGGGCGGTGCAGGCGCGACCGACACGCTCGTGTACCAGAACACGGGTGCGAGCGACGCCGACTATCTGCTCGTCGTCGATGGCGCAGGCGAAGGTGATTTCGGAGAGTTCAACCTCGACATCAGCTTCGCGACGCCGGTCTGCGGAAATTCCACGTTGGAGCCCACGGAGACCTGTGACGACGGGAACACCAACCCCAGCGATGGGTGCTCGGCCACCTGCACGGTGGAGTCGGGTTATGCGTGCACGGGCGCGGGGCCGGGTTCCTGCGTCCAACGCGTCTTCGCGCTCTCCGCGGTCAACTGTATCGACATGACCTCGGCCACCACCGAGACGCTCCTCCCCTCCGGGAGCTGGTCGGCCAACGACGAAGGGTACTCCGTGACGGCGCCGCTGCCCTTCAGTTGGTCGATGTACGGCCAGACGGTCGGCTACTACAGCGTCGCGGCGAACGGCTTCGTCGGGTTCTTTGACACGTCGAATGGTGCGCTCACCGGGAACAGCTACACGCACGCATCCACCATCCCCTCCACCTCGAGCCCCAACGGCTACCTCGCCGCCTTCTGGGACGACCTCGAGGTCGACTCCGTCAAGACACTCCTCACGGGCACCGCCGGCGCGCAGGTTTTCGCGATCGAGTGGTCGGGCTACTCGCTCTCGGGGTCTTCGTCTGACTCGATGCGGTTCCAGATTCAGGTGCTGGAGACCGGCGGCGCGGAGTTCCACTACTGCGCGGCGACGAGCTCGGACCCTGCGACCATCGATGGCAGCAACGCGCTCATCGGTGCAGAGAGCCCAGACGGCACCACGGGAGACCTCATCGGGAACGACGCCGCGGTGCTCACCTGGGGAACCAGCGCGTGGCACTTCGACCTCTGAGTTGACGCCTCGCTGAGGCGAGCGCGCCGGCCACTCCTTCGCGGGGTGGCCGGCGTTTTTTTTGTCTCGTATAGGCGCGTGCATGCTGTCGCTCGTCGTCGCGCTGTCGCTCTCCGCCGCACCTGAACCCTTCTTGCGTCTGCGCGCCGCGGGCGACGTGATGCTCGGCACCTCCGTGCCCGAGGGCAAGCTGGCGCCCGACGACGGCGCGAAGCTGCTCGACGGTGTCTCTGCGCTGCTGCGCGACGCCGACCTCACCTTCGTCAACCTGGAGGGCCCGCTGTGCGACTCCGGCACCTCGGCGAAGTGCAAGAAGGGCGGCAACTGCTTCGCGTTCCGCTCCCCCACGCGCTACGGCGCGTACCTCGAAGCGGCGGGCGTCGACCTCGCGTCGACGGCCAACAACCACGCGGGTGACTTCGGCGAGGCGTGCCGGCGTGAGACCGAGGCGACGCTGGAGAAGCACCGCATCGTGTGGTCGGGCCCGCGCGGCACCATCGGCCACACCGAGTTCCGCGGAAAGAAGGTGGCGCTCATCGCCTTCCACACCTCCGGCGCGTGCAACGACGTCAACGACCTCAAGGCCGCGCAGGCGCTGGTGCGCCAGGCGAAGGCCGACGCCGACCTGGTCATCGTCAGCTTCCACGGCGGCGCGGAGGGCACCAACGCCACGCACGTGAAGAACGGCGCGGAGCGCTACCTCGGCGAGAACCGCGGCGACCTGAAGGCCTTCACCCACGGCGTCATCGACGCGGGCGCCGACCTCGTCATCGGCCACGGCCCGCACGTGGTGCGCGCGCTCGAACTCTACAAAGGCCACCTCATCGCGTACTCGCTGGGCAACTTCGCGACGTACGGGCGCTTCGACCTCTCGGGCCCGCTGGGCGTCGCCGTCATCCTCGAGGTGTCGCTGGCGGAAGATGGGACGTTCCTCTCCGGCAAGCTGCTCCCGACGAAGCAACTGGGCGAAGGCGTGCCCGTCGTCGACGAGAGCGGGCGGGGCGCGAAGCTGGTGCGCGAGCTGTCGCGCGCCGACTTCCCGAAGACCATGCCGCGCATCGACGAGCAGACCTTCGAGCTCTCCCTGTGAGCAGCGAGTGCGCGCGTCACCCGGGCGTGACCGCGGTCGACCTCTGCGCGCGCTGCGGCACGTTCATGTGCGCCGAGTGCGTGGAGTACCAGCGCGACGACGTGCCGCTGTGCCAGCCGTGCCTCACGCTGGTGCGCGAGGTGCCGGCGTCGGTGCGCGCGCGGGCGTTGGCGGTGATGGGCGCGCTCGCGGTGCTGACGTTGGTGGCGGGCTTCTTCGTGAAGGGGCGCCCCGGTTTGTTCCTGTGGGCCGGCGCGTCGGTGATGGCCACGGTGGGCTTCGCCTGGTCGATGCTGGAGGGCCGCCGCCTGCGCGCGCTCCCCGGCGTGCAACGCGGCCTGCGGTGGGTGCGCGCCGGGCTGGTGTTGAGCGCCATCGCCGCGGTGGGCTTCCTCGTGCTCGCGGCCAGCTTCGTGGTGTTCATCTCCAGGGCGCGTTGAGCCTCACCTGCGCGCGGCGGTCAGCAGCTCGTCGCTCAACGGCGTGCCCTTGAGCGCGCGCGCGAGCGACACCGCGCCATGCATCAACGCCAGCTGCTTGAGCGCCTCGGCCCGGCTGAGCCCCATCGCTTCGAGCGTCTCGACGAAGTGCGCGACCTCTTCCGCCAGCGCTTCGCGGTACGGCGCGCCGCCGGGGCGTGACGCGTCGGCGGCGGTCGCGGGCAGCAGGCACCCCGACTCGGGTTGATCTCGATGCGCGCGGCTCACGTAGCGCCGCGTGACGTCGTCGACGCTCTTCGCGGAGCCGAGGAGCGCGTCCCACGCGCGGGCGGCGCGCTCGCGGATGGTCGAGGCGAAGAGGTCCTCCTTCGAGGCGAAGTGGCCGTAGAAGCCGCCGACCGTGAGGCCGGCGCCCTTCATCACGTCTTGCACCGACGACGCCTCGATGCCGCGCGCGCGCAGCAGCTTCATCGCGGAGTCGATGATGGCCTCGCGCGTCTCCGCTTTCTGCGCGGCGCGGCTCACACCCGCTCCAGCACCGTGGCGATGCCCTGGCCTCCGCCGATGCACATGGTGATGAGCGCGGTCGACTTGCCGGAGCGCTCCAGCTCGTCGAGCGCGGTGCCCACGAGGATGGCGCCCGTCGCGCCGAGCGGGTGGCCGAGCGCGATGGCGCCGCCGTTCACGTTCACGCGCGCCGGGTCGAGGTCGAGCTTGCGGATGGTCTGCAGCACCACCGCGGCGAAGGCCTCGTTGATCTCCCAGAGGTCGATGTCGCCGGGCTTCATGCCCGCCAGCTTGAGCGCCTTGAGGCTGGCCGGGGCGGGCGCGGTGAGCATGATGAGCGGCTCGGCGCCGATGGTGGCGAAGGAGCGGATGCGCGCGCGCGGCTTGAGCCCGTGCGCCTTCACGTACTCTTCCGACGCGACGGCCACCGCCGCCGCGCCGTCGACGATGCCGCTCGAGTTGCCGGCGGTGTGCAGGTGCTGCACCTGCTTCGCCTGCGGGTACGCGAGGAGGGCGAGCTGATCCAACGTCTCGCCGTTGAGGCCCGCGACCATCTCTCCGAGGCCGACGAACGACGGCTTGAGCGCCGCGAGGCCTTCGCGGGTGGTGTCAGGCCGGGGGAACTCGTCGCGCTCGAGCAGCAGCGCGCCGCTGACCGGGTCGCGCACCGGCACCAGCGACCGGGTGAAGCGGCCGTCTTCGAGGGCGCGCGCGGCGTTCTGTTGCGAGCGCAGCGCCACGTCGTCGAGCTGCTCGCGCGTGAAGCCCTCCAGCGTAGCGATGAGGTCGGCGCTGATGCCCTGCGGCACCTGGAACACCTTCTTGCGGAGGTTCAGGTTGCCGCCGTCGGTGCCACCGCCGTCGCTGCCCATCGGCACGCGCGACATGCTCTCGACGCCGCCGGCCACCACCAGCTGCTGCATGCCCGACGAGACGCCCATCGCCGCGAAGTTCACCGCCTGCAGCCCGGAGCCACAGAAGCGGTTGAGCGACACGCCGCCGATCTCCTGCGGCCAGCCCGCGGTCAGCACCGCGTTGCGCGAGATGTTCGAGCCCTGCTCACCCGACTGCGAAACCGCGCCGGTGATGAGGTCGTCGACGTCGCCCACCGCGAAGCCCGCGCGCTGCGGCAGCTCCTTGAGCACCGACGCCAACAGCTCCTGCGGGTGCACGTTGCTCAGCGCGCCCTTGCCAGCCTTGCCGCGCCCACGCGGGGTCCGCGCCGCGCCGATGATGTAGCTCTTCATGTGTGTGCTCTCCGTGGTTGGAATTTCGACCATCATATGACGGACATCATTCGAATATGCAACCCTGCGTCACCGGCACGCGGGGCTGAGGAGCTCCGGGCGGTACTCGAAGTGCATGGTGTCGTAGTGCTTCCACCGGCCGCCCCAGATGAAGCCCTCGGCCTCGAAGGCGTCGACCACCGCCTGGGGCACGCGGTTCTTCCAGACCATCGGGTGGCCGCGGTACGTCCACCGCCAGTAGTCGGAGCGCTCCACGTTCAAGTCGATGGCGATGCCGAAGGCGTGCCCTGAGAGCCGCTTGCTGCGCTTGATGGTGCGCCAGATGAACGTGCCGCCGATGTCTTTCAAGAAGGGCAGCACCTTCGGGTCGGCCTTCACCGCGGCCTCGAGGCGCGCGACGACCCGGGTCAGCGCCTCGGCGGCGCGCTCGTGGAAGGGGTAGCGCAGCCCGAAGAAGCGCACCTTCGCGAGGCGCGGCTCGACCTCCCGGCGCTTGCCGCCATACGTCGCGCGGAAGAGCTCTTCGACGCGCGCGCGGCCCGGGTCGACCGGCGCGCCGGCGTCGCTGGTGTCGATGGGCACGATGGGGCCGGTGATGTACGGCGGGTCGTAGATGTCGGAGAGCGTGGGGATCTCCTCGGTCTCGTCCTCCGCGGGGTCGTCGACGAAGAGGCCGGCGTCGCGCGCGTCGCGGGGCGGCGCCTGCCAGGGCACGAAGACGCCGGTCTCGAGCTGCAGGCCCCAGCCGGCGTCAGCGCGGTACGAGACGGTGCCCGCGTACCAGTTGGGCAGGCACGCGAGGCCGCGCGGCGGGGTGCCTGCGTCGGCCTGCGTCAGCAGCAGGAGGAGCAGCGCGCCTGTCACTCCACGACGACCAGCGGCGCGCCGTTCTCGACCGCCGTGCCTTCCTTCGTGAAGATCTCGGTCACCTTGCCGGCCTTCGGGCTCTTGAGCTCGTTCTCCATCTTCATCGCCTCAACCACCACCAGCCCCTGATCTTCCGCGACCTCGTCGCCCACCTTCACCAGCAGCTTCACCACCTTGCCGGGCATCGGCGCGTTGATGGTCTGCTTGCCCTCGACGGAGAAGGCCGCGTTCGCCGCGCGCAGCCGCAGCTTGCGCTCGTCGACGACGTCGAGGCGCACGCGTTGCCCGCGCACCACCACGTCGACCTCGTCGTTCTTGTCTTCGAACTCCGCGGCCCATGAGGCGGTGCCCGCGAGCAACGACAGCCCACCGTTGGGGAGCGAGAGCGCGTCGACCTCGAAGGTCTTGCCCTCCATGGTCACTGCGTAGCGACCGTCGCCCAGCGTCTCCACTGAGAGCTCGGTGGGCTCGGCGGCCTTCTGGTCCAGGTCCTTCACGAAGTACTTCGTTGCGCGCGCCATCGCTTCAGCTCCGCTTCCAGGTTTGACGGCGGCCCGCGGCGCGCCAGGGAGAAATGCCGGTGAACTTCGCGCCCGCCGACGGCAGCTGCGTCGCGGCGCGCTCGCGTCGCTGGTG
>CAMLFP010000277.1 GCA_946479335.1 uncultured Archangium sp.
TGAGCGAGGGCCGGGTGGTGGTCGAGTAGCGCGACCCGCCCGGCCTGTCACTGCTCGTCTCGTGGGCCTGACGGCACCCGTCGCCGCGGGCGAAGACGGTGACGCGCGTGCGCTGCGGCGCCCGCCATCACGCCTTCAGCGCGCGCGTTGACGACCCCGGCGCAGCAGCGTCACGCCGAGCGCGAGGAGCGCCAGCGCGTCTCCACCCGACGTCGCGCAGCCGCAGCCCGTGGCGCCCGCGGTGAGGTTGCCGCCGCCCCCGCCGGTGGTGCCGCCATCGCTGCCATGGGTGCCGCCGTCGGCGTCGTGCCCGGTGCCGCCGCCCGTGCCGCCGCCGCTCCCCGCGTCAGCCGGCGCGGGGGGGACATCGACGCAGCTGCCTGCGGTGCATTGCTGGCCTGTCGGGCACACCGCGCCCGCGCAGTCATCGACGCAGCTCCCGGCCACGCAGTGCGTGCCCGCGTTGCAGGTGACGCCCACGCACGCGCTCTCTTCGCAGCGGTTGGTGGTGGCGTTGCAGCTCAAGCCCGCCGCGCACGCGCCGCAGGTGCAGCCGGTGACGCACACGCCGCCCTGACACACCTTGCCGGTGCCGCAGGTGACGCCGGCGCACGGGTCGATGCACACGCCGTTGTTGCACTCGGTGCCGTACGGGCACTGCACGTCAGCGCACGCGGTCTTGCACTGGCCCGCCACGCACACCTCCCCGGAGTTGCACATCACGCCGACGCACGCGGGGTCGGTGCACTTGCCGCCGATGCACTCCTCGTTCTCGGCGCAGAAGTAGAACTCGCCGGTGCACGAGGTCACGCACGCGCCGCGGTCGCAGACCTGGTCGAAGCCCGGGCAGGTGGCGCTCTCGTCAACCGCTCCGTCGCAGTTGTTGTCGACGCCGTCGCAGGTCTCGGTGAGCTGCCCCGGCGCGACGGCCGGCACGCAGATGGTCTGCCCCTGGGTGTTGCAGTCGGTGACGCCGCGCGCGCACGCGCCTTCCGCGTTGGGCACCGTGCACGGCACGCCCGCCGCCGGGCAGGTGAGGCCGGTGAAGCGGAAGAGGAAGTCTTCGTAGTCGAGGTCGTTGCCGTTGACGCCCGCGCTGCCCGCGGCGTTGGTGAAGTCGAGATCTTCGAAGCCCAGGTAGAAGGTGTTGGCGAGCAGCTTCGAGCGGTACGTGAGGTGCGAGTACCAGGGGCCCGGCGTGCTGCAGAGCGTGCACTGGGTATTAAAGCGGTGCTCCGTGTAGTGGTACTGCGTGGCGTTGCCGTTGCCGGTGCCGTTCGGGTTGGGCACCAGCACCAGGCCGATGAGCCCGCCCGCGTACGCGCTGTGCTGGCGAATCGACGCCGCGGTCAGCTCGCGCATGTCGGCCGCGGGCAGCGAGCTCGCGAAGGGGAAGAGGAGCTGCACCTCGCTGGTGGCGTCGGCGGTGTTGAGGTTGGGGCCGGTGTCGACCGGCACGTAGCGCGGCGGCGAGCTGTCGGGCCGCGAGGCGTTCACGTTGTACCAACCGATGGCGAAGTTGGCCCCGCCGCCCTTGGCGATGTACTTGCCGCCGAACTCGCACTGCGGCGCGAACTGCTGCGGCTCCACCGCGGCGTCGTTGATGACGTCGATGCCCTCGTTGAGGTTGTCGTTGTTCGCGGAGCCGTTGAGGTACCCCGACAGGTTGTTCCCCAGCGGGATGGTGGTGCCGTTGGGCTGCACCACCTGCGCGAAGACGGGGAGTGACGCGGCGAGGACGAACGAGGCGAAGAGGCAGCGCATGCGCTGCCTTGTACTCCAACGACCGTCGCACCGGCGCGGTGGAGACGCGCGGTCACGGGTTGGTGTCAGCGCACCGCCAGCGGCGCGGCGTCGACCCGGCAGCGCACCACGAGCCCGTCGCGCGTCGTCTCGAGCTTCTGCTCGCTCACCGTGTACGTCGTGAGCTGCATCTGGGTGACGATCTCATTCACGCAGCGCTGCTGCAGTTGACCCACCGTCTCGTCGGCGGTGCCCTGCTGCGCGAGCCAGAACGACGTGCGCTTCGAGTTCGACTCCACGAAGCCGAACTTCGGCCTCGCCTCCAGCGTGCGCGCGATGGCGTGCACCGCGTCTTTGCCGGCGTCGACGGTGTCGCTCACCAGGTGGTCCGGCATGTTCACGTGTACGCAACCGGAGGCAACCAGCGACAGCACGACGAGCAGTGGAGTTCGCATGACCGATGGGTTGCTTCACCGGCAGAAAACGATCCGCGCGGCGGCATGACACGCACCTACAGCGCGCGCTCGCGCGCGTTCAGAACGAGAGCATGAACGACGATTCCGGCGCTTCGTAGATCTTCGTGCCGCTGCGCGTGTCCCAGACGCAGGTCGAATTGGCGCTGACCAGCAGCAACAGCGGTGTTTCGTACTCGAAGAATGCGAGCTTCTCGGACGGGTCGCAGCGCTTGTCGCCGATGATGGCTTTCTCTTCGTCGGTGGCTTCGCTCAGGTCTCGCGAGGCGATGTGCTCCCACGCGCACGCGTAGAATTGTTGCGCCGCGCGAGAGATGCACAGGCTCGAGAACGACGCCTTCACGCCTTCGTCGCGTACCTGGCCGCGATTCACGCTCAGGCGGTTGACCACGCATCGCGTGCCCACGTCGGAGAACAGGTAGAACGACGGCGTCTCCGCGGTTCCACGCTCGCAGAAGAAGGGCTCTCCCGTCAGCGGAGGTGGCTCGTCGATGATGTCGCCGAGGGTCGGCAACGTGCGCTCCGGCTTCGGTGGCGCCGTCGGACTTGGGCTCACGAAGATGCAGGCGATCGCTATCGCCATCACCAACAGCCCACCGCTCACCAGCCATTTCGTTCGCGCGCCCATGATTGATTCTCTCGACCTCGCTCTGTGAAACGCCACCACGCCATTTTCCCATACGCGAAGCAGCGGAGCGTGCAGCGCGTGGTATTCATCGCCCCCGCGTGAAGACGCTCGGCAAGTACCAGCTCGTGAAGCAGCTCGCGGTCGGTGGCATGGGCGAGGTCTGGCTCGCGCGCCAGAAGGGCCCGGTGGGCTTCGAGAAGCTGGTCGTCGTGAAGACGCTCCTCAAGCACCTCAAGGAGGACCAGGAGTTCGTGAACATGTTCTTCGATGAGGCCCGCATCGCGGCGGTGCTGAATCACCCGAACATCGCGCAGATCTACGACCTCGGCGAAGACAAGGGCGAGTACTACATCTCGATGGAGTACGTGCACGGGCTGTCGCTGCGCGACGTCGTGGTGCACGCGCTCGAGAAGGGCAACGCGATGCCGCTGGCGCTCAAGTGCCGCGTCATCGCCGACGCCGCCGCCGCGCTCGACTTCGCGCACCAGGCGAAGACGCCCACCGGCCAGCCGTTGGATCTCATCCACCGCGACGTCTCGCCGCAGAACATCCTCATCGGGTTCAACGGCGCGGTGAAGCTCATCGACTTCGGCGTCGCGAAGGCCGCCAACAAACTCGTGCGCACCGCGACGGGCATCATCAAAGGCAAGTACGCGTACATGTCTCCGGAGCAGGCGTACGGCCGGCAGCTCGACGGCCGCAGCGACGTCTTCGGTCTCGGCACCGTGTTCTGGGAGATCCTCTGCACCGAGCGCCTCTTCAAGCGCGACAACGAGACCGAGACGCTGCAGGCCGTGGTGGGCGCTGAAATCAAACCGCCCTCGATGCTCGACCGCACGGTGCCGAAGTCGCTCGACCCCATCGTGCTCAAGGCGCTCGGCCGCGAGCTGAAGGACCGCTACCAGACCGCCGCCGAGTTCCAGAAGGCCATCGACCAGTGGCTCCAGAAGCAGCGCCTGCCCGCGACCAACGCGCACCTCGCGGCGTTCATGCGCCAGCTGTTCCCCGAAGACGTGGAGATCAAGCCGATCCCCGACGCCGACCCGACGCTCTCGACCGATCGCTCGCAGGCCGTCGAGCCGCCGCAGGTGAAGGGGCAGGAGAAGGTGCGCGCCAACCAGCACCGCGTGCTGGACGCGAAGGAGCTCGAGGCGCGCATCGGCTCGACGCAGCCGTCGGATCACATGCGCGGCATGTTCTTCAACGCGCTGGTGGCCGCGGTGCTGCGCTCCATCGGGCCCGCCGCCGAGCCGAAGGTGCGCAAGGCCGCGCAAGACCCGCGCGCCTACGTCGACTCGATCACGTACCCGACTGCCGAGTTCCTCCGCATGCTGTGGAAGGCGGTGGAGCTCCTCGCGCCGAAACTGCAGAGCGTCGACGAGGCCTTCGAGCAGCTCGGGCTCTACACGATGGACGCGCTCCTCAACTCGCCGTTCGGCAAGTCGCTGGAGACGCTGCGCCAGGGCACGCCCGCCAGCCTCCTCAAGCCGCTGCTGACCATCTTGAACCCGATGATCGCGCCCGGCAGCCGGCTGGTGAGCGAAGCGAAGGGCACCACCGCGAAGCTGGTCTTCAAGGAAGAGGTGCTCCCGCTGCAGCTCTACGTGGGCCTGCTGCGCAGCCTCTTCGAGCACTTCTTCGGCAAGGAGCTGAGCGCGTCGTGGGAGAAGACCGCCGCCGAGCGCGTGGAGCTCTCGCTGAGCTGGCAGTGATGTTCACCACCGCGCCTCGCTACCCGCGTCGCATCGTGTGCCTCACCGAGGAGACGACCGAGACGCTGTACCTGCTGGGGCTCGGCGAGCTGGTGGTCGGCGTGAGCGGGTTCACCGTGCGGCCGCCCGAGGCGCGCAAGAAGCCGCGCGTGTCGAGCTTCCTCGACGCTGACTTCGAGAAGATCCTCGCGCTCAAGCCCGACCTGGTGCTCGGGTTCTCCGACCTGCAGGCGACGCTGGGTGCCGAGCTCGCGAAGCGCGGCGTGCCCGTGTACCTCTTCAATCAACGCAGCCTGAGCGAGATTCTGCAGACGGTGCGCATCATCGGCGCGCTCGTCGGCGTCGCGCAGAAGTCGGAGGCGCTGGCGGATTCGCTGCAGGCCAACGTCGAGCGGCTGGCGAAAGAGAACGCGTCGCTGCCTCGCCGTCCGCGCGTGTTCTTCGAGGAGTGGCACGAGCCGCTCATCTCCGGCATCCGCTGGGTGAGCGAGCTGTTCGAGGTGCTGGGCGCCGATGACGTGTGCGTCGAGACGCGCACCGAGCAGGGCGCGAAGGGGCGCATCTTCACGCCTGAAGAGGTCGCGCGGAGAAACCCGGAGCTGGTGGTGGCGAGCTGGTGCGGGCGCAAGGCGAAGCGCGAGAAGATCATCGCCCGGCCCGGGTGGAGTGAGGTCACGGCGGTGCGGGAAGATCAGCTCTACGAGATCCGCAGCCCGGTGATTCTGCAGCCGGGGCCGGCGCTGTTCACCGACGGCGCGGAGCAGGTGGCGCGCATCATTCGCGCGGCGGCGTTGGGCGAGAAGCTGCCTCCGGTACGCGCGGGAGAGCTGCGCAGCGCGCTCGGGGCATGAAGTTGCGCGCGCGTACGCGGCCTGGCCGGTTGCGCGCGTTGGACGCGTGGCTGCTGCACTTCGCGCCGGAGCTGCTCGACGGGCGCGGCGCGCTGGTCGACGTGGGCTTCGGGGAATCGCCGGTGACGACCGAGGAGTGGGCGAAGACCGCTCCCGCGGCGCGCGTGGTCGGGCTCGACGTGCGCGCGGCGGCGTCGAACGAGGTTGAGCTGCACGTCGGTGGGTTCGAAGACGTGCAGCGCTTTGCGCCGGTCGCGGTGGTGCGCGCGATGAACGTGCTGCGCAGCTACCGTGAAGAAGACGTCGCGCCGGCGAGAGCGCTGATGAGGCGTGGCCTGTTGCCTGACGGGCTGCTCCTCGAAGGCAGCACCGACACCGACGGGCACGTGCTCGTCGTCTCCCTCTCCCGCGGGGAGAGGGCCGGGGTGAGGCGAACGCTTCTCTTCCACACCGACTTCACGCGCGGTTTCTCGCCGTGGCTCTTCCGCGACTGGCTGCCGAGAGATCTGCGCCGCGGCGTAAAACCTGGCTCACCGCTGCACGTCCTCTTCACAGAGTGGAATGCGCGCACGCATGGCGAGACGCCGCGGGAACGCTTCGAGAACTCGCTCGCCGCGCCGCTGGAGTGGACGGAGTGGGAGCGCGCGAACGGCTTCGTGCGCTGGAGTCCATGAGGTGAGCACGGCTGCTGGTTGCGGAGCGCTCGGCTCGTTCCACGCTGGCTCCTCGGCTTCGGAGCGAACACGTTCAGCTCGGTGGGTCACCCCGAAACGAGCGTGGACCACTTCACTCCGAGGTCGCGTGGCACGCGCGCGACGTGCGCTGTGTTCGTCACTCGCAACATCGGCCACCGTGCAAGGCAGCGACGCGCGTCAGGGCTCTCCGGGGCGCGGACCTTCGACGCCCAGCTTGCGCGCCGCGAGGCCGATGGCCAGCCAGCCGAGCAGGAAGGCGACGCCACCGAGCGGCGTCACCGCACCCAGCGGCCGAAGGCCCGTCAGCGCCATCGTGTACAGGCTGCCGGAGAAGAGGATGATGCCGACCGCGAAGCTCCACGCGGCCCACGCGGGGAACCGCCCGGCGACGTGCGCGGCGAGCACCGCCACCAGCCCGACGGCGAGCGCGTGAATGAGGTGGTAGCGCGCGCCGGTCTCCCACCAGGCGAGGCGGTCCGCTGCGTCGGGGAGCTCCGCGACGAACTTCTTGAGCCCGTGCGCGCCGAACGCGCCGAAGGCCACGCCGGTGAAGCCGAGCAACGCCGTGAGGTACGTGAGCTTGCGGTCCATGCGCGTGGGCTTAGCGCACATTCCGCCAGCGACAGCCCGTCATTGCCTGTCGGGAGAGCAGCAGAAATACTCGGCGCTCTCTCTGGAGGCGTGGGCATGCGGCGGATCTGGTTGGGTGTGGTGCTGGTGTTGGCGGGGTGTGACTGTGGTGGGCAGGGCGGCGACGACGGCGGGCAGCCTGACGCATCGACACCGGTCGCGTTGGCGTGGCCGGCGGGTGCGAGGCTCGAGGTGAGCGCCGCGACTGACTCCTCGGCGACGTTGAGCTGGCCAGCGGCGCTCGGGCCGGTCGCAAAGTACCGCCTGGAGACTGACGGCACCGCGCAAGACGTCGCGGCTCCCAGTTTCAACTTGAGCGGGCTCGTCGTCGGTCATCACGTGGCGGTCAGCGTCGTGGCCGTCGGCAGCGACGGTTCGCAGACGCCGGCGCTTCGCGCTGAAGCCTCGGCGACCGAGCCGCTGATCGTGCCCGACGGAGACATCTCCACCGACTTCTGCGGCGCGAACGCGTTCCTCCAGCGCGGCACGGCCATTCCCTGCTACCAGTTCGCCGTCGTCATTGGCCACGTGCGCACGCGCGAGGGCGCAGGCGTGCCCGGCATGCGTGTCTCGGTGCTCAACCACCCGGAGTGGGGCGAGGCCGTGTCTCAGGCTGATGGGTTGTTCGCCCTCGCCGTCGCCGCCGGCAGGCACACGGTGGCTCTCTCCTCCGACAGCTTCATTCACCTCCAGCGCAACGTGTCGGGCGGCGCGGGAGACTTCATCTATGTGCCAGATAC
>CAMLFP010000278.1 GCA_946479335.1 uncultured Archangium sp.
CGCCGAGGCCGTGGCGCTCAAGCGCGAGAAGGACGCGCGCGCGCAGGCCAGCGTGGGCATGACCACCGACATCACGCTGCTCCGCGCGCAGAGCGAGACCGCGCAGGCCCGCGCGACGCTGGCCACGGTGCAGGGCCAGAAGGTGGCGCTGCTGGCGATGCTGGAGGCGCTGGTGGGCGAGCCCATCCGCCCGGTGGACGGCGAGCCGACGCACGTCGAGGTGACGGCCCGCGACGAGAACGACTCCCCGTGGGAGCAGACGTACCTGGTGCGCGCCAACAAGGCGGGCATCGAGACGCTGGAGACCTTCAACAAGTACGACCGCGTGGCGTGGCTGCCGACGCTGCTCGCGCAGGCGAAGGGCAACTACAACTCCAACAAGGCGCTGGTGAACACCAACTGGACCTTCGACGTGATGGTCGGCGCGCAGTGGAATCTCTTCGACCGCGGCCAGCGGTTGGCCACGCAGCGCGAGAACGATGCCAAGACCCTCGAGGGCCGCGCGAAGTACGAAGCGGCGCGGGCCAAGGCGCGGGCCACGTGGCTCGGCGCGAAGACCAGCCTCGTCGCCGCGCAGGTCGCGCTGGAGCAGGCCGAGGCGCAGGCGCAGCTCGCGGAGCGCGCGCAGAAGCAGATCTCGTCGGCGTACGAGGCGGGCGCGGCGACGTCGTTGGAGGTCAGCGACATCGACAACAAACGCTTCTTTGCGGCGTCGCAGGTCGCGCAGGCGCGCAGCCAGTACGAGGTGAAGAAGGTCGAGCTCGCGGCGGCGGAAGGGCGTCTGGGCGAGCTGCTGGGCGTCGGCGCGCCGAAGTAGGACTGCTCGAGGTGGGGCACGGGTTCGGGGTCGAGTGTGTGCCGAGAAGCGCGGCAAGCCCTCGACCACGCGCCAACGCGAGCAAGCGTGTGCTCCGTCGGGGCAGAAGTTGCGCTCAGCGCAACAATTCCCCCAGTCGAGTCAGCTTCGCGTGTTCGTTGCGAGATCTCGGGCTCGCGCGCGTCGAGCCTCGCGCCTGTCACCCGCGTGACCGCCACCCTTGAAAGCAGGTCACGCCAGCAGGTCTTCGTAGAACGCGCCGAAGCGCCAGCGCGGGTCGATGAGGTGCACCTCGAACACCCAGCGCTCGGGCGCGATGGGCGCCTCCCATTTGCGCAGGTGCAGGCGCGAGAACACGTGATGCGGGAAGTCGCCGAGGCGATGCCCGCTCGCACCGTCGAGCGAGAGCTCGAAGCCCCGGGCCGCCGCGCGTTCCTTCGCGAAGCGGTACAGCTCCACGCCGGAGCACTTCGTGCGCCGCCAGTGCGCGACGCCTTCACGGTGCAGCTCCTCGCTGGCCTGCGCGCAGGCGCTCGCGTCGTCGTACTCGCCGACGATGAACGTCTTGCCCACGTCGGTCTCGTGCCCGTCGATGAGGAGCCCCAGGTCGAGGAAGAAGACGTCGTTCTCGCGCAGCGGCTCGTCGGCCAGCGGGTCGGCGTTGAAGGGGCACATGGTGTCGCGGCCGAGGCGCAGCTGCGGCGGGTGCCACTGCTTCGCGACGCCGGCGCGCGTGAGGAGCTGCTTCAGCTCGACGCCGACATCCGCCGTCGTGTGCCCGGGGCGGATGAAGCTCGCCAGCTCGTGCAGCAGCTCCCATGCGCGGGCGCGCGCCGCGAGGAAGCGCGGCGCATCGAACTTCTCGCTGACACCTTCGACGTTCATCTCGCGGCGGGGCACCACAGCACATCTTGCAGGTGCGCGGCTCGCGGCCGGCCGCTGCCTATTCGTCTCGCAGCAGGGGCCCGAGGGAGATGTCGAGGTTGCTCCGCAGCGCCTCGAGGAGGCTGGTGAGGTCGCTCTGCGTGAGCCGCAAGCGCTCCGCGAGCCGAGCGCGCGTGCCCGTCAGGAGCTCGTTGCGCGCGTCGGTGAGCCAGCGGGCCGCGGTCGCGCGGTGCGCGCCGTACATCGCGCCGAGTTGATCAATCGAGAGCCGGTCGACGTACGAGAGGCGCAGCAGGTTCCGCTGGCGTTGGTCGAGCGCTTTGAGTGACTCGACCAGCGCCGCCACGAAGTCTTCGCGATGCTGCGCGCGCACGTAGTCGAGCTCGAGGTCGCGGCCCGAGAAGGGCATCGCCGAGAGCACCTCGTCATCGGCCACCTCGCGCACCACCTCGCGCTTCAGGTTGAGGGCGAGCCGCACCGCGACGGTGCGCGCCCACGCCAGCAGCGACCCGTGCCCCGAATACTCCGCGAGTCGCGGCGTCGCGCCGACCAGCAGCTTCTCGCGCACGGCCTGCCGCACTTCATCGATGAACGCCGGGCTCGCGTCGACGCCCGCCACCGCCTTGTCGATGCCGGTGATGACCTTCGCGTCGAGCGTGGCCAGCGCCACCGTGTCACCCGCGAGGCACGCGCACGCGAGGTAGAGGTCGGCCGCGCGGAGCTCCTCGAGCGTGTCTGGCGCCCTGCGCCGGAGGTGTTCGATGAAGCGCGCCTCGTCGAGGTCCACCTGAGGCCACGCCGCTCGCGCCGCGCCGACCAGCGCCGCCAGCGTCTCGGCCAGGCGCTCATCCCGGCTCCCCGGTTGAAACCGCTCGAGCAGTGCCCACTTGTCCATGCGCGGCTCGCCTCTACCAACGCTCCGAGCGGGAAAAGTCACTTTCTCGTGCGACATCGCGGAGCGGCCCGTGTCTGGGGGAGCAACTCCACTCCAACCATGAAGGACACACCCATGAAGCGTCTCGTTCTCGTTCTCTCCTGCGCGGCCTCCCTCCTCTCTGCGTGCGGCCCCGACGGCAACACCAACACCAACACGTCGTCGAGCAGCGCCTCGTGTTGCCTCGGCGTGAAGCCGAACGCGTCGTACTACGCGTGCCCGTCGTCAGACGCCGCGCAGCAGTGCTTCAACAACGGCTCGCCGGGCACCTGCACGGCCGACTCGAGCCAGAACAGCAGCTGCAACAACTGAAGCGGTGGTTGCCCGCGCGCCAGAGTCACGTCAGAGGAGGCGTTCATGGAATGTCCCGACGACGAGACGCTGGCGCAGCTCGTAGATGGTGCGCTCGCGCAGGCGCGCGCCGCGGAGGTCGGCGCTCACACGGAGTCGTGTGTGAGCTGCCGCCGCGTCATCACCACGCTCGTCAAGCTGCGCACCTTCGAGAGCCCCGGCGCGCTCGAGGGTGACGTCGACGACGCGCCGCTGGCGCTGGGCAGCTCGCTGGGGCGCTACGTGGTCCGCCGCTTCGTGGGCGCGGGCGCGATGGGCCTCGTCTTCGAGGGTGAAGACCCGGCGTTGAAGCGGCGGGTCGCGCTCAAGGTGATGCGCAGCGCGCGCTCGGAGCAGGCGCAGTCGTTGCTCCAACGCGAAGCGGTGGTGATGGCGAAGCTGTCACACCGCAACGTCGCCACCGTGCTGGACGTCGGCCTCGTCGCCGGGCGCGCGTGGGTGGCGATGGAGTTCATCGAAGGTCAGACGTTGCGCGCCTGGCTCACGGAGCGCCGCGACGCGCGCAGCGTGCGCCGCGTCTTGAGGGAAGCCGGCGCCGGGTTGCTCGCCGCGCACGCGGCCGGCGTGCTGCATCGTGACTTCAAGCCCGACAACGTGCTCGTCGAGCGCGGCACGGAGCGCGTGGTGGTGACGGACTTCGGGCTCTCCGACGTCAGCGCGACGGCGCGCGTGGGGACGCCTGCGTACATGGCGCCCGAGGCGCTGACCGGGCAGGTTGACGCGCGGGCTGATCAATTCTCGTTCTGCGTGATGGCGGTCGAGGCACTCACCGGGAAGCGCCCGTTCGACACCGGGGTGGTCGACGAGCAGCTCCTCGCGCAGGTGCCGGCGCCGCTGCGCGCGCCGTTGCGCCGCGGGCTCGAGCTGGAACCTTCGAAGCGCTGGCCGTCGCTCGAGCCCGTGCTCGAGGCCCTGGCTCCGCCGCGGCGCGAGCGGGCGATGTTCGCCGGTGCGCTGGCCCTGACCACGGTGGCGCTCGGCGTGGTCGGCGTGCAGGTGTGGCGCGCGCAGCACGCGTGTGATGACGCCGCCGCCGACGTGAACGGCGTGTGGAGCCTGGCGGCGCGCGAGCAGCTCCTGCGACACGCGCGTGACTCGGGGCTCTCGTTCGCCGGGGTCAGCGCGAACGTGCTCGCGGGCGAGCTCGACGCATGGCGCGCGCGCTGGGCGTCGTCGGCGGTGGACGCGTGCGAGGCGACGGTGAAGCGCCACGTGCAGTCCGATGCGATGATGGACCTGAGGCGCGGGTGTTTGAGTGACCGGCTGGCCGAGCTCCGCGCGCTCGTTGCCGCGCTGGAAAGTGAGCCCTTCACCGAGCAGCGCCTCGAACACGTGCAGCGCGTGCTGCCCGACCTCGACGCCTGCGATGACACCGCCGCGCTGTTGACGATGGTCCCCCCGCCGGGCTCGCCGGCGCTGCGCGCGACGGTCGCGCAGATTCGGGGCGAGCTCGCCACCGTGAGCGCGCTCCGCGTCACCGGTGAAGAGGCGAAGGCACAGCAGCAACTCCAGCCGCTGCTCGCCGCGGCGCTCGACGCGGGGTACCGCCCGCTGGAGGCGGACGTGTTGGTGGAGGCGGGCGCGCTCGCCCTCGAGCTCGAGGACTACGACGAGAGCAGCGCGCGGCTGCAGCAGGCGCTCGTCGCCGCGGAGGCCGGAGGGCACGTGCGCGCCACCGCTCGCGCGTGGACGGTGCGCACGTTGCTCGACGGCGTGAAGCGCGGGCAGGTCGCGGAGGGACACCACGCCGCGAAGATGGCCGCCGCCGCGTCGGAGCGGTTGGGGCGCCCGGCGCTCCTCGAGGCGGAGCTGGCGACCAACCTCGGCACGCTGTTCTCCGACGAGGGGCAACACGCTGAGGCGCGCGCGCAGTACGAGGCCGCGCTCGAGAAGTACCGCGCGCTGAACGCCGAGCCGCTGGTGCTCTCGCAGGCGTTGAATGCGGTGGGCGCGCAGGTGCGCGCGCTCGGTGATTTCGAGGGCGCGCTGCGCTGGCATCAGCAGGCGTTGGAGTTGGTGACCGCGCGCTACTCGCCCACGCACCCCGCGACCGCGCCGGTGATGATCAACCTCGGCAATGTGCACCTCGCGGCGGGGCGCCTGCCGCAGGCGCTGGCGTGGTTCGAGAAGGCGCAGGCCGTGTTGCTCGAGAGCTACGGGCCCGACTCGTTGGAGCTCGCCGACGCGCGCAGCAACCTCGGCGCGACGCTGCTTCGCCTGGGCAAGCTCGAGGAGGCCGAGCCGCTGCTGCGCAAGGCGCTGGGCACGGTCACCGCGCGCCTCGGAGAAGACTCGAGCGCGCGCCTCGCGACGTTGAACAACCTCGCCATCCTGCTGCGGTACACGGGGAAGACCGACGAGGCCGCTGAGCTGTTGCAGGCCGCGCTGCGCATCTCGCGCAAGGTGTACGGCGACGCGAACGAGCAGGTGGCGAACGCGCTCATCAACCTCGGTGACGTGCAGTTGGCGCGGCGCGACTTCGAGGGCTCGGTGAAGACCTACGAAGACGCGATTGTCGTCACCGAGAAGACCAGCGGGCCCGACCACCCGAACCTCGCCGACTGCTGGGGCGGGCTCGCGTTCCCGCTCCTCGAGCAGAAGAACTTCCAGCGCGCGCTGGAGGCCACCGACAAGGCGCAGGCCATCTACGCGAAGCACCCCGGCCAGCCGTACGCGGAGAACCTGGTGCACGTCGCGCACGCGCGCGCGTTGTACGAGCAGGTGCCGGCGCGCCGCGCGGAGGCGAGGGCGGAGGCGAAGGCCGCGCGCGAGGCGCTGGTCGGCATCGGCGCGCAGCCGGAGGAGCTGGCCGAGGTCGACCGGTGGCTGGCGACGCACCGGTGAGCGGCGTCAGAACTCGCGCGAGAACATCACGTCGGCGCCGTAGCTGGGCGCGTCGCCCGCGTAGCCTTCGAGCGAGAGCGTGCGCGTCATCTGCCACTCCAACCGGCCGCCCCACACGTTCTCGCCGCGGTCGCGGTTGGCGCCGATGTTCATCGTGCCGCCGAGATACAGCACGTCATTCAGGTACCAGCCGACGTCGAGCTTCACGTTCTTGAACTCGTCGCCGGTCTCGAAGTTCAGCACGTCGAGCGGCAGCTTCTTGGCGATGACCGATTTCAGCTGACTCGCGGCGAGCTGCCCGACGACCGACGCGGCCTGGCCCGGCGTGATGGTGTTGCCGCCGCCCTGCCGCAGCGTGCGCCGGCCGGTGGCGAGGATCGCGTAGATGTCCGACTCCGGCATCGCGGGCTCGCTGGTGGTCTTGAGCGCGACGTCGGTGCCCTTGCCCGCGACCGACACCGTAATCTTCACCTCTTCGCGCTGGTTCACGTGCAGCGCGCTGACGTTGACGTACGGCTGCGTGGCGAGCCCGGCGAAGCGCACCTCGCTGCCGCTGTTGATGGTGAACTCCCGGCCGATGACGTTGAGCGAGCCGCGCTTGATGCGCGCCTCTCCGCGGAGGCGCAGGTCGTTCTGGTACTCCACGGTGAAGCCGTCGGAGAGCCCGAGCTCGATGTTCACGTCGGAACTCTTCACCCACAGGTTCCGCGGCGCGACCAGCACCGCGCGCAGCGCGAAGCCCGCCTGCGCCTCTGCGTTGGCCTCGCTGTCCTTCGGCTTCTTGCGGCGGCGGTCTGACGCGCGCACCACGATGATGTCCTTCGGGCGCTGGAGGTCCTGCAGGTCCTTGCGCTTCACGTCGGGCAGCTCCACCGTCACCGAGGGCAGGCGCAGCTCGCGGATGTCGGCGCGCTCCGCGGTGACCTCGCCGTCGAGCGAGTACTTCAGCGTGGCGATGGCCATCAGCTGGTCGTCGCTGACGATGGGGAAGCGCTCGGTCGAGCCGCTGCTGGTCAGCGCGAACACGCCCGACGCCTGCCGCTCCGCGCGCACCGCGAGCTCGGCCCTGCCGGCGCCGGACCTCGCGGAGAGCGTCTCCAGGTCGACGAGGTCGTTGGTGGCGTGCAGCTTGAGCGCGATGTGCCGGTAGTCGCCGTTGCCCGCGAGCGCCACGCGGCCCTCGTCGAGCTTCGCGTCGCCCACGAACTTCGGTGCGCCCAGCGTGCCGCTGACGTTGCCCTTCACGTCGAGCTGTCCCTCGATGGCGCGCACCGCGTCGGTGACGCCGGTGAGGAAGGCGAGGTCGAAGGCGTGCGCCTCCAGCGTCGCGGTGACGGGTGCGTCTCTCCACTTCACGCCGGCGCGCAGGCTTGAGGGCCGCAGGTCGACGCCGGTGTGCGCGGTGGCCACGAGGTCATGGTGGTTGGAGCCCATCACCACGTTGAGGCTCTGCTCGGTGGTGGTGGCCTGCAGCCGCACGCGCGCGTTCTCCAGCTTCACCTTGTCGAAGCCCGCGCCCGCGATGGCGGCGTCGAGGTTGACGCGCAGGGCCTCCAGCGTGCCGGTCGCGCTCAACGTGCCGGAGAGCTGCCCTGTGGGCGGTGCGACCTCCTCGTCATTCAAGATCGG
>CAMLFP010000279.1 GCA_946479335.1 uncultured Archangium sp.
GATTTCTCGCGAAATGAGAACCGTCAAGGGCGAGGGAAAACGCGGCACAACTTTCACAGAACTTTGACGATCACCCGTCGCGTGCAGCCGTATAGCCTGCACGCTCTTTTCGATGCGCCGGCTTGCCTTTGCAGTGACCTTGTTTTCCGCCGCCTACGCGGCCGGTGCCATTTACGAAAACACCCTCGAGGTCGACGACGAAGACGACCTCTTCGAGCTGCAGCAGAACGGCGACATCTCCGACGACACGGCCGACACGCTGCTCGAGCTGATCCGCGAGGGCGTCGACCTCAACTCGGCCGACCGCGACAAGCTCTACGACCTGCCGGGCCTCAGCTACGCCGACGTCGACGCCATCATCGAGTACCGCACCGCGAAGGGCCGCATCGACGACCCCACGGAGCTGGTCTCCGCGGGCGCCATCACCTCCGAGCAGCTGGTGCAGATCTCGCCCTTCATCCGCCTCGACGCGGCGAAGCCGGTGCTGCCCATCTCCGGGCGCGTGCGGTTGCAGACGCGCATCACCACCACCGACAACGAGCCGCCGCCGGTGCTGCTCAACGGGCGCCTCAAGGTGCCCTACGACCTGTCGGCCGGCTTCCAGATGTTCACCACGCGGCGCCGCACCAACCGCCCCGTCTACGACCCGGTGAACGACGCGCTCTCGGTGACCGACTTCAAGTACACGCCGCAGTTGCCGCGCTTCTTCGTGATGTGGAGCCCCGGCAAGGCCAAGCTGGTCGCCGGCACCTTCACCATCGGCTTCGCGGAGCGCCTGACGCTCGACACCACCAAGCGCGTCACGCCGCGCGGCATCTACCTCATCGACGACTACCGCCGCCCGTCGAAGCTCTCCAGCACCTGCCGCATCACCAACCCCGACCCCGACTCCGACCCGGGCGAGGCGTGCGCGGCGACCGACGGCAAGAACCTCTACGTGACGCCCGACTACACGTACCGCGAGGTGTTCCGCGGCGTGGCCGGGCAGATCGAAGACCTCGAGGTCGGCACGCACAGCAGCTTCTCGCTGTACGGCTTCGCGTCGTACCAGAACCGCTCCATCTACCAGTACCAGCTCTACGACGCGCGGTACTGCGCCGACCCCACCGACGACAACAATGCCGACTGCACCGCGCCGCCGGTCTACGTGAACGGCGGGCCGGCGACGCTCAAGTTCTCGACGCTCAACAACGTCTTCGACGAGCTCTCGGGCGGCGGTCACGTCACCTTCAAGCCGATGTCGCGCCTGGAGTTCGGCGTCACCGGCTGGGGCGCGCTCCCCATCTTCTCGCAGCTGCCGATGCAGTTGAGTTTCCAGGAATACTCGCGCTACCCGGCGGGCGGCGCCTTCGGCGCGGTGGGCGCCAACGGGCACTTCGCGGCGGCGGGCTTCAACTTCTACCTCGAGGCCTCGCGCACCTTCGACCATCGCCCGTGGCGCGTGAGCTCGCCCAACGCGGTGGGCGGCGGCTTCGGCATCGAGCAGCGCACCACCTTCAGCCCCAAGGGCCACGAGCTGGAGCTCTCGCTGCGCTACTACGACGCCGACTTCGGCACGCCCTTCTCGCGCCCCATCTCCGGGCCTGATCAGATCGACGGCTTGCGCGCGCGCAACGAGGCGGGCGCCCGCTTCAGGTGGATGGGTCATCTCAGCCGCGACTTCGAGGCCCGCGTGCGCGCCGACTTCTGGGTCAACCCCTACGCCGAGGAGTCGTCGCCCGGCGTGGTTTCGTCGCCGGCGGGCATCCCCAACATCTACGCGCTGGCGCGCCTCGACTTCGTGGGCTGGAGCTTCTTCCAGCCGGCGGTGTGGGTCGACGTCCGCAACCGCAACCTGCTCAGCAACAACGTGCGCGGCGGGTGCTCGTCGGGCGGCACCGACGCGTCGAGCTCCGGAGACAGCAGCAGCCTGCAGATCGACCCCATCACCGGCAACCCGGTGGTGTGCGCGGGCGACTTCTACCGCGTGGCGGTGCAGCTCTACTTCGCGCCCTTCAAGAAGTACCTGCAGGCGACGCTCAAGGGCTACTACACGTGGCGCGACGACCCGAAGTACACCGACCGCTTCCGGCAAGACCTCCAGGCCTGGGTCGACCTGAAGAGCATGCCGACCGACTTCCTGCAGCTCCGCCTCCGGTCGCGCTACCTGAACCAGGCGTACGACAACAACCTGTACCTCGAGCAGAGCGTGTGGAGCTTCTTCGAGGCCGCGTGGCTCTTCACCAAGGGCGCGCGGGTGGCGCTCCGCTACGACCTCTACGTGTGGCTCGACAAGCGCGACTCCACCGCGAACCGCGTGCCCAACCCCGAGCATCGCTTCCAGCTCGACTTCCGCTACTCCTTCTAGAGGAACGCTCCGATGAGGCTCTCCCGACAGCTCTTCGCCCTCATGCTCGCGGCGCTCACCGCGTGCGGCACCACCAAGGAGACCCGGCGCTTCTCGCGCGAGGAGACCTCGCAGGCGCTCAAGAAGCTCGAGGTGGTCTCGCTCGAGCTGGGCGAGTTCCCCTTCGCGGGGCCGTCGGCGGTGCTCGACGGCGACACCATCAAGGTCAAGGGGCTCAACGCGTCGATGCGCTTGCTGGGCATGGACACCGAGGAGACCTTCGAGCACTTCCCCAAAGACCGGCAGCTCTACGAGTCGGTGAGCTGGGAGGAGTACCTCAAGCAGAAGCGCGGTCACTCGCCGCGCCCGGTGAAGACGGCGACGCCCGAGGGCGACGACGCGTGGCACTGGGGTCAGAACTTCTTCGCCGACGTCACCACGGTGCGCATCGAGCGCGACCACCCCGGAGAGATCCGCGACTTCTACGGCCGCTACCTCGCGTACGTGTTCGCGAAGAAGAACGGCGAGTGGGTGAACTACAACCTCGAGGTGGTCCGCGCGGGCCACAGCCCGTACTACATGAAGTACGGCCGGAGCCGCCGCTTCCACCGCGAGTTCATCGAGGCGGAGAAGGAAGCGCGCGAGGCCAAGCGCGGCATCTGGGACGACTCCGGCAAGGTGCAGCACTACCCCGACTACCCGGAGCGCCTGAAGTGGTGGGCCGAGCGCGAGGCCATCATCACCCGCTTCGAGCGCGACGCTGATCAATCACCCGATGATCACATCGCCCTCACCCGGTGGGACGCGATGCGCAAGCTGGAGTCGATGGTGGGCCACGAGGTCTACGTGCTGGGCGCCGTCGCCGACGTGCTGCAGCGCGAGAACGGCCCCGCGGTGGTGAAGCTGGCGCGCAGCCGCACCTCCAACTTCGACATCGTCTTCTGGGACCGCGACGTGCTGCTCGCCACCGGCGTGCAATTCAAGAAGGGCGAGTACGTGCAGGTGCGCGGCACGGTGCAGAAATATCGCAACGCCCGCGGCGCAGATTCGCTGCAGATACAGGTATCTTTGCCCGGCCAGGTGCTCGCGCCCAGCGAGCAGCTCGAGCAGATGCTGTCGACTGACTCCAAGGCCGGGGGTTTCGACAAGGAAGACGGTGATTGAAAATGAAGCGCGTTCTCGCAGGGTGTACCGCCCTCCTGGTTCTCTTCCTGAGCGGCTGCGGTGACGGCGGCTCGACGCAGGCCTGCGCCTCGCTCAAGGCCGGCGACCTCGTCATCACCGAGGCCATGGTCGACCCGGCCGGCACCGACACCGGCAACGAGTGGTTCGAGGTGTACAACACCACCGGCGCCGCCATCGACTTGAAGGGCCTGACGCTCTTCGCGTCGGCGGCCGACGGCACCAGCGCCAAGACCCACGTGGTGCGCGCCGGCACCGCGCAGCCCGGCGGCTACTTCACCTTCGGCGACGTGCGCTCCGGCGCCAACCCGACGTGGGTCGGCTACTCGTACAACAACTCGCTGGGCGCGCTGCCCAACGCCAACGGCGCGGTGGGCCTCAAGTGCGGCACCACCGAGCTCGCGAAGTTCACCTGGCTCGCGGCCGCCGCGTCAGGGCACTCGCTGCAGCTCGACGCCACGGTGAACCCGTCGCCGGAGCGCGCCGCCGTCGCCGCCAACTACTGCCCCGCGCCCGAGTCGCTCTCACCGTACTCCGGCACCAACTACGGCACGCCGGGCGGTGAGAACGCCATCTGCGAGTCGGTCATCGTCTCCGGCGACGGCAAGTGCGTGGAGGGCGGCGTGGAGCGCGACGTGGTGTACCCGGTGGCCGGCGACCTGGTCATCACCGAGGTGATGAACCACCCGTCGAACGGCGCCGCCAACGAGTGGCTCGAGCTGAACGCGCGCAACAGCTTCGACTTGAACGGCCTGACGATCTCCAACACCAGCGGCTCCTCGAAGACCATCACCGGCGGCGCGTGCCTCCCGGTGAACGCCGGCGACTACGTGGTGCTGGCCTCGAACGCCGACGCGGGCGCGGCCATCGGCCTGCCCACGCCCCTCTTCGTCTACGGCACCCTCTCGCTGGCTGACACCGGCGCGCAGTCGCTGACCGTCGCGCTGCCCGACGGCGGCGTGGTCGACGTCGCCAACTACAACGTGCCCAACGCGGCCACCGGGCGCTCGCAGCAGCTCGACCCCGGCAGCTCCGACAGCGTCAGCAACGACGACGCGTCGCACTTCTGCTCGGGCCAGACGCAGTGGGCCGGCGGTGACTACGGCACGCCCGGCGCCGCCAACGAGGCATGCCCGGTGGTGCTGCCATCCGACTCCTGCCTCGACAACGGCGTCGCGCGGCCCATCAACTTCCCCGCGCCGGGCACGGTGGTGATGACCGAGGTGATGGGCGCGCCGACCTCCAACGCCGACGACGAGTGGGTGGAGCTGCTGGGCACCGCCGACTTCGACTTGAACGGCCTGACGTTGACCGGCACCAGCGGCACCGCGCGCACCGTCATCAGCGACACCTGCCTGCCCGTCGCGGCCGGCAGCTACGCGGTGTTGAGCAAGGTGGCGACCCCGAGCTCGAACCTGCCCTTCGTCAACTACGCGTACGGCACGCTGGCCATCACCAACACCAGCGCGGGCTCGCTGACGCTGACCCTGCCCGACGGCGGGCTCGTCGACGCCATCAACTTCGCCAAGCCGCTCTCCGGCAAGTCGTGGAGCCTCGACTCCGCGCTCCTCGACACCGTCAGCAACGACGACCCCGTCAGCTTCTGCGGCGCGCAGACGCAGTGGAGCGGCGGCGACTACGGCACGCCCGGCGCCGCCAACCCGGCGTGCCCCGTCGCGCCCGACCCGACGAAGTGCTTCGACGAGAGCCTCGACGCGGGCCGCCCCATCGTGGAGCCGGCCGACGGCGACCTGGTCATCACCGAGTGGCTGACCTCGCCGTCCACCCCGCAGGCCGACCGCGAGTACGTCGAGGCGCTGGCGAAGAGCGACTTCGACCTGAACGCGGTGACCCTGGTGGTGCGCGGCTCCAGCACCGGCCGGCTGCCGCTGGCGTCGACCACCTGCGTGCCCGTCACCTCCGGCCAGTACCTCGTCTTCGCGCGCAACGCCGACCCGCTGGCCAACGGCGGGCTGCCTCCGCTGGCGGGCGCGCTGCCCACCACCAGCCTCACCGCCACCGTGGGCCTCGACCTGGTGCGCGCTGACGGCGGCGTCATCGACACCGTCACCGTCAACGGCGAGACCTCCAAGCGCTCGGTGCAGGTCAGCCTCGGCTCCGAGACGGCGGCCGAGAATGACGACCTCTCGCTGCGCTGCACCGCGACGCTGCAGTGGAACCCCGACGCCGGCAGTGACTTCGGCAGCCCGGGGTACGCCAACGAGCCCTGCCCGCGCGCCGGCGCCTGCTACGACGTCTCGCTGCCCGGCTACCGCGACACCGTGCCGCCGCCCGACGGCGACGTGGTGCTGACGGAGTGGATGAGCGCCCCCGCGACGCCGCCCGGCACCGCCGGCGAGTACTTCGAGGTGTGGGCGAAGAGCGCCTTCGACCTCAATGGCCTCTCGTTCGCCATCACCAACACCTCGACGTTGAACTTCCCCTTCACCTCGGGCGCGTACTGCGCGCCGGTCGCGGCGAACACGTACCTGGTGGTGGAGCGCAACGGCGACGCGACGCTCAACGGCGGGCTGCCTCCGGCCGCGGGCACCTTCGGCAGCGCGTCGCTGCAGACCAGCACCACCATCGCCGTCTACGCCACCGACGCCGGCCTGCTGGACGCCATCACCATCGCCGGGGAGACGCAGGGGGCCTCGCGGCAGGTGAAGCCCGACGCGCTCAACCCCTTCGACAACGACGACGCCGGCGCGCGCTGCGTGACGCCCGCGGGCAACACCTACGGCCCCACGGCCAACCTCGGTACGCCCGGCGCGGCGAACGTGGCGTGCCCGTGAAGTCGGTGTGGCCGGTGCTCCTGCTCGCGGGCCTGTGTGCCTGCGAGCCGGAGAGCAAGTGCGGCCCCTCCACCGGCACGGTGGTGAACGTCGTCGACGGAGACACGGTCGACCTCGACGACGGCACGCGCCTGCGCCTGCTGCTGGTCGACGCGCCTGAAATCACCCTGGGCCACGACGACTGCTACGGCCACGAAGCGGCAGCGTTCACCGCGGCGCAGCTGCAGGGGCAGAAGGTGAAGCTCCGGTACGACGACGCGGAGTGCACCGACAAATACGGCCGCACGCTGGCGTACATCACGGTGGGCACCGTCGACGTCAACGCGGAGCTGGTGAAGCGCGGGCTGGCCTGCCGCCTCTACATCCCCCCCGCGGGCGACGCGCGGCAAGACGAGTTCGAGACGTACGAGTCAGAAGCGCGCACCAACCGCACCGGCATGTGGGGCGCGTGCACGTCCATCCCCTGCAGTCAGTGACGGCGGCGCGGCGCCTTCAGAACGCGGGCACCTTCACGAGGGAGTCGACGAGGGTGCGCGCCTGCGCCTCCGTGGCGCAGTGGTACTCCTGCAACTTCCCCCCGGGCCGCTCGACGCGGACGACCCACACGCCGTTCTCCAACGAAACCTGCGGCACTGGCGCCTGAGTGGACATGCGTGTCCGGTTCCCAAGCATTCAGCGTGCCGCCGCCAACCGGGCAGATTGAGGAGGGTCGCGGTGACCACTCCCGGTCGGTCATTTCGTCTCTGCAATGCGGGGTGGAAAGAAATTCAGGGTTCCACCCACTCCCACGCGGAGCGGTAGCCCTCGGCGTTGGTCACGAACTCGATCCACCGCGCGTAGAGGGGGTGCGCTGACAACGTCGCCGAATCTCCCACCACGAAGAGGTGTCTCCGCGGCCGCGTCAGCGCGACGTTGAGGCGGCGGAGGTCTTCGAGGAAGCCGAGCTGCTGCTCCGTGTTGCTGCGCACCAGCGAGAGCAAGACCGCCTCCTTCTCGCGGCCCTGGAAGGCGTCGACGGTGTCCACCTCCAGCCCCGCAAGCCCTGCGAGGCGCTCACGCAGCAGTTGCGCCTGCGCGCGGTACGGCGTGATGACGGCGAGGTCTTCAGGGCGCACGCCCGCGGCGGTCAGCGCGTTCACCCGCGCGA
>CAMLFP010000280.1 GCA_946479335.1 uncultured Archangium sp.
CTCGGTGTCGCAGCGGCTGGCGCGCGTGCTGCTGGGCCTGGCCGACCGCTTCGGTGAGCCCTTCCCCGGTGGGGTGCTGATGCCGGTGCGGCTGCGGCGTGAAGACCTCGCCGCGCTCGGCGCCACCACGCTCGAGTCGGCGAGCCGACACATCAGCGCGTGGAGCGAGGCGGGCTACATCGTGCCGCAGCCGGCGGGCCTGTTGATCCGCGACCTCAACGCGCTGCGGGCACTGGGCGAGAAGTCGGGCGCGGAGCTGCGCGAACGCTGACGCCGCACCGGCCCGCGGTCACCCGGGAGGCAGCCGCACGGCGTCGCGCGCCCACGTGAGGAACCGCGCCTGCTTCGCGTCATCGCGCGCGTCGGCGCTGGGCTCGATGCGCTGGCGCTCCCCCCAGAAGCCGCCCGGGCTGGCGGCTACGGCGGGGTCGGTGGCCATGAACACGAAGCTCTCGGCGGCGGCCTCGGGCGAGGTGGCGAAGGGCATGTGCGGCAGCACGTGCTGCATCATGAAGTGCAGCACGCCGTGGGTCGACGCGGCGCCGGTGGCCGGCACGAAGCCCGGGCAGACCGCGTGCGCCGTCAACGAGGTGCCCGCCCACCGCGCCGCGAAGCCGCGCATCACCCACAGCACCGCCAGCTTCGAGTTCTTGTACGCGCGATCGTGCTGGTAGCCGCGCTCGAGGTTCGGGTCGTCGAAGTCGAAGTTGACGGGCACGCCGCGGCTGTCGGGGAGGTGCAGCCGTGACGAGACGAACACCGCGCGCGCGGCCGGCGCCCGGCGCAGCAGCGGCTCGAGGCGCTCGGTGAGCAGCAGCGGCGCCAGCGCGTTGACCTGCAGCGTCTCCTCGAGGCCGTCGACGGTGAGGCGGCGCGTGGGGCTCTGCTGCATCACCCCCGCGATGTGGAAGAGCACGTCGAGGGGCGCGCCCTCCGCCAGCAGCGCGTCGCAGCGCGCGTTGATGGAGTCGAGCGACGCGAGGTCGAGCGGCAGCGCGCGCACCTTCGCCTCGGGGTGCGCCGCGCGGGCCTCGTCGACGGTGCGCTGGCCCGCGGCCGCGTCGCGCGCGGTGAGCCACACTTCGTGCCCCAGCGCCGCCAACCGCAGCGCCGTCAAGCGGCCGAGGCCGCGCCCACCGCCGGTCAACAGGATGCGCGCCATGCCCGGGAGCCCAGCAGAGATGCGGCCGCCGCGCGAGCGATGTGAAGAAGTGTTCGCGGAGCATGCGCAGCCGCCGGCGCATCGCTAGATGGCGCGCCATGATTCCCAGCCCTCCGATGCACCCCGCCGTCGCGAAAGCGCAGTCTGAGTTCAACGCCGACCTCGTGCAGGAGGTCGCTGCCGCCGTCGCCGCGCACCCGGTGGTGGTGGTGGGCGTCTCCGGACTCCAGCCGGGCAAGCGGGCGCGCGCGCTGCTCGACGCGAAGCAGGTGCCCTACACGTACCTCGAGTACGGCAGCTACTTCTCGGGCTGGCGCCGCCGCCTCGCGCTCAAGCTGTGGGTGCGGTGGCCGACCTTCCCGCACGTGTTCATCAACGGCACCTTCGTCGGTGGCGCGAGTGACCTGAAGAAGTTGATCGACTCGGGCGAATTCGACCAGCTCCTCGCGAAGCGCTGAAGCGGCGCACGAAGGCCCCCGCCTGACGCGTTGCAGCGGGTGAATTCGCTCGACCCGCGCGCCCGCGAGCGCGATTGCGTCGGTATGGCTACTTCGTTCCAACCGCTGTCGAAGAAGATCCGCAAGGAAGACGCGCTCGAGTACCACTCGCAGGGCCGCCCCGGAAAAATCGAGGTGGTGCCCACCAAGCCCACGGCGACCGCGCGCGACCTCGCGCTCGCGTACTCGCCGGGCGTCGCCGAGCCGTGCCTGGAGATCGCGAAGGACCCCGACCTCTCGTACGCGTACACCGCGCGCAGCAACCTGGTGGGCGTGGTGTCGAACGGCACGGCGGTGCTGGGCCTCGGCGACATCGGCCCCTACGCCGGCAAGCCGGTGATGGAGGGCAAGGGCGTGCTCTTCAAGAAGTTCGCCGACATCGACGTGTTCGACATCAACGTCGACGCGAAGGAGATCGACGCCTTCTGCGCGGTGGTGAAGGCGCTGGAGCCCACCTTCGGCGGCATCAACCTCGAAGACATCAAGGCCCCGGAGTGCTTCGTCATCGAGCGCCGCCTGCAGGAGTCGATGAACATCCCCGTGTTCCATGACGACCAGCACGGCACGGCCATCATCTCCGGCGCGGCGATGCTCAACGCGGTGGAGCTGGCGGGCAAGAAGCTCGACCAGGTGAAGGTGGTGGTGTCGGGCGCGGGCGCGTCGGCCATCGCCTGCACCAACTTCTGGATTCGCCTCGGCGTGAAGCTCGAGCACGTGACGATGGTCGACACCAAGGGCGTGCTCTTCACCGGCCGCACCGACGGCATCAACGAGTGGAAGAAGCCCTTCGTACGCGACACCACCGCACGCACCCTGGCCGACGCGCTGCAGGGCGCCGACGTCTTCCTCGGGGCGTCGGTGAAGGGCCTCGTCACGCCGAAGATGCTGGAGGGCATGGCGAAGAACCCCATCATCTTCGCGCTCGCCAACCCCGACCCGGAGATCGACTACCACGAGGCGAAGGCCGCGCGGCCCGACGCCATCGTGGCCACCGGCCGCAGCGACTTCCCCAACCAGGTGAACAACGTCCTCGGGTTCCCCTTCATCTTCCGCGGGGCGCTCGACGTGCGCGCGCGGCGCATCAACGAAGACATGAAGCTCGCGGCGGCCCACGCGCTCGCGGCGCTGGCGAAGGAAGACGTGCCCGACGCCGTCACCCACGCCTACGGCGGCGAGCACTTCGCCTTCGGCCCCGACTACATCATCCCCAAGCCGTTCGACCCGCGCGTGCTGCTGTGGGTGGCGCCCGCCGTCGCCAAGGCCGCGATGGACACCGGCGTCGCGCGCGCGCCCGTCGACCTCGAGGAGTACCGCCAGCGCCTCCACCGCCTGCAGTCGCGCAGCTACCAGGTGATGTCGGTGGTGTTCGCGCGCACCCGCGGCACCGGCAAGCGCATCGCGCTCAACGACGCCGACCACCCGCGCACGCTGCAGGCCGCGCGCATCCTCCGCGAGGAGGGCGTGTGCGAGCCCGTGCTGCTGGGCGACCTGGAGAAGGTGCAGAAGGCCATCATCGACCTCCGGCTCACCGACGAGCTGGCGGGCGTCACCATCGTCGACCCCGCGCGCAGCGCCGACTTCGAGCGCTACGCGCAGTCGTACCTCGAGCTGCGGCAGCGCAAGGGCATCTCGCCCGACCGGGCCCGCTACGACCTGCGCCGCCGCAACTACTTCGGCGCGATGATGGTGAAGCACGGCGCGGTCGACGGCTTCGTCACCGGCCTCACCCAGAGCTACCCCGAGTGCGCTGCGCCGCTGCTCGAGGTGGTGGGCACCTTCGAGGGCCGCCGCGCCGGTGGCGTGTACGTGGTGGTGCAGCGCAACGAGTTCAAGTTCTTCGCCGACTGCACCATCAACCCGGTGCCGACGCCGGAGTACCTGGCCGACATCGCCATCGCCACCGCCGACCTCGCGCGCAGCTTCGACGTGACGCCGCGGGTGGCCTTCCTCTCGTACTCGAACTTCGGCTCGTCTGACGGCGCCGGGCCCCAGCGCATGCGGCAGGCGATGGCCCTGGCCCAGGCGCGCCGCCCCGACCTCGAGATGGACGGCGAGATGCAGGTCGACACCGCGCTGGTGGAAGAGGAGCGCCGCGACCGCGCGCCCTTCAGCCGGCTCACCGGCGACGCGAACGTGCTCATCTTCCCCGCGCTCGACGCGGCGAACATCGCGTACAAGCTGCTGTGGCGCCTCGGCGGCGCGGAGGTCATCGGGCCGGTGCTGCTGGGCATGAACCTCCCGGTGAACGTGCTGCAGAACAACGCCTCGGTGCAGGACATCGTCAACCTGGCGGCGGTCACTGCGCTGCGCGCCCAGGGCGGCGAGTTCCGCTTCTGAGCGGCCCGTGAGAAGTCCCGGCGCGCGCGGGGAGATTCGGTTGTAAGACCCGCGCGCCTTCATGGAGTCGCACGACCAACTCGAGCTCGTCACGCTGTCGTCGCTGCCGGTCGCAGCGCTGGTGGTGCTCTCGCTCGCGCTGGTGGTGGGCGTGGGGCTGGCGTGCTGGGGCGTGCGGCACGAGGCGTCGCGGCGCCGCCGCTGGCTGATGTGGTCGCTGCGCGCGCTGGCCGGAGTGTGCGCGCTCTTCTTCCTGCTCGAGCCCGGGCTGCGGCGGTTGCAGGTGGCGCGCGTGAAGAGCCGCGTGGCGGTGCTGGTCGACCGCTCCGCGTCGATGAGCTTCCCCGTGGAGTCGGGCGGCGTCACCCGCAACGACGCGGTGGCCGAGGCGCTGCGCAGGCTCGCGCCCGAGATGCAGGCGCAGGCCGAGCGCTACGCCTACGAGGTGTACGGCTTCGACCCCGAGCTGAACGCGGTGACGCCGGAGCAGTTGACGTCGAGCCCGCCGCGCGCGGGGCGCACCGATCTCTTCGCGGCGCTGCGCGCGGTGAAGGCCGGCGACAGCGGCGGGGCGCGCAAGCTGGCGGGCGTGCTGCTGTGGAGCGACGGCGCCGACAACGCAGACCTGTTGAGCGGCTTGAGTGATCGCCCGAAGGCGATGCTGCAGCAGCTCGGCGTACCGGTCTCGACGGTGGCGGTAGGTAAGTCAGGGCTGACCGACCTCTCGCTCGACGCGGTGAAGGTCGATGACTTCGCCTTCGTGCGCAACTCCATCTCCGCCGACGTGGAGGTGCACGGCCGCGGCTTCAAGGACCAGGCGGTGCAGGTGGTGCTCAAGCGCGAGGGCCAGCTCATCGCCACCAAGGTCGTCACCTTCGCCACCGATGATGAGACGCAGACGGTGAAGTTCACCTTCACGCCCGACCAGACCGGCCGCTTCGTCTACACGGTCTCCACGCCGGTGCAGCCGGGCGAGGTGGTGGCCGAGAACAACACGCGCAGCTTCGCGCTCAAGGTGATCCGCGACCGCGTGCGCGTGCTGCTGGTCGCCGGCCGCCCCACGTGGGACGAGCGCTTCTTGCGCGGCGTGCTGAAGCAAGACGCGAACATCGAGCTGATCAGCTTCTACATCTTGCGCAACGGCACCGACGAGTCGGGCGTGCCCTTCGGCCAGGAGCAGCAGGAGCTCTCGCTCATCCCCTTTCCGCGCGATGAGATCTTCCAGAAGAAGATCGACACCTTCGACGTGATCATCGTCTTGAACTTCGGGCACGACGACTCGAGCGTGTCGCTGGCGACGTACCAACGCGACATCGATCGCTACGTGGAGCAGGGTGGCGCGTTCGCGTACCTCGGCGGAGATCGCTCCTTCGGCGACGCGCAGGCGGCGTCCATCAACCCGTTCGAGCACGTGCTGCCGGTGTCGGCCGCGGGCGTGGCCGATCAAGGCAACTTCATCGCCAGGCTCACCGACGCGGGCCGCCGCCACCCGATGACCAGCGAGCTCGACTGGAGCGCGCTCCCCGCGATCCCCGGGTTGAACCTCACGCGCGCGCGGCCCGGCGCGTCGGTGCTGCTCGCGCACCCGACGCTGCAGGTCGACGGTCAGCCCGCGCCGTTGCTCACCGTGGCAGAGCAGGGCCGCGGCCGGGTGATGTCGCTGTCGACCGACGCCACCTGGTACTGGGCGTTCCCCTCGCACGCGGGCGGCGCGCCCACGCGCGCGTACGAGAAGTTCTGGAGCAACGCCATCCGCTGGCTGGTGCGCGACCCCGACCTCACCACCCTCACCGTGACGGCCGACCCGTCGAGCGTGGAGCCCGGCAAGCCGGTGGGCGTCGTGGTGGTGGCGCGCATGCCCGATTACACGCCGGCCGCGGGCGCGACGGTGGGCGTGCAGTTGCTCGACGCGAACACCGCGCAGGTGGTCGCCGCGCAGTCGCAGGTGGTCGGTGACGACGGCACGCTGCGCCTCGAGTTCGCGCCGCCGCCGCCGGGCGCCTACAAGGTGAAGGCCGTCGCCACCAAAGACGGCAAGCAGCTCGGCGAAGGGACTGACGCGGTCGCGGTGCGCAGCGTGGGGCCGGAGCTCGCCGACGCCCGCGTCAACGCGCCGCTGCTCGAGGAGATCGCCCGCGCGACCGGCGGCGCCTTCTTCGACTCCACGCGCGTGAACCTGGCGGACGTGCCGCTGCGCGAGCCGCCGATGGTGGAGGTCGGGCGCTCACGCGACGAGCCGGTGTGGGACCGCTGGTACTGGCTCACGCTGCTCATCTTCGTGCTCGGCGCGGAGTGGGCCGTGCGCCGCCGCTTCGGCTACGTCTGACGCGGGGCTACGGCACCGCCGTCAACGTCAGCGTCGCGTCATCGCGGATGCGCACCACGCCGAGATTCATGTCAGAGCTCTGCGTGCCGACGATGGCGGTGAGCGCGCCCTTCGCGACGTCGAAGTCGGCGACGAAGTCACCGCTCAGCGTCATCGGCGACGGCCCGCCCGCGCCGCTGCCCATCATCGCGCCCATGCCGGCCATGCCCATCATCCCCGCCATCTCCGGCGGCGGCTCGCCCAGCGCGTCGTCTTCTGCCGCGGCCTCGGCGGGCGCGGCGGCCATCGCCGAACCGGTGGCCATCGTCTTCGCGACGTTCATCTTCGAGCCCACCTGAATGCGCGCGCGCTGCGCGGTGGCCTCCTGCACGGTGACGGTGGTGGAGGTGCCCATCAGGTCGAAGGTGAAGTGCTGGCCGGTCTGCGCGTCGCCGTCGGGCAGCTTCAGCAGCTCGAGGAACTTCGCGGGCAGCACGTCGATGTGCTGCGCGTCTTGCCGCACGGCGACGGTGCGCTTGGGCTTCTGCAGCTTCTCGGTCTTCGCGCCGCCCTTCAGCGCGCCGGTCTTCGGGTCGAACTCCGCCCACACCGACACCTTCTCCTCGCCGTTGCTGGCCGACGCCTCGGTGCCGAACCCGGTGTTGCGGCCGGAGACCAGCAGCGTGGTGCCGTCGGCTTCCTTCACCACGTAGACGATCTGCTTGAACCGGAAGTTGCCCTTGGCGTCGATGTCCACCGGGCTGGAGAGCGCCGCGCGCGGCATGTTCTCGAGGCCCGCGATGCGCTGGCCGGCCGCGTTCATCACGTCGAAGGACTCCACGTACACGATGCCCTGCGCGACGCCGTTGGGCTTCACCTTGTCGATGGCCAGCGCGAAGCGCGACTTCGTGGTGAAGGTGTCGCTGCCGCCGCCCATGCCTTCCATCGTCACGTGGTCGACGAGGTTCACGTCGAAGCGGTACGTGGCGCCCTTGTTCCACTTGTAGAGCAGCTCCACCGCGAAGGCGGGTGAGGCGGGGTTGGCGAGCGCCCTTGTCGCCGCGGCCGCGCTCGCTCCAAGCACACGCGCGGTGTAGCGATCCAGGTCGCAGGCCGGGATTTCTTCGGGCGCGATGCCGAAGGG
>CAMLFP010000281.1 GCA_946479335.1 uncultured Archangium sp.
CGGCCCACCACCCTCACGCTCTCTGCCGCGGCGCTCTCGTGTGACGGGGTGACGTTGCCTTCGCCGCAGCCGCTCGTGCTGCGTGGCGGCGCTGTGCACGCCGGCGCGAAGTCGTGCACCGCGGTGAGGGCGACGGGCGACGTCACGGTGCGGCTCGCGAAGTTGAGCCGGCAATTCCCCGGTGAGGTGCGCGTCACGGCGCAGGGCGCGACGCTGCGGCTGCTCAACGTGGTCGACGTGGAGGACTACCTCCCCTCGGTCATCGAAGCGGAGGCCGACGGCTTTCCCCCCGCGGCGCTGCAGGCGCAGGCGGTGGTGTCGCGCACGTTCGCCCTCACCGCGAAGCGCCACCGCGACTTCGGCCTCTGTGACCTGGCGCATTGTCAGGTGTACCGCGGCGTCACCGCGAACGAGGCCGCGCGCGACGCCGTCAGGAAGACGACCGGCCAGTTCCTGCACACCGCGGAGGGCGCGCCGTTGCCTGCCTATTTCCACGCATCCTGCGGCGGACACACCAGCACGCCACGAGACGTGTTCGGCGAAGCCAGCGTCGGCACCGGCGTCGCCGACCCGTCGTGCGCCGCGCACACCTGGAGCTTCTCCGCGCCGCGCGCGAAGTGGGCCGCGGCGTTCAACGTGCCGGCGCGCGGGGCCGCGCTCGAGGTGGTGCGGCGCGACGCCGGAGGCCGCGCGTTGGAGGTGCGCGTGTTCGGCAAGAAGCTCACCGGCGACAGCTTCCTCTCGCTCGCCGGCCGCGCGTTCGGCTGGCGCGCCGTGCGCAGCGCGCGCTTCACCGCGACGGAGTCACGAGGCGCCGTCTCCCTCAGCGGGTCCGGCACGGGGCACGGCGTGGGCTTCTGCCAGCTCGGCGCGAAGGACCTCGCGAAGCGCGGCGCGAACGCGCGCGACATCCTCCAGCACTACTTCCCCGAGGCGCAGCTCGACGCGGTGGGGCAGGAGTAACTCGAGGGTTTCCTTTTCAGCGGTCGCTGCCTTGAAGCGCGCGGCACGGGTGACTAGCTCGTCGCGCATGCGCCGGGCTCTCGTGTCCATCGTGGCAGTGCTGACGTGCTGTGCGGAGCCGCGGGTGACCTCCACGCCACCTGATGACGACGCGGGCACGAACCCCGTCGTCACCGAGACCGATGCAGGCATCACGCCTCCGCCTGCGCCGGTGTGTGGCGATGGCCACGTCGACACGCAGCTCGGCGAAGCCTGCGACGACGGCAACGACAGCCCGTACGACGGCTGCCGGCCCGACTGCACGGTGGTGACGCCGGTGACCACGCCTGCCCGCACGTGGACCTGGTTCGACGTGCCCGGCACCCAGTGCATGGATGGGAAGACCGCGGGCTTCGCGGCGAGCATCAACCCCGATTCGCCGAACCTGATGATCTACCTGGAAGGCGGCGGCGCCTGCTTCAACGACGCGTGCGACTTCTCCACCATCAACGTGCCGTACTTCCCGCCGCCTGACGGCATCTTCAACCGCGACAACGACGGCAACCCGGTGCGCGACTGGAGCATGGTCTACGTGCCGTACTGCACGGGCGACATCCACGGCGGCGACGCCGACACGGAGTTCGGCGGCGCGGTGCGCCACTTCCACGGGTACTCGAACATCACCCGGTTCCTGGAGCTGTGGACGGCGACGTTCCCCGGCCGGCGGCGCGTGCTGCTCACCGGCATCAGCGCGGGCGGCTTCGGCGCGGGCCTCAACTTCCCGCAGGTGGCCGACGCCTTCGCGCACGCGGGCGCGCCGGAGATGTCGCTCATCGATGACTCCGGGCCGCCCTTCGGCAACGACGTCATCCCCCGCTGTCTGCAGGAGAACTTCCGCACCGTGTGGGGGCTCGACCGCACGGTGCTCGCGGCGTGCGGCGCCGACTGCACCGACCCCGACGACTTCGCGACCGGCATCATCACGCACGTCGCGGCGCGCTACCCCGACGCGCGCATGGGCGTGTTCTCGAACTCGCAAGACACCGTCATCCGCACGTTCATGGGCTTCGGCTGGGGCAACGGCCAGCACGACAACTGCGGAGGCGTGCCGCTCATCGTCCCCGCTGACGCGTATGGCGATGGGCTGCTGGCGTTGCGCGCGCGACTGCACGACCGCGCGGGCACGTTCTTCGTCGGCGCGAACCGCTGGCAAGACGACTTCGGGCTGGGCCACACCGCGCTGCGCTCGCCGACGTACTGGACGACGGTGGTCGACGGCGTGTCGGTCGAGGCGTGGCTCGGGCGCGTCATCAACGGCGAGCCGCTGGAAGTTGGCCCCTGACCGCTAAGGCCAGGTGACGCGGAAGGTGAAGTCGTGGCGCGCGACGTCGCCTGACATCACCTCGACCGTGCCGGGCACCTTGAGCACCTCCAGCACGCCCTCGAGCACGCCCTGCCGGTAGCCCGCGAGCGCCGCCGCCCCGCGCTCGTCGTGCAGCGCCTCGGAGAACGCGCCGTCCTTCACGAAGCACCGCAACTGCACCTCTTTGGGGCCGACGTCGCTCCCTTCGACCTCCATGTAGTTGGAGGCAGTGCTGAAGTTGCGGCCCATGCGCAGCATGGTGCGCTTCACGCCGATGACCTTGCACGCTGTCGCCACCGCGAAGCCCATCGGCGTCTCCACGTAGCCGAGGATGAACATGCGCCCCACCGCCCGGAAGCGCGCCTCGAGCGGCAGCCCAGACGCGAGCGCGGTCGCCGCGATCTCCAGCGCCTTGAACCACGCGCCCACCGGGTACGCGGCCTGCAGCTTGTCGAAGTTGATGCCGATGGCGCGCAACTGCTCCGCCACCTGCGGCGTGAGGCGCGTCCCGAAGGCCCTCCGCAACCCCTCCACCGCGCCCTGAAACACGATCGGTTCCGAAACCGGAGCCACCATGCCGCGCACCATACTCAGAGCTGCGCGAAGACAAACACCCGGCGGAACGCGAAGAACACCGGCGCGTCACCGAGTCGGGCGCGTAACGCCGCCCGGTACGCCAGCCGGAAGCGCTCGAAGTCTTCAGCGCCGAGGCGCGCGCGGTAGGCCGAGAGCAGCCCGCCCTCCGCGAAGTCGGCGAGGCCATCACTCGATGCATGGAGCTGTGGGTAGCGCCACGTGCCGACACGGCTGCGCGTCACCCGTGCGTCGCGCGCGAGGAGCTCGGCGTAGAAGTCCGGCGACTCCACCGGAGAACGGTAGACGTACCCGTCGAGCTCGCGTGAGAACTGCGCGGCGACCTCGAGCGCCGCCTCTGAGAACGCGCTGCCCGGGTTCGACGGCATCTGCACCGCGAGCTGCCCGCCGGGCGAGACCAGCGCCAGCACGCGCGGAAAGAACGCGGCGTGACCTGGAATCCAGTTGAACGCGGAGTTGCTGATGACGCGATCGAACGTGCCCGCCGGCAGCTCGTTCGTGAGGTCGCGCCGCTCGAAGGTGATTCCGTTCGGCGCGCGCTCCAGCATCGCGGGCGAGCTGTCGAGGCCGAGCGAGCTGGCGACGCCGAGCGCTGCGTGCGCCTTCGCGGTGAGCGCGCCCGTGCCACAGCCGAGGTCGAGCAACGAACCTCCCGGCGCGGGCGAGAGCATCGCGAGCAGGTCATCGAACGGCGCCGTGCGCTGCTTCGCGAACCGCGCGTACACCTCGGGAGCCCAACCGTCGTGCATGCCGCGCTCTTAACGCCTCCCGGCGCGAGCCGCCGAACGTCGCCGGAGGCTGAACCGCACGCGAGGAGCAGGGAGCAGCGCAGGCCCGTGCGGGGTGCTGCTTCTCACGCTATCTCTGACGCGTGCCGGTTCTGCCTGACGACTTTGTCCCCGCGCGCGGCCTCACGTGGACGCACGCGCAATCGCTCCTCGGCGTCTGGGCGCGGCCGGCGGTGTCGGTGCCGCTGCGCCGCGAACGTCGCGAGACGCCCGACGGAGACTTCATCGACCTCGACATCGTCGACGGTGCGCCCGGCGCGCCCACGGTGATTTTGCTGCACGGCCTCGAGGGCTCCTCGTCGTCTGGCTACATGCGCCTGATGCTGCGTGAGCTGCACACCCGCGGGTGGGGCGGCATCGCGCTCAACCAACGCGGCTGCTCCGGAGAACCGAACCGACAGGCGAAGTCGTACTCGTCGGGCGACTACCGCGACCTCTCGTGGCTCTTGAAGACGCTGACCGGGCGCGTGTTCGCCGTCGGCTTCTCGCTGGGCGCCAGCGTGCTGCTCAACTTCCTCGCGAAAGACGAAGGCGCGTCGCAGCTCGCAGCGGCCGCAGCGGTGTCTGCGCCGTACGACCTCGCCGCGGGTGCGCGCTTCCTCGACTCCGGAGGCTTCATCGCGAAGCAGTACCTCGCGCACTTCCTGCCGACGATGAAGGCCAAGGCGCTGGAGAAAGCGCCGCGCTTCCCCTCCGAGTTCGACGTCGAGGCCATCACCGAGGCGAAGACGATGCGCGACTTCGACCACGTGGTGACCGCGAAGCTGTTCGGCTTCGGCACCGCCGAGAACTACTACGCGGAGTGCTCCGCCGGGCCGCAGCTCCAGCGCATCCGCACGCGCACGCTGCTGCTCTCGGCGCTCGACGACACGCTGGCGCTCCCGGCCATCCCGCCCGGCTCCGAGAAGAACCCGGCGCTCGACGTGCTGCTCACGAAATACGGCGGGCACGTGGGCTTCATCACCGGCTCGCCGCTCAAGCCCGCGTTCTGGGCCGAGCGCCGCGTGCTGCACTGGCTCGAAAATCTCTAGAAAAGAGTGTCAGCAACTCTTTTAGTATCCGTCGGTGCATACATGACGACCCCCTACCGACAGATCCGAGCGACCTGGGACGACCAGACCATCGTGGTGTACCAGGCATACCGGCCCGAGATCGCCGACGCCGCGGTGCGCGCGCAGCGCCTCGTGCCGCCCTTCAGCTACTCGCGCATGACGTGGGTGAAGCCGTCCTTCCTCTGGATGATGGAGCGCTGTGGGTGGGCCACCAAGCCCGACCAGGAGCGGGTGCTGGCCCTCTCGCTGCTGCGCACCGAGTTCGACCGCGCGCTCGCGAGCGCGGTGCCGAGCAGCACGAAGGTCGAAGCGGCCAACATCCGCGTGCAGTGGGACCCCGAGCGCGACCTCCGTGGGCAGCGGCTCGAGTGGCGTTCGCTGCAGCTCGGGCTGGGCCGCGCGGTGTGCAAGGCGTACGCGACGCGGTGGATTGCGCGCATCGACGACGTGACGCCGCTCGTGCGCCGCATCGATGAACTTCGTCACGCCGAGCGCTGGGGCGAGGCCGCGGCGCTCCTGCCCGTCGAGACCGTGTACCCCTGGGAGGCGCCATGAACCGTGTGCCGCGCATCCACGCCGACCTCGCGCGCGCGCAGCAACTCGCGAACGAATAGCGTCGCGCCATGGCGAACGTGCTCCCCGCGTTGTTCATCGGTCACGGCAACCCGATGTACGCGCTGGGGAGCAACCCGTTCTTCGACGGCTGGCGCGAGGCGGCGCGGCGGGTACCGAAGCCGCGCGCGGTGCTGTGCGTCTCCGCGCACTTCGAGACGCGAAACTCGTACGTCACCGGGCACGAGCAGCCGGAGACCATCCACGACTTCTACGGCTTCCCCCGGCGGCTCTTCGACGTGCAGTACCCGGCGCCAGGCTCGCTCGCGCTCGCGCGGCAGGTGCACGCGATGGTCACCTCGCGGCGGGTGCGCATCGATGAGGGCCGCGGGCTCGACCACGGCTGCTGGAGCGTGCTGCGCGCGCTCTTCCCCGCCGCCGACGTGCCGGTGGTGCAGCTGAGCCTCGACCTGAGCGCTCCGCCCGCCGCGCACTACGCGCTGGGCCGCGAGCTGGCGGGGCTGCGTGAAGACGGCGTGCTGCTCGTCGGGAGCGGCAACCTGGTGCACAACCTCGCGCGCTACGACTTCCACGACCCGGCGCCCCCCGACTGGGCGACCCGCGCCGACGCGCTGCTGTGGCGCCTCATCGAAGAACAGAATCACGCCGCGCTGTGTGACCCGTACGCGCTGGGTGACGACGTGCGCCTCGCGGTGCCGACGTTGGAGCACTACCTCCCGCTGCTCTACGTGCTGGGCGCGCGGCGCGACGGTGAGCCGCTGGAGACCTTCAACGACGTGGTCGAAGGCACCATGTCGATGCGCTGTCTGCGGTTGGGGTGAGCGCTGAAACGAAAAGGGCTCCGTCTCCGGAGCCCTTCGTGCATCACATCGTGCCGGCGTCGGCGGTGTCCATCACGGGCACCGGCGTCGCCTCGACGGGCGCCTCTTCGGCGACCGACGCGGGCGGCAGCTCGGGAGCGGGCGGCGGCGCGAGGCGCACCTCGTACTTCTCGACGCCCTGAGGCAGCGTCACCACCAGCATCGGGTTGTCGGCGACGTAGCGCTTGTCGACAGGCAGCAGGAAGCCGCCCATCGCGTCGCTGGTCGTCGTCACCTTCGACTTGCCCTCGCCCAGCTCGATCTTCGCGCCGGCGATGGGCGTGTTGTTGTCGGGGTTCACCACGACGAAGCGCGCCTCTTTCAGCACGTCCACCATGAGGTGGTAGTCGTTGTAGCGGGGCCGCAGCGAACACCCTGCCGCCACCACCACCAACAACACCGAAAGAGCGAGCTTCTTCATGGTTACACCTTGGCGCCGGGGGTCTTGGTGAAGACCGCGTTGAACTCGGTGATGGCCTTGTTCAGCTCGGCCTTGATGTCACCGGTGAGCTCCCGCTTATCCTCGATGCTCTTCTGAACGTTGGGGAACTTTGCGTCGCAGAACTCGAGGAACTCCTTCGCCCAGCGCGTGATGTCGACCACCGGAATCTCACGCAGCCAGCCGCGCTTCTGCGCGTCGCTCTTGTCGGTCGCCGCGTAGATCTGCATGACCTGACGCGCCACCGGCAGCGGCTCGTACTGGGGCTGCTTCAGCAGCTCGGTGAGGCGCGCGCCGCGGGCCAGCGTCTCCTGCGTGGCCTTGTCGAGGTCGGAGCCGAACTGCGCGAAGGCCGCGAGCTCACGGTACTGCGCGAGGTCGAGCTTCATCGAGCCGGCGACCTGCTTCATCGCCTTGATCTGCGCCGCCGAACCCACGCGCGACACCGAGAGGCCGACGTTGATGGCCGGGCGGATGCCGGCGAAGAACAGGTCGGTCTCGAGGAAGATCTGGCCGTCGGTGATGGAGATGACGTTCGTCGGGATGTACGCCGACACGTCGCCGGCCTGCGTCTCGATGATGGGCAGCGCGGTCAGAGAACCCGCGCCTTCCTGATCAGACAGCTTCGCCGCGCGCTCCAGCAGGCGGGAGTGGATGTAGAAGACGTCGCCCGGGTACGCCTCGCGGCCCGGCGGGCGGCGCAGCAGCAGCGAGAGCTGGCGGTACGCGACGGCCTGCTTCGAGAGGTCGTCGTAGATGACCAGCGCGTGCATCTTGTTGTCGCGGAAGTACTCGCCCA
>CAMLFP010000282.1 GCA_946479335.1 uncultured Archangium sp.
CGCGGGCTCGGCGGCGCGCGGCTCCAGCACCGCCACTGAGATCGTCGGCCAGATGGTGCCGATGGGTCTCACGAAGGTGCCGGTGCCGTCCATCGCGTACAACGTCGAGAGCTACAACGACCGCTACGGCGGCTACGCCAACGCGCTGCGCGTCTCGAGCCAGAACGACCTGCTGCTGACGCTGGGCCAGAGCACCACGCAGTTCGACTCCGAAATCGAGAAGGAGCTGGTCGACATGCAGGGCCGGCCCGTCTCGTGCGAGGCCGACCTCTACAACAGCCGCGGGCTGGTCTCGCAGTACCGCGAGGCGCTCGCGCAGAAGCAGACGGTGCTGACCGCGCAGGTCGACAAGTACTTCCGCTTCGCCAACCGCAGCCCCGATGACGGCCTCAACACGTACCGCGCGCAGATCCGCGCCGCGTACGGGCTGGGCGACGGCAGCAACACCACCACCTCCGCCGCGCGCGCCGCCACCGCCGCCACCGCCATCAAGAAGGGCATCAGCCAGTGCGTCTCGCTGACGCTGAACACCGGCCCGCTCGACACGCACTTCAACCGGCAGAACGACAACGCCTCCTCGCAGAAGACCGCGTGGGACGCGCTCGCCGCGCTGGTGAGCGACCTCAAGAACTCCGACTTCGACCCCAACGACCCCAGCAAGGGCAAGTGGATGGACCCCGACCCCAGCAAGGGCCACGTCACCATCGTGTGCTTCTCGGAGTTCTCGCGCACGCCGCTCACCAACGCGGCCGGCGGGCGCGACCACCACATCACCAACAGCTGCATGCTGCTGGGGCGCGGCGTTCGCCACAACACGGTGTTCGGCAAGAGCGGCGACGTCGGTCTCTCGGCGGGCTTCGTCGACTTCAACACCGGCCTCCCGCGCCCCGATGGGCTGGTCATCACCCCGGAGCACGTCATCGCCTCCATCCTCGACGCGGCGAACCTCGACTACTCCATCACCCGCGAAGCGCCGCTCAAGGGCCTGCTCTCAAAGTACGCATGAATCGCCTCTTGTTGCTGGGAGTGCTCGCCGCGGCCGCAGGCTGTGACGAGTCTCTGGTGCCGCAGCCGCTGCCCACCACCACCTTCACCGCCACCACCGTCGGCACCTCGACGGAGCTCTCGGCGTTGCCTTCCTTCGCCGACGAGCGCGGCGGCGGCGTGTTCGTCGACCTCGCCGGGCGCGTCACCCGCGTGCGCCCCAACGGCAGCAAGGGCGTGCTGGAGCCGCACCCGTCTGACGAGTTGTGGCCGGGCCCCGCCTCGGGCGTGTTCGCGTTGAGCGGCACCAACTCGCTGGTCGCGACCTCGCGCGGCGTCTTCGTGGTCAATGACGGCTGGCTCGTCGCGCCCGAGTGGCAGGCGGCCATCCCTCCCGATGGGTTGCACGCGACGGCGGTGGGCAGCGATGGCTCCGCGTGGTTGGCGCACGACACGGGGCTCTTCCGCCTCGCGCGCGGCGCGCTGGGCGAGTTCAAGGTGGGCAGCGAGTCACTCACCGGCGTGACCTCGGTGGCGGCGGCGCCCTCGCCTCAAGGCGGCGCGGGCATCTGGTTCGTGCGCGACGGGAAGCTGTTCGTCGCCACGCAGACGGGCACCGACGACTTCTCCGTCACCGAGGCGAAGCTCGACGCGTCCATCACGAAGAATGGCTTCCTCGCGGTGGCGGGGCTGACGCCGTCGCCGACCTCGGCCGGCGAGCTCTGGGCCATCACCCCGCGCGCGCTGCTGACGTACAACGGCATCTCCTGGAAGCAGTTCACGCTGGGGGCCAACCCGCGGGCGCTCAAGTCAGCGGGGCGCTTCGCGTGGCTGCAGGCGGGCGACGCGCTGTACCGGCTCGATGGCAACCTCGGCGCGTGGCAGCGGGTGGAGGGCCTGAGCGCCTCCGCGACGCTGCTGGGCGCCGACGCCGCGGGCAGCGCCTGGGTGCGCGTGGGCGAAGACACGGTGTCGGTCGCGCCGTACCCGCCCATCCGCGTGCGGGGGATGTTCTCTGCGCAGCAGGTCTTCGACGGGCAACTGGTGTTGCAGGCCGCGCTCCCGTCGCCGCAGCGCGATGACGCGGGCGTGGTGACGAGCGGCGCGTTGACGGAGCTGCGCTGGCGCCTCGACGACCTCGAGTCGCAGGCGGTCGACCTCACCACCGGCGTCGACGGCGAGGGCCCCACCGGAGGCGAGACCTTTTTCAGCCTGGGCGGCGTGAATGACGGCCAGGTGTTGAACCCGGTGTCGTTCGCGGCGCTCGACGATGGCTGGCACACGCTCCACGTGTCGGCGACCGTCGACGGAGCGACGCGCGAGCGCCAGCTGCACTTCCTCTTCGCGGGCGCGGCCAACGCCACCCTCTCGTGGGAGACCGACGTGAAGCCGGTGTTCGAGAAGCACTGCGCGTCGTGCCACGTGAGCGGCCCGGCGCCCACCGAGCTGAAGGACTACGCGGAGTGGAAGGCCAACGCCTCCACCATCGCCGACCGCGTGCGCACCAGCTCCATGCCGCCCGGAGGGATGGACCCGGCCAGCATCTCCACCATCGTGCGCTGGGCCAACGGAGGGACGCTGCCGTGAAGCGCGCGCTGCTGGTGCTCTCGCTGTTCTCCGCCTGTGAGGGCGCCGTCGTCACGCAGCCCGAACCGCCGGCGCCGGTCGACCAATGCGCGGGGCTGCCGGCGCTGACCGCGCAGGTGGTGCCCGACACGCTCCACGTGAACGGCGCGGCCAACGTCATCGCCAGCGGCGGCACGGGCCGCTACCGGTACCACCTCGGCTCCGCGACGCCCGCGGGGGCGCTGTCGGGCAACCGCTACGTCGCGGGCCTCACGCCGGGCAGCGACAGCATCATCGTCACCGACGACTGCGACCACTCGGCGCGCGTGGGCGTGGAGATCATCGCCAGCTTCGCGGTGCGCCCCTCGCGCGCGCGCGTGCCCCCGGGCACCTCGTTCACCTTCACCGCCGTCGGCGCGACGCCCAGCCCGCTCACCGGAACCCCCAAGGTCACGTACTCCACGCAGATGCTGGGCTCGCACGGCAGCCTCAGCGCCGACGGCGAATACGTGGCGGGCCCCGACGACGACACCGACATCATCATCGCGCGCGACGTGGCCTCCGGAGACACCATCGCCGCGGTCATCGAGGTCAGCAGCACCGCCAGCTTCCGCCCGGCGTTCGCGCGGCTGGCGCTGCCGACCGGCTCCTTCGCGCCGCTCTCGGTGTTGGACGGCACCGGCGTCGTCACCTGGAGCCTGCGCGCGGGTGACCCGGGCGCGGTGGAGCAGCGCGGCGACGCGTGGTTCTACGTGGCCCCCGATGGCGGCGCGGGTGGGGAGACCGCGGTGCTGACCGCGTGGGACGCGGTGCTCGACGCGGGCGCGGAGCTGAAGGTGCGCGTGCTGACCGAGCTGCTGCGCACCGACTTGACGCCGCAGGGGCACCGCACCGACCTCGGGACGCTGCTGACCGCCGACTTCGACGGCGACGGCATCGACGACGTCGCGCTCGCGGTGCCCGAGAGCGACCTCGGGCGCTCGCAAGGCGGCGCGGTGTTCATCTTCAAGGGCACGGCGAACGGGCTCCCCGACACGCCCACGTGGACCCTGCTGGGCGCGAGCGACACCGCCGCGCTGGGCACGGTGATGGCCGCGGGCGACTTGAACGGTGACGGCCGCGCCGACCTCGCGCTCTCGGCGCCGGGCGACGACATCACCCTCAACAACTCGGGCGCGGTGTACCTCTATACCTTCGGCGCCGACGGCCCGGAGCTGCTGCAGCCGCCGCTCACCGGCCTCGGCGCGGCCAACTTCGGCACCGCGCTGGCCATCGAAGACGTCGACGGCGACGGTGACGACGACCTCATCGTCGGCTCTCCCGGCGCAGACGTCGGTGGCGGCAGCGCGCGCGGCGTCATCGACCTCTTCCGCGTCACTCCGGGGCTGCCGCTGGGCGACCTCGGCGACGTGCGGCTGTCGGGCATCGACCTGAACGTCGACGGCGGCTTCACCAAGACCAACACCTTGAACGCCGGCCGCTCGGTCGTCGCCGCCGACCTCAACGCCGATACGCTGACCGACCTCGCCTTCATCACCTCGGTGAACAACGCGCTCCAGCCCGATGGCGGCGTGCGCACGCAGAAGGTGTACGCGGTGCAGGTGCACCTCGGTCGCGGCAGCGGCGCCTACGACGACCTCCCCGACCTCTTCGTGCACGTCGCCAACGGCCCCGACACCGGCAACGAGAACGGCCTGTGGCGCCTCGACGTCATGCCCGCCAGCGGAGACCGGCCGGCGCTCCTCGCCGCGTACAACGACAGCGTGACCTCACCCGACCTGCGCGCGGGTGACGCGGGCACCTCGGGGGGCACGCGCGCGGGCGCGGTCTACCTCTTCGACCTCACCGGCGCGCCGATGCGGCCCACCACTTCGACGACGCCGCTGCAGCTGACGCGCGCCGACACCTGGGCGCGCGTCTACGGCAACAGCGCGAACATTCGCGCGGGCCGCTTCGCGGTGGTCGACGCCGATGGCGACGCCTCGCCGGAGCTGGTGCTCGGCGCGTACGGCGCGAACGGCACCGGCACGCTGCCTGATGGCGGCTCCGTCTCGCTGCCTGGCTCCGGGCGGCTCGACTTCTATTCGCTCGCGCAGCTCTCGCGCGGCGCGGCGGTGAACCGGCCTGACTTCACACGCAGCGGGTTGAACCGCAGCGACCGCACCGGCGCCGCGCTCACGGTGTGGAACGGCCGCCTCGCGAGTTTCAACAGCCGGGCCAGCACCACCGTCGGCGACTTCACCGGGCGCCTCGACGTCTTCACGCCCGCCGCCGGCGACCCGCGCGCCTGGGCCGTGCAATCGATGGCCGTGCCGGCCCGGGTCGGTGGCCAGCAGTTCGGCACCGCCATCGAAGCCGGCGCGCGCGGCGGGCACGTCACCGCCCTCGTCAACGTGCCCTTCTGGAACGGCCCCAGCTCCGACAACCTCGGCGGCGACGTGCCGTCAGGCCGCGCCTGGTACTGGGACTCGACAGCGCCGGTGGCCCCGCTGCTGCTCACCGAGGGCACCGACTCGTCGGGCTACCTGAGCGACGCCGGGGTGCGCGCGTACGGTGGCAACAACCAGGCGCGCGACGTGGCGTTGACCGACTTCGACGGTGACGGGCGCGAAGACGCGGTGGTGGCCGCGGGCCGCTTCCAGCACCCGACGCTGCTGGCCGATGGCGGCCTCAACTCCACCGAGTACGCCGTCGCGCGCCCCGAGTGCGCCGCGCCCACCGGAGGCCGCTACGGCGCCGCGCTGGTGATGATGGGCCAGGCCGACGGCACCTTCCGTGAAGGTTTCCGCGTGTGGGGGCCGTACGCCATCGCCGGGTGCACGCAGGCCGACGGCGGCACCGCCACCGAGTGCGTGCGCACCAGCCAGGCCACGGCGGTCATCGGCCGCTTCGACTTCAACGGAGACGGCCAGCAGGACCTCGCGATGCTGCGCGCCAACGGCTTCGAGGTCTTCACCGGCCGCGCGCTCGACGACGCGTCGCTCGCGAAGCCGTCGCTGGCGTGCGACCCGTACTTCAGCTTCCCCTACACGCCGTGGGCGACCTCGGCGCCCGCCTCACTGGGCGACCTCGACAACGACGGCTGCGACGAGCTGACCTTCCGCTACCTGGGCACCGCGCAGCCGGGGAACCTCGCGCGGCAGGGCATCGTCATCGTGTACGGCTTCGGCAGCAGCTGTGGCTCGAGTCAGCCGCGCTGGCTGCGCATCTCCGGCGACACGGAGGTCGGCGTCTCTCCGATGCGCCTGGGCGTGGCGATGGCGCGCGCGCGGCAGGTGCTGGCCGACGGGCGCGACGCGGTGGCGGTGACCGCCGACCTCTACGCGGTGGCCGGAGATCCGCAGCCCACGGTGCTGCTGCTCCCCGTCGCGCAGCTCAACGCGCTCAAGCCGACGAGCGGTGAGCGGCTGGTCGCGATTCAGGGCACCGCGCAGCTGACCGTCGTGCCGCTGGTTCCTCCGAAGTACACGCTGTCCTTCGGCCGCGCGATGGCGGGCGACCTCGACGTCGATGGCGATGGCCAGCGCGACCTCGTCGTCTCGGCCACCGGCGCGTCGGAGAACGGCGATGGCACCGGCGCGGTGTACGTGTTCGGCGGCGGCACGGTGACGGAGGGCAAGACCCAGCCCGCGATGGTCATCTTCCCCGACGCGACGGAACGCGCGTCGTTCGGGCAAGACCTCTCACTCTCGCCGCCCTCCGGAGGCGCCCCCGCGGGCCTCGGCATCGGCGCGCCGTTGAGCGAGCGCTGGGGCACGGCGAACGGCAGCGCGTGGGTGTTGCCGCTCGACTTCTGAGTCGCGCTCGTCGCTCAGGCACCAGCACCTCGCCCGAGGGACGGACGCCACCGCGACTTCACGATGCGCGCGAGCCGTTGCGCAGAAGCCAGCTCGTCAGCGCAGCGTCAGCGACTGCCAGCGCGCCAGCGACGCGAGCACGAAGTCGCCGATGCGCTGACGCCACTGCGCCGCCGGGCGGAAGCGCACCGAGTACACGCTCGCCTGACCGACGCGCGACAACAGGTAGTCGTCGCTGGTGCCGAGCTGGTCGACGAGCCCCAGCTCCTTCGCGCGGCGGCCCAGCCAGTACTCGCCCGTCGACACCGCCGACACATCGAGCGCCGGGCGCTGCGTCTTCACGAAGTCCTTGAAGAGCGCGTGGGTCTCCTCAAGCTGCTCGACGAACTTGGCGCGGCCCTTATCGGTGATCTCGCCGAAGGTCGACACGGTGCGCTTGAACTCACCGGCGGTGAGCTCCTCGTAGTCGACCTCGTGCTTCTTCAGCAGCCGGTGCACGTTGGGCACCGCCGCGATGACGCCGATGGAGCCGATGACCGCGAACGGCGCGGCGACGATGGTGTCGGCGACGCACGCCATCATGTACCCGCCGCTCGCGGCGACGCGGTCGACGCACACCGTCAGCTTCGCCTTCTTGTCTTTGAGGCGCGTGAGCTGCGCGGCCGCCAGCCCGTAGTGCGCGACGCCGCCGCCGGGGCTCTCGAGCCGCAGCACCACCTCGTCTTCGGGCCGCAGCACCGCGAGCAGCGCCGTCACCTCTTCACGGAGGTGCGCCACCTGCGACGCGAGGATGTCGCCTTCGAAGTCGAGCACGTAGACCCGCGGGCGATTCATGTCGGGCTTCTTCTTCTCGTGCGCCTTCGTGCGCGCCTTCCACTCTTCCTTGTCGAGGACCTCCGAGCGCAGGGCGTCGCCGAGGTCTTCGTAGCGCTCGTTCAGCGGGGAGACGCTCATGCGCGAGGGCGCGCCGCGACCACGCCGCGTGACCCAGCCGATGATCATCGCCGTCACGGAGAACGTCGCCGTCACGGTGACGAAGACGATGAAGCCCTTCACGCCGAAC
>CAMLFP010000283.1 GCA_946479335.1 uncultured Archangium sp.
GCCGTCGGCCTGCAGCACGCCTTCGAGGCTGATCACCTCGCGGCCGTGGCGTCGCTCTCGGCGCGCAGCAAGCACGTAAGAGATGTCGTGGTGCACGGGCTGACGTGGGGCCTCGGGCACGCGCTGACGCTGGTGCTGCTGGCGGGCGGCGTCTTCGTCGCGGGCGCGGTCATCCCCGAGGCGTGGGCCGGCCGGCTGGAGTTCTGCGTCGGCGTGATGCTCGTCGGGCTCGGCGCGCAGGCGCTGTGGAAGTTGTGGCGCGAGCGCGCGCACGTGCACGTCCACGCGCATGAAGGCGTCGCGGAGCACGTGCACCTCCACTCCCACCGCGACTCCGACGCGCATCAGCACGAGCACGGCTTCCGCTGGCGCACGCTGGCGGTGGGGTTGATGCACGGGCTGGCGGGCTCGGCGGCGCTGCTGCTGCTGGCCGCCACGCGCGTCAACGAGCCGGGCTGGGGCCTCGCGTACATCGCGGTCTTCGGCGTCGGCTCGATGCTGGGCATGGGCGTGCTGTCGGCGCTCATCGCGGTGCCGCTGTCGGCGTCGGCGAAGAAGCTCACCGCGGTGCACTCCGGGCTTCACGGCCTCATCGCGACTGCGACCGTGTTCATCGGCGCGTCGACCATCGTCGCGCACTGGTAGCGGCGCGGTCGTCACCCTGGGCGACGCGCGTCGCAGTGCCCGCTCGCGTCGGGCGCGGCGTCTCCCGTGGAGGAACCGTCTTTCACTCTGCGCTGCGTGAGCCCCGCGGCGCGTCGCCAGCCAGCAGCGCTTCGACCCGGTGCCGCGCGCGCAGCCCGCGGGGTGGCGTGTAGAAGACCAGCAGCATCTCTCCGCCGCGCGCGCCCTCCACGCGAAAGCCCTGCCCGGCGATGCGGATCAGATCCTTCATCTTCGGGTTCAGCTTCGAGGCCTCCAGCACGCTCATGCTGCCGAGCGAAGCCAGCCGCGCCCAGACCGCGTCATCGAACACCGCGCCCGAGTAGTAGATCTTCCACTCGTCGCGGCAGCTCTTGCGCACCTCCGCGTCGAGCGCGCCGCGCGGCCGGTACTTGAAGCCCACCAGCCGCTCGCGCCGGGTCGCCACGCTGACTCTTCAGAGCCGCTCGGCCACGAAGCGGCACTGCGAGGCGCCCATCGAGCGGCACTCCACCTCGCGCGCCACGAAGAAGCGGCCATCGGTGAAGGTGCGCGCGTAGAACTCGGGCGTCAGCGCCGGGCGGCTCTGGATGTTCGCGTGGTACACGAGGTTCATCAGGCCCGAGGTGCCGCCGGTCGCGAGGTAGCAGCGCGGCGTCTTCGAGCGCCCGAAGCCCGCGAGGAAGCCGTTCGACTCGTAGCTGCCGTCGATGACCAGCTCCAGGCGTTGCCCGGGGTCGAGTGCGGCGACGCTCCAGCGCCCCCAGCCCAGCGCGTTCACCACCGACACCATCCCGTACACCCAGTCTTCGGTGGTCTTGCACTGCGGCTTGATGAGCGCGTCCCACTCCGCGCTCTCCATGATGCCGCCGAAGGTGTGGAACGCGCAGACCTGCCCGGCCTCGGTCAGCAGCATGCGCGAGGCCTCGAGCGCCGCGTCGCCGGCCGCCGACTCCATCTGCTGGTCGAAGCGGTAGCAGACGAGGTTGTAGTAGTTCGCGAAGTGCCGCGTCAGCGACACGCCGAACGCGTCGACGCGGCCTTCTTCATTGCCCGCCAGCGGGAGCCCACCGCACGCGGTGATGATCGCCGCCTCGTCGACGGAGGTCTTCGTGGCGAACGGCGAGCGCTTCGGCCAGTCGGTCAGCGCGCCCAACCCCATCGACTTCGGCAGCACCGCGCGGCCGCCCGGCTTCACCTCGTACACGCACTCCCGCGCGCCGGCGGCGACGCACGCCGTCTCCTTCACGGTGAACGCCGCGCCGAAGCGGTGCCGCGCCACGGCCTCGATGAAGCCCGCGTTGAAGAAGCACACCGGAGCGCTCGCCGCGCCGTACTTCGACTTCCACCCCAGCGCGTAGTGGCTCGCGGTCACCGTCGCGCGCCCGCCCGAGGCGCTCAGCGACGCCGTGTCGAGCACGCCGAAGCCCAGCTGGCGGAAGAGCAGCGACGACTCGGCCCCCGCGCCCAGCGCCGAGAGCTCCGCGAACACCACCTCCGCCGCCGCGTCGGTGAGCAGCGCCTCGTGCTGCACCAGCGCCGCCTGGTCGACGATGCTCTTCTGGAGGAAGCAGTTGTAGTGGTGACAGTGGAAGACGTGCGGCTCGCCTCCGATGCTGGCCAGCGCGCGGTCGGCGTGAATCTCCACGGGGATGCTCATGCCTTCTCCAGCACCTTCGCGGTGCGTTCGACGAGGGGGAAGACGCCGCGCGTCTCGGTCTGAAAACGCGAGCGGATGACGGTGGCCACGGTGTGGAAGGAGCCCACCAGCGACGACGCCGGGCTGGCCTCGAAGGTCTCGAAGAAGCGCCGCACCGCCGCCGACTGCACCTTCATGTTGGCCTCGAAGATGCGCGCCAGCTGCGCCGCGCCCGGGTCGTGGGCCGCGTCGGCCTGCTGCGCGAGCGCCGGGTAGAGGGCGTCTTTCGACTTGAAGTGCGCCAGCACCTCCGCGCGCATCGCCTTGAGCTGGGCCGAGAACTTCTCGGCATCGCCCGCCACGCCCTCCGCCGCCTTCAGCCCTGCTTCGATGCGCGCCTGCTCAGCGCGGAATTGGTCCAACTGCGGGAGTGCCAACATGGGTTCTCTGGGGGGAGTGCTGCGGGCCGACTTCTAGCAGGCGTGAAATCGACGCGACCAGTTGGGTCAACCCCGCCCCCGCGTCAGGCAAAAAGCCTCGCGAACTGCCGGTAGTGCAGAAACGCGAAGATCATCGAGACCGCGCCGAACTCGTGCCACACCGCGTGCCCGGGGAAGAGGTGGTCGCTCGGGTCGCAGCGCAGGCGCGAGGCGTCTGACGCCGAGAACGCGAAGGCCACCGCGATGAACACCAGGCACAGGTAGAGGAACCGGTGCGACACGGGCTCGCTGGCCCGGCGCGACGCGAGGACCTCGGTCGTCAGCGTGCCTACCAGCAGCACCACCACGATGCCCTGGATGGGGAACGGTGTCTTCGCCACCAGCACCGTGAACACCGTGAGCGAGATGATGGAGATGTAGAGCGTCTTGAAGAAGGCCTGCGGCTTCACCGTGCCCATGCGCACCAGGTTGAGCAGCAGCACGAGGTTGAAGAAGAAGTACATGCCGAAGAAGTCGAAGACCTGCAGCACGAAGGTCACGCTCGCGTGGTACACGAGCGAGGTGACGCCGACCCAGAACGCAGCGGGCGCCCAGAAGCGCACCATGCGGTTGGGCTCGCGCCGCGTGTAGAAGAACAGCCCGACCGCGACCGCGATGTACGCCAGGTTGCTCCACGTGTTGGCCGGCTCGGAGATGACGCCGCACAGCGTCTCCTCGCACCACTTCACGTTCGGCAGCCCGCCCCACTCGCGCACCGGCGTCCAGAAGCACTCCGGGTTCGTCAGGTTCGGGTAGTTCGCAAGATCATTCTGCATTCGCGCACCTGTAGCACGTGATCAAACTACCGCTCGTGCATCACAATCGAATAAACCAGTGGCCCCGATGAGCACTGAGCAGCTCCAGAGCGGCCCCGCCGCGACGCCTCCTCCGGGGGTTCGCGTGCTCATCGTCGAAGACAACCCGCACATCATCGAGATGTACTCGTACGTGCTCAAGAAGCTGGCCGCGAGCGACTTCAAGGGCGGCACGCCGCTCGAGGTGCACTTCGCGGCCGACGGGCACGCGGCGCTCTCGATGCTGGGCGACGGCAGCTTCGCGCTGGTGATGACCGACCTCTACATGCCGGTGCTCGACGGCTTCCAGCTGCTCGAGAAGATGCGCGCCACGCCGTCGCTGGCCAGCATCCCCGTGGTGGCCATCTCCGCGGGCGGCACCGACGCGCGCGACAAGGCGATGAAGCTGGGCGTGAACGTGTTCCTCAAGAAGCCGGTGCGCTTCGCCGAGGTGATGGACACCGTGAAGCAACTCCTTCGTCTCAAGTAAGGAAAACCCCAGGGCATGTCCGGCACCACGAGAGAGCGGGTCAGCACAGACGCCGCGTTCATTCTGAAGACCCTGCAGGAAAACCTGGGCGCGGGGCGCTCGAACAAGCTCGCCGACGTCAAGATGTCGCTCGAGAACAACGTCGCGCTCGACTTCGACAGCTACTTCTTCTTCCTGCGCAAGTTCCACTACATCGCGATGGACCGCGAGGCCCAGCTCAAGCTCACCGAGCAGGGCGAGCGCGTGGCGCAGGGTGATGACGAGGCGAAGTTCACCGGGGAGATCGCCGACTTCTTCGCCGACCAGATTTCAGAGGAGGCCGCGTCGGCCGAGGTCGAGCAGCCCGACCCGACCCCGCCTCCCGCACCTTCCACCGACATCGTCCTGGAGCCGCCAGCCATGCCACAGCCGCCCCGTCGCAAGCCGCAAGAAGACTTCCCCCAGGTGACCGCGCCCGAATCGCGCGGAGGCTTCAGCTCTCCGCCGCCCCCGCCCGCCCCGCTGCCGTTGACCGCGGCGGTGCCCAGCGCCGGCGCGTATGGCGGCGCGCCGAAGGGGCAAGACCTCGACCTGCGCTACCAGAAGGGTGATCAGCTGGGCTCCGGCCCGCTGGGCACGGTCTTCAAGGGCAAGCACAACGCGCTCGGCCTCGACGTGGCGGTCAAGGAGCTGAAGGACATCTTCGGGTACTTCTCGTTCTTGCAGCGCGGCGAGGTCATCAAGCGCCTGAAGAAGGAGCTGTGCGCGCAGGCGCAGGTGCGTCACCCCGGCATCGCGCAGATCATCGACCAGAACACCGACGTCGCGCGCCCGTACTACGTGACGGAGCTGTGCAAGGGGAGCCTCCGCGAGAAGCTCGAGGCCGCGGGCACCAAGGGCCTGCCGGTGCCGCAGGCGATCCGCTACTTCCTCCAGTTGGCCTACGCGCTGCGCGCCGCGCACCAGCAGGGGCTCACGCACCACAACTTGAAGCCGGAGAACGTCTTGTTCGACGTGTACGGCAACGCGAAGCTGGCCGACTTCGGGCTCTCGCGCGTCATCGAGGTCGACCAGAGCAAGGGCATGCCGCAGGTCTTCGTCGGCACCGGCGGCATGGGCTACATGAGCCCGGAGCTCATCGCGCGCTCGAAAGACGCCGGCCCCTCGAGCGACGTCTACGCGCTGGGCATCCTGCTCTACGAGATGCTCACCGGTCAGTTGCCCGGCCGCCGCAGCCCGCTGCCGTCGGAGATCAATTCTGACGTGCCCGCGAAGCTCGACCCCATCTTCGACAAGATGACGCAGGACCGGAAAGACTCGCGGTACTCCGACTTCGAGGCGGTGTTCGACGACTTCTACGCGGCGTTCGCCGACAAGTCGTATCTCGCGCGCGGTGACCTGCTGTTGTGGAGCGAGCTCGCCGGCTGATCAGGCCGCGAAGCGATGCTCGCGGTGCCATTCAAGCGCCTGTTGATCAGGCGCTGAGCGTTCCGGCAGACGAAGTTTTTCCCCACGAAGGTCGAGGATCGCACCGCGGTTCTCGACCTTTCCTTTTTCGAGCTTTCGCGAGCACACCAGCCGGAGCGCGCTGTCGAAGGTGATGAGCCCGCTATCGAAGGCGCGATCGAGCAACGCGTTGAGGAGCAACCCGTTGGTCGCGTCAGTCCGGCGCATCGCGTCCTCGGACCACGGGATGATGTGACTCGCGATCAACAGCTCGGGAACATCGAGCTGCGAAATCGCGCACCGACCTCCGTACGCCGCGAGGAGTTCTTCACGGAAGAAGCGCTGATGCCGCCGCACCGTCACCATGCGTCGTGTCTCGCTCTCACCCGAAGGTTTGAGCGACGGCGGCAACACGGGCTCGACGAGCGCCTCCATCTCGTCGACGACTTCGCCGCGAGACTTCGAGAACTCCGCCCACAACTTCTCATCGGCCTGACTCGCGCCGGAGAGCCCTTTGCGGCCCGACGCACGAAACGTCGGGTCGAGGCTCGCGAAGTTGCAGGCCTTCATCGAGAGCGCGCCGGGCGAACGTGTTCCGAGCAGCTCCGCGAGACGAACGATTCGTGGGTTCGTCTTGTGGAGCTTTCCGAAGGGCTCCGTGAGGTACAGCCGCAACGCGACCAACTGCTCGTCCCTCGACCACGACGCATTTCTGCTCGGCATGCGGCGAGACTTTCCCACCGAATCGAACTGTTCAACCTGCGGAGACTTCGACGGTCAACGAGGCGTCGATGAACGGCACGCCCAACGCCGCCGCGCACCGGCGACACGCAGGCACGACACCAAGTACCGCATGCGAAGTCGCGCCATCGGCGTGGCGGTCACAGCGTGCGAACAGCTGACACGGGAGCGCCCGGAGCGCTTCGGCCCCGGTCACGAAGTAGCGCGACGGGCAGCGGCGCGCGGAGACGTGCGACTCACCGATTTGTCTCAACTCGCGGACCATGCCGCGCGCATCTCTCGCCGTGACTTGATCGAGCAACACCTCGTCGGCCGCGCGAACGACCTGCCAGCGACCTCTTCTGAAGCGCACGCACAGGTCACACATGCGCGTCGAACCTGGCCTACTTCACTCGCGCTCCACAACGCTCACTTCTCGAATCGAACGCCGATTTCCTTCGCGACAGCCACTGGCACCGGCGCCACCAGCTCGAAGTCGACACGCATCGGGCCGCTGCCTTCGTGGCGCTTCACCTTCACTTCACCGAGGTACGCGGCCTCCGCGTGCGAGCCCGACTGCACGAAGAGGCGAATGGTGACGCCACGTTGCTGATGTTCGAGCACTCGCCGGCCCGCTTCGTTCTTCGGCGTCATCCGGTTCTGGCTGGTCCACTTGAAGTGCGTGGGGCTCGCGAGTTGGTTCTCGTACTGCTGAGACTCCTTCGCGCCGCTGGTGTCGAGCTTGGTGATGATGACGAGCTCGGTGTCGCCGAACTGAAGAAGGCCGCTGTTGTGTCGCGCCGGGTCGTACTGCGTGCCGAAGTAACGGACGATTTCTGGCCGCCGATAGAAGCGGTGCAGCTCCAAGTCGGCCGGAGTGCGCAACACGCCACCGTGGCGCTCTTCGAAGTAGCGGTTGAGCACCGGCAAGATGCGGCCTTCCACTTCGCGGAGCAGCTCCGCGCCGAGGCTGTCGCGGATCGCCTTCGCGAGTTGCAGCGACTTGGTGAGCGCGCCCGGCGCGAGCTTCTTGTCGAGCGTGTCCAGCGCGCTCGTCGACTCGAAGTCGTCATGCTCGGGCAACCACTGCGGGAAGCGCCGGAAGAACGCTTCATACGCGTCAGCGACAGACTCTTCTCCGCTCGCGAGGCCCCAAACGACTGCGTGCGCGTGCACGCGTTGGGCCTGCCAATCCTTCTCGAGGCTCTGGAGAAAGCG
>CAMLFP010000284.1 GCA_946479335.1 uncultured Archangium sp.
CGATGAACCTGAGCCACGCCGCCGCGGTGCTGCTCTACGAATGCAGCCGCGCGCGCGCGCCGGCTCCAGCGCAACCTCCCGGCGCGGAGCTCGGCTTCGTGCACAAGCTGGAAGCGTTGATGAAGGAGACGCTCATCGCCTCGGAGTTCCTCCACCCCGACGGCCCGCAGCACCCGCTGATGGAGCTCCAGCGCTCGCTGGTGCGCGGCGGCCTCACCGCCCGCGAAGCGCAGGTCTGGTACTCGGCCTTCGTGCACCTGCGCCGCTCGTTGAAGCGCTAGCTCTTGGTGCGCTTGCCGATGATGGCGTCGATGGCCTTCTTGTCGTCGGCGGAGTGCTGCTCCGAGGGCGCGGGCTTCTTCTTGAAGTCGTCGACCAGCACCGCCGCGTCGTCGCGCACCTTGTCGAGCTTCGGCGCCTGCTGCTTCCACGTGCCGCGCACCATCTGCCACGGCGTCTGCCCGTGGACCTCATAGCTGCCGAGGAAGATGCCGAGGCCGATGCAGAGCGACGACCAGATGAGAAAGCGCAGAATGCCCATGCCCACCAGCCTACGTCTGCGCACATCGCGATCCATTTTTCGGCGCGTGACGTAAGAGGCGGGTGTGGATCTCGAAGGAATCCGGGCGCGTGCGCGAGAGAGGCTGGCGAGGCTCGCCGCGCAGCCCAACGACTCGCTCGACGCGTTTCAGGGCGACGTGCTGTCGTTTTTTTCGCGCGTGCCCGAGCCGCCGCTCTACCGCCGCCGCGACGACCCGACGCGCGCGGTCGCCGCGAAGCTGGCCGAAGAGGGTGAAGTGCTGCTGGCGCGCGCGTGGCGCATCGGCTCGCCGGTGGAGCCCTTCGCCGACGCGCTCGAAGCGCACCTCATCGCGGTGACGCTGATGGCCGCCGGCCGCGTGGAGACCGCCGAGCCCGCGTGGCACGAGGCCCTCGCGAAGGAGCGCGCCGCCACCGCGCCGCTGCGCCTGTGGAGCCTCACCGGCACCGCCCCGCCGCCCATCTACGAGAGCGGCCGCTCGCGCTTCGACCCGCGCCCCGAGGCGCAGGTGGAGGCCAAGCTGGCGTGCCCCGCGTGCAAACAGGTGAGCCAGTTCTCGCTCTCGCCGCGGGTGTCGCTGCACCGCCTGGAGTGCCCGCGCTGCGCCGTGCCCTTCGCGGCCTACGTGGCGGAGGTGCGGGAGGTCGACGTCGTCTCGCTGGGCCGCAACCGCCGGCGCTACGAGTTCCGCGTCGAGGAGCTCTCGGGCCTCGCCACGCGGGTGGAGTTCTTCGACTCCGCCGACAGCGAGCTGGGCGCCTCGCGCCGTGACCTCCTCGCCTTCCTCTACTACCCGGAGTCGTACCTGCGCGGCGTGTTGAACCTGAACACCAGCCGCGTGCTGTGGGTCTCCACGCCGGGCCCGTGCTTCGTGGCGACGGTGGCCTTCGGCGAGGGCGCGCCGGAGCTGGACACGCTGCGCGCCTTCCGCGACGAGGTGCTGGCGCGGCACGCGGCCGGGCGGGCCTTCATCGCCTGGTACTACCGCGAAGGCCCGGCGCTGGCGGCGGTGGTGAAGGCGCGGCCGCTCCTCCGTTCGGTGGTGAAGTCGGGCTTGCGCGTCGTCGAGCGAGCGTTGAAGAAGCGCCTGTGAGCGACGCGCCCGACGAGAAGAAGAAGCCCGACCTGGTGACGATGCTGTTCGTCGGGGCGCTGCTGGTGGGCGCCATCGCGTTGGGCATCCAACAGGCGCGCGGCTACCCCATCGTCGAAGAGGGCACGCAGATGCCCGACTTCACGCTCGAACGTCACGCCGGCGGCGTGGTGCAGCTCTCGCAGCTCAAGGGCAAGGTGGTGGTGGTGAACTTCTGGGCGACGTGGTGCCCGCCGTGCCGCGACGAGATTCCCTACCTCGTGAAGACCGTCGAGGAGTTCGCGCCGCAGGGCGTGGAGCTGGTCGCCATCAGCAACGACAACCTCGACGGCCAGCAGCAGGCGGTGAGCGGCTTCGTGACGCGCTTCCCGCAGTTGACGCCCTACATCGCGTACGGGCAGCCGGAGGTCGGGCATCAGTACCGCGTGCGCGCGCTGCCCTCGCTCTTCGTACTCGACCGCCAGGGCAAGGTCGTCGCCTCGCAGCAGGGCCAGGCCACGGAGCGCCAGCTCCGCGGGTGGATTGAAGACGCCCTCGACCAGAAGTGACCGCTACTTCTTCGGCGCGGGCTTCTCTTCGGGCTTGGTCTCGATCTCGTCGAGGAGCTTGAACTCGGTGCGGCGGTTCTTCGCGCGCCCCAGCGGCGTGTCGTTGGTGGCGATCGGCTTGTCGAAGCCGTAGCCCTCGCTGCGCAGGCGCTTCTGCGCGATGCCCTTCTCCACGAGGTACTTCTCGACGGCCTTCGCGCGGCGCTTCGAGAGGTTGATGTTCACCTCGCGGCTGCCGACGTTGTCGGTGTGGCCTTCGATCATCACCGGGCCGACGTCGGGGTTCTTGGTCAGCACCTGCGCGACCTCGTCGAGCAGCTTGAAGGAGCGCGGGTCGATGCGATCGCTGCCGAACTCGAAGAGGATCTGGTTGTTGATGCGGATGCGCTCCGATTCCAGCACCACCTCTTCTTCGTCTTCGGGCGGCGGGCAGCCGAACAGCTCCGGCGGGCCCGGCTGGTCGGGGCACTTGTCGATGTTGTCGGGGATCTGGTCGCCGTCCTTGTCGGGGCAGCCATCGAGCTCCTGCAGGCCCGGCGTGGTGGGGCACGCGTCGATCTTGTCGGGCACCCCGTCGCCGTCTTGATCCGGCTCGCGCGCTTCGGGGCAGCCGTCGGTGTCTTCGATGCCGTCGGGGTCTTCGGCCTGCGTCGGGCACCCGTCGACCGCGTCGGGCACGCCGTCGCCGTCTTGATCAGGCTGCGCCACGTGCTGCCACGTCACCGCCAGCGTGGTGCGGAACAGCTCGCGGCCGTAGCCCGTCTCGCCCAGGCCCTTGCCGAACGAGAGCTGCGCGCCCCAGTTGCCGTAGAACTGCGTGCGGAAGCCGGCCATCAGCTCGAACGGCGTCTTGAGCGCCTCGGAGCTCGAGAAGGTGAAGGGCGCCTCCGCGGCCGTCGCCACGTTCAGCTCGGCGATGACCTGGTTGTTCTGGAACTTCCAGAAGTTGGGGATCTCCACGATCGCGCCACCGCCGAGCGTGAACTCCTGCCCGACGTAGAGGTTCAAGAAGCGGCCCGGCGCCGTGCGCAGCCGCCAGCCCACGTTCGCGAGCAGCCGCACCGGGCCGATGGAGCGCTCGATGGCCAGGCGCGGGGCGAACACCACCCCGCGGTCACCCACGAAGTTGCGCGGGTCGAACACGTAGCCCAGCGGGAAACGCACCTCGAGCACCGCCGCCAGCCCGACGATGGGCAGCTCGCTCTGCCTCAGAATCTGCACCCGCCCGAGGATGCGCGGCGCGCCGAGGCCCGCCACCGACGGCGCCGCCACCGGGAAGCCCGCGTTCGCCAGCAGGCCGAAGTTGTTCACCTGCCCGACGGTGATCGGCAGGTCCGCCGCCACCTCGATGCGCGAGTGGAGCTGGTACGCGCCCAGCAGGTGCACGTCGGTGCGGAAGGGCATCAACTGCCCGAGGCGCTCGTCACCCGACTTCGCCGAGAGGATGCCCCAGTTGAAGTCCACCAGCCCCTGCACGAGGTAGCTGCGCGTCAGCAGCTGCTCGCCGCCTTCCAGCGTGAGGCCCGAGTCCATCATCGGGGTGAACTTGAAGGGCACGAGGTCGATGCCGCGCGTCTTGAACGGGTCGAGCGTGGCTTGAGCGTGCGCGGCGCCTCCGACGAGGGCGCAGGTCAACACGAGCGAAAAACGGAGGCGCATCGGGTCGCAATGTACCTGTCGGCGCGGGGAGGGAAAGGAAAGTGCGGTGCGACGGCTCCCCGACGGGTGACAGCCGACGAGCGGGGTGGTGCGCCGTCAGCCACGTGTTATGGGTACGTCAGCAGTCACGGTTCTTTGACAACGGGGGCGACAAGGTTTCGACGGGGGCACAGACGTCCTCGGTCGCGCGCCGTGTGAGCTTGCACACACGTAAATCAAAGCGGCAAAACCACAAAAGCCAACGACAACGTTGAGCTTGCGCTGGCCGCCTAAAAAACGGTTCACGCACGGTTGCTTCACCTTCTGCCAGTGAGGTGAAGGCCAACCGCCATAATGCTGGCTGGCTTCTCCGGTCGCCTTTACCGGGGAGGCGAGATTCAAGAGGCTGGTTCTTCAACTTCCTGTCCGGGAGAAACCTGAAGAACGAGAGCTGAAAAACTCCGGACTACGCGCGTAGTGGCTGAGAACAGAAGGCTTTCGGACCCGGGTTCGATTCCCGGCGCCTCCATTTTCCCCGATTGTTTTCAAACCCCGATGCGCGAGCACCGGGGTGTTTTTTTGTCTTTTAGAGCGGCTCTTTGGAGTTCGCGTTCAGCAGCGCGAGGAACACTTTGCGGAGGCTCGCGGTGATGACGGACAGCAGCGCTGCGTAGACGATTGCCGTGCCAGAGCCCCAACGATGTCCACTGGTGAGCGTGTAAAACAACACGGCGCCTGCGATCGCGAGGCTGGCGACGACGAGACCGCCGATGACCGCGCTGGTGGTGTCGACGGTGCGCGCTGACTTTCTTGCCGAAGAGACGGCCGGTGAGCGCCTCGGCTTCGTGCTCGGGCATGCCGTGCATCGTCACCATATTTCCGCGCGACGACTGAGGCGTTGTAGCCGTCGTTCTTGAGCGCGATTGCTTGTTGTTCCCAGATGCCTTCGGGCCCGACGCGAGGCGTGTCGACCGGCGTGTCGTTGGGCAGAGTCATGGCACGCCTTTCATCAGCGCATCATCACGTTCTGCACTCGCGAGGCGCGAACCTGCCCCGAAATCGGCAGGAGCTCGAGTCAGCAAGAAGCCCATCCTCTTCTGACGTGGTCGCTACGACACCGGTTCGTCTTAGGAGTTGCTTAGATGAAGCTGCGCGAAGCGAACCAGGAGCAACAACAGAGTGTCCGCCATGAATGGGGAATAAGCGCCGTCATTTGGCGCCGCGAGACCATGGGCCAACATGTGCCTGATTGCGTATCCTGCTTGGTCCGCAAGCACCAAGTTCAGTTCGTAAAACAGTGACTCGTTAATCGGCATCAGGAACGCTAGGGCAGATTCTATAGATGTTTGCTGGTTTCCGTTGTCTCGTACGGTGATGGTCGGTCTACCAAGTGTGCGACAGAGACGACGAAGGATGTGCTCGATACGAGGAACGATCACATGCATCGCTGAGATGAAGTCGTTCGTCAACCAGTGCTTGGCGAAGCACTCCAGGAATGGCTGATCCTCAGGTGTGAATACATTGGAGATCATAATGTGTTCGACGATTGCCGAAATCGACAGTCCCTTGTTTCGAAGTCGAGTCCAATGTTCGCAGAGCATTATTTGCCAACGAACCTGCATGGTTATTTTTGCCTGCTGCGCCATATGAAAAGCGTCGCGTTCGTCATCGTCAGTGGGTGAGTATGTAGTTCCGTCGGCCTTGAGTACAACCGGGCGAGCGAGATGCATAAATACAAAATTCTGCGCTTGCTCGTTGATCGCTTCTCGGATCTGAGAAATGTCAATTCTCATATTTATGTCTAAGGCGAGCATTTTGAGTGCATCCGCTATGCTCGCCTTTTCGTACATGTCGAAATAAGGCTCGAGCTGGGCGGTGGGAATGGGTGCCGATACTTCGTTGATTTGAAGTTCCGACGGGATTCTGCGCGTCGCATCTTCAAGCTTCTTGAGCGCCCGATTTACGTCCTCGTCGCAGCCTGGAACGACGCGAAACGCTTCAACCGCTGAACGCAGCGCCTCGATCGCGTTGAATGCAGAGGGGGCATGGTCTGCGTCATTTTCGAACGAAATGGCGATTGCTTTTGGACCGTACTCAGACCTCGCAACCAATCCGAACGTACTTCGTAGCTTGAGGTCGGCCTCAATAAACGCTCGATAGAGGTGAGAGTTGGTGGATTTGTAGATGTCGAGCTGCGCGATCAGACAATCTGAAACGGTTTGTGAATCGATTCCTGTTCTCGCTTTCTTGGGTAACGAAACCAGCAATTCCGAGAACTCAAGCGTCCATCTCCCAAGTGCTACGGCGGGGAGTTTTGTGGCTAGCGTTGTGGCCGCTTGACCGAGCCTGATTAGGATTTCAGTCTGGTTGCTGTGCTTGGCAATTTCGAGTGCACCGGTAAGGACGCCGATTGATTCAAGGCAGAGGTCGCTCGCACTCGTCGCTAGTACGTGCTTGGACAGGGCATTAAACCATTTCTCGAACGCGTCGCTTGCCCATCGTCCACTAGCAGGATGTTGGTCTCGTGCGCGAAGCCAAAGGAGACGTGCGCAGAGCGCAGTGGCCACCGCGGATGATGACGATTTTGCGCGGCGCAGGAGAAACTGAACGCCTTCGGCGTTCAACAACTCCGATGCATGGCGTTCTGGCTCGGGGAGCTTGGTGGCACTGCTGACGGGGGCGAACAACTGGCACTCGCGCTTGAGATCTGCGACCAGCTCGGCGCTCGCTCCTCCGCTGCTTGCTTCGTCGTGGAGAGCAGCGGTTAGCCGGAAGCGTTTGTAGAGCTGCCGGATGCAATCCTCGTCGTCGAGAGCAAGCCATCGGGCTCTGAAAAGGTCATCAGCGTTAGGCGTCGAGCTCATGTGCATACGGACGGTCGCTCAGCCCCAACCTGAATCGCAAGTCCCGATCGACTGCGTGGGTTCGTTGTTTAAGCGGGGCGTTGGCGCCGACATCACTTGCCACTCCCCGCATCTGAAAGTGGCCGTGGATGTCGGTGGTGAGCAGTAGGTTCATTCTCGTGAAGTCGTTCGTCACCAGTCTGCGTTCGGAGCTGCGACTCGAGCGGACGCGCGCGTTCTTGAAGGAGCTGCCGCGCAGCGGTGATGCGCTGCTGAGTGGCCTGCTTCGACACAGTTGCTGAATTGATGCACTCGACCGGCGCGGTGATTTTGGGGTGGAGACACTCGACGCTGTATCGATGCGCGCTCGAGTTAGCGCGCGCTGAGCTGGTGTCGCGCGGGCTCACCCGGTTCTCTGTTCGCCCTCGTCACGAGGGCGTGGGGCCGGCCGTCTACTTACGGGCCACCAGGATCCCGTCCGCCTCGTCCGCCGCGCCTTCCTACTCCGCGGCGACCGTGGCCACCCGCTGGCTGACCGCGCGCCTCTTGCCGGCCGCCGGCCCCGACCGGGCGTTGGCCGCTTTGAGCGCCGTTGTTGCGCGCACCTTGCCCGTTGGGGCGTTGGCCGCCTTGAGCGGCGTTGTTCCGCGCACCTTGACCGCCGCTGTTCCGTGCAGCCTGTCCGCCGCCTGCGCGACCGCCGCGCGCCTGTCCGCGGGGCC
>CAMLFP010000285.1 GCA_946479335.1 uncultured Archangium sp.
CTTTCGATCGCGAACAGGACGTCGCCCGCGGCCGCCGCCAGCAGCGGAGCGTCGGCGAGTCCGAGGGTCGGCGGACCATCGATCACGACCAGCTCGAACTTTTCGCTCGCCTCGGTGATGATCTTGCGGATGCGGCCGGTCGGCAGGCGCGTACCCAGCACGTTGGCCATCAGCGCGACTCCCGCGGGCACCGCGACGGCCAGCAACATCCACATCAGGAGCGCCACGGGGATGCCGATGATCGTCACGCACAGCAGCAGCGTCAGCGGCAGCAGCGCGAGCACTCCCAGCACGCCCACCACGCCGTTCTTGGTGAACTCCGCGCTGATGGAGTTCTCCATCAGCTTCATGCGCTGCGGCGCCAGCACCAGCAGCACGAAGCCCAGGCCGAAGAGCGTCGCGAACTGCACGAGGAACGTCGGGAGGCTGAAGCCGTGGACTTCGTCGTCAGACTCCACGTGGCGGGTCGCGCGGTCGCTCTTCACCACGCTGCGCGCCACCGCGGTGCCCAGCGTGCTGCTCCCCATCGAGACCGTCTGCCCTTCGACGATGGCGCCAGCTTCGCGCACCACGGTGCCGCCGAACGACACCGCGTCACCCTCGACCACCGCGCCCGGCTTGAGGATCACGTCGCCGCCGAAGGCCACCGCGTCACCTTCGACGCGCGCGCCTTCTTCGACCGTCACCGGCCCGCCGTACGCCACCGCGTTGTCGACGCGCTCGCCCTTCGCCACGGTCAGCGGCCCACCGGTGCTGACGCGGTGCCGCTGCAGCTCGGCCTGCGCCTCGTCGAGCTCCGCCTTCGCCGAGGCTGCGTCTTCCTCCGCGTCGCTCAGGTCTTCGAGCTGCTCCTGCGCGTCATCGGCGGCCTGCTGGGCGGCTTCGTAGTTGGCCTCCGCGAGGTCGCGCGCCTCCGCGGAGGCGTTGCGCAGCGACTCGAGTTTCTCGCGGGCGGTCTCCGCCTGGGCACGGAGGGCCTCGGCCTTCGCGCGCAGCTCGTCGGCGTTGGCGTTCAACCCCTGCGGTGGGATCGCCGGAGCCGGGGGCGCGGCAGGCAGGGCCGGCGCGGGCGGGGCGACGGGCAGCGCCGGCGCCGCGGCCTGATTCGTCGCCGCGCGCTTGTGGATGACCCACACCTCGCCCTCGTGGGTCACCTCGAGGTCGTACGCCGCGGTCAACGTCTTCAACGCGGCGTCGGCGGGCACGCCCTTCAGGCGCACCTGGGCGTGTTCGTCGAGCGCGCCGATGACCACCACGTTCAGTTGGCCCTTGTCGGCCAGCTCGGCGATCGCGTCCTTCAGCGAGCCCGAGTACTCCATCGAGACGGGTTCCGCGGCGAGCAGGAGCAGCAGGGAAGAAGCGAGCATCACGACACCACCTTCGCAGCGCGGGGCTGCACGAAACGTCGGAGCGCGGCGAGGGCCGCGGTCAGCGTGAGCGAGAGCACGAGCACCAGCGGCAGCGCAGCGGTAGACCACACCACCGCGAGCCCCGAGCCGAACGCGACCGCGCCTTCACGCAGCTTCACCACCAGCGACGCCAGTTGGAGACCGAAGCCTCCGGTGGCGCCGCCACTTGCCAGGAGCGCTGCAACCGCCAGCGAGAGCGTCACGCCGATGATGGCCACCGCCGACAGCACGTCGGCGCGCGACATGGCCTTGGGCTCGGTCGCGACGCGGGTCATCACCTGCGAAAGAAAATCAGGGGGCGGCAGCGGGTCGGCCAGCCGCAGGAGGTCCTTCTCCAGCTGCCGGTGCTCCTCGAGCAGCCGCGCCCGGTCGGCGTCATCAGGCGCGATCTCCAGCAGCAGCGCTTTGAGCTCAGGGTCGAATTCGTTCATGACTTCACCGTGTTTCTGGTCGCCTTCTCGGCGGCCGACGTCGCGCTGCGCTTGCCGTCGTCACGCTCGCCCGCGGAGGCAGCGGGCGAGTTCCCTTCGAGGGCTCCGGGGTTTCTGGTCGCCTTCTCGGCGGCCGACGTCGCGCTGCGCTTGCCGTCGTCACGCTCGCCCGCAGAGGCCGCGGGTGAGTTCCCTTCGAGGGCGCCGGTCATGCGGGTGCGCAGCTTCTCGCGGGCGCGGAACAGCCGCGCCATGATCGTGCCGGGGGCGACGTCCATCACCTCCGCGATCTCCTTCGTGGTGCGCTTGTGCACGTAATACAGCGCCAGCACCTCGCGATCGTCGACCGAGAGCGTGGCCATCGCGTCTTCCAGCGACTTGCGCTCCTGGCGCGCGATGGCGCCTTCTTCCAACGTCGGCTCCGACGACGGCAGCGCGTGGGAGTGATCCTCCACGTCTTCGGTCTTCACCTTCGTGCGGCGGCGCAGCAGGTCGAGGCACTGGTTGCGCGCGATGGCCAGCACCCACAGGTCGAAGGGCCGCGCGTCGTCGTAGCGCTCGAGGTTCTGGTACGCGCGCAAGAACGTCTCCTGCGCGACCTCCGCGGCCTCAGCCTCGGTGCGCAGCAGGCGCAGGCACAACCCGTACACCTGGCGCTGCATCGAGCGCACCAGCGCCGCGAAGGCGTTGTTGTCGCCCCTTCGCGCCCGGCGGACCTCTTCAACCCAGGGGTGTGCCGGTTCCGTCGCCATCAGGCCAAACGAGAAGGACGAAAGTGGAGGAAGGACAGATGAGGCTTGCACGCCCTTCCGTACGAAGCTGCTTCACTCTGATTGCGTCGAAATTCGCCAGCGATTACCGGCGTTTCGAGTTCTCCATACGGCGAGACTGCTTGAGCTGCTTCCGCTCTTTCTGTTTCGCGAGGAAGCCCTGCGCCTTCTGCTGGGCGACGACCTCGGGCGCGCGTTTCCGCGGCTCGCCCGACTTGTGGTCGATCTTCGCCCGGGAGCGCTGCTGCGGCGCGGGGGCCTCCGCCTCCTCTTCGCGGCGGGGGCGGGGCGCGACGTCTTCGAAGCCCTCCTTCTCGACGCCGAAGTGGAAGAGCCGCTTGACGACCAGCGTCGCGTACGCGCCGGGCGGCAGCGTGAAGGCGATATTCACCTTGATGAAGCCGCGGTTGAAGTCGTCGGGGCGCGGCTTGCCGATGACCAGCTTCGCGGGGTGCACGATGAGCGGGCGCTCCTCGTGCTTGAAGAAGAGCAGCTTGGGCGCCTCCTTGATGCGGAGGTCTTCGAGCTTGAGCTTCTCGCGGCCCAGCACCCACTTCACGGCCTCTTCGACCTTCGGGTCGGTGAAGGTCGAGTCGGGCGCGAGCAGCGGGAAGGTGGCGTTCGCGAGGTACTTGAGCACCTCCGGCGAGCCGCCGGTGTGGTGGAGCAGCGTGCCGGCCTGGTACGGCATGGGGAAGATCTGCTCGCGCGGCAGCACCAGCTGCAGCAGGCGGCGCGCTCCCTCGTTCCACAGGTACGACTGGTAGGTGAAGAGCAGCATCGCCCGGTAGTCGGAGTCGATCTGCAGGAACGCGTTCACGAAGTCGTTGGGCTCGTCGCGCAGCGCCTGGATGATGCGGAAGTACTTGCGGCCGGCCTCGAAGGGCACCTTCGCGGTCCAGTTGCCCCAGTTGGAGGCCCAGAACTGCTTCACCTTCGCGTCGTCGGTGAGGTCGAGCGGCGAGGGCCTGGCAAGGTAGTTGTGCAGCGCGGCCTCGAAGTCTCCGCGGAGGAGATCTTTCGCGATGAACCCCTGGCCGTGCTTGAGCGAGCCGAAGCGCTGCGAGTCGAAGTAGTTCACCACGCCCAGGCGCTCGACCTCGGTGGCGGCCAGCGTCACGAGGTTCAGGTCCTGCTCGCGCAGCTGACGCACGGTGACGGCGAAGCGGTTCGAGGTGATGTTGCGCGCCGAGAGCGCCTTGTCGGTGCGCCCGAGGAACTTGAGGCGCAGATCTTCGTCTTGCATGTCGACGTCGACGCCGCGCACCGCGATGAGCTGCTCGGTGCGGCCCTGCTTGTCTTTGAGGCCGCAGTAGCTGATGGAGCGCGGCGGCAACCCGAAGCGGTTCTGGATGCGCGCCACCGCGTCGAAGGTCGACAGCTTCTGCTTGTCCATCAGATAGACGCGGTAGGGGCCGTCGGTGGTCTCGTCAAAGCGGTACGACTCCTTGACGGAGAAATCCTCGGGCTTCTGCTTGAGCTTCATGCAGCGCGCGCCGTAGCACCTTTACGCGCGGCCCGCTGCTAGCGAGACAGGTGTTTCTTGAGGCGCTCGCGCACCACCGCCTGCGGGTCGACGAAGCGCACCCCGAAGCCGTGCACGCCGTACTTGCGGCCGCTCCACACCACGCGCGCGGCCAGCGGGTGACCGCCCCAGCGCCCGAAGAGCGTCGCCAGCTTGAGCGTCACCTCGTCGCCCGGCGCCGCGTCGACCAGGTGCGTGGTGCCGATGAACGCGCCGGTGTTCGACACGTCGCGAATCACGCCGCGCACCTGCGCGTGGGCAAACTCCAGCAGGCACGGCACGTTCAACTGCTCCCGGGAGTCGAGCGCCGTACCGTCCTCCAGCGGGCGCCCGGCGCAGAGGGCCACCATCTCCGCTACCGGCTTCTTCGCTTCGCCCTGGAACACCACCGCCAGCCCCGGCTCCTGCCGCGTCAGCGCCGTGTCGAAGCGCGCGCGCACCGTGCCCTCGAAGGTGAAGACCGCCGGCGAATCGGCCAGCGAGATCTCAAGCCTCACCCGCTCGCCGACGGCGTGGGTGGGTTGCCCCGGCACGAACAACGACAGCACCGAGCCCTCGGCTCGGGTTGATGCCAGAAGTGCGCGGCGGTGCGGGTAACGGGTACGAAGAATCGATGCGCCACTCATGTAAAATGCGAGTGGCGGTAAACCCCGAACGGCAGGCAGCCGGCAAGGTGTGCTTCATCACACCGGCGCGTACAAAATTGACGCGCTCGCGACCGCGCCGCACAGTTCGCGGCACATGAATGGCGGTGGAGTCCGCCGTCGACGCGTCTGGTGCTGCCAGACAGCCAATGACTCCTGCGTGTCGTCCTTCTTCTTGAATGGGCGCCGTGGGTCGTTTCCTCCGGCGCACCGGAGGTTGATGTGAAGCAGATCAGTCTGCAGGTCGTGCTGGGCGCGCTGGTGGGCGTGGTGTGCGGGTGCGCGTCGGCGCTGTTCCTCACGCTGCTCGAGTGGGTGACGGCGACGCGCGTGGCCGACGAGCGCTGGGTGTGGGCGTTGCCGCTCGGGGGGCTCGCCATCGGGCTCGTGTACGCGCGATTCGGTGCGCGGGTGCGCGCGGGGAACAACCTCATCATCGACACCATCCACGACGGCGGGCCGGAGGTGCCGTTGCGCATGGCGCCGATGGTGTTGCTGGGCACGGTCAGCGCGCATCTCTTCGGCGCGAGCGTCGGCCGCGAGGGCACCGCGGTGCAGATGGGTGCCAGCCTCGCTGACTTCCTCTCCCACCGGCTCAAGCTGCCGGCGGCGCTGCGCGCGCAGCTCCTCTCGGCGGGCGTGGCGGGCGGCTTCGGCTCGGTGTTCGGCACCCCCATCGCCGGCGCGATCTTCGGGCTGGAGTTCGTGCGGAAGGGCCACGTGAAGTACGCCGCGTTGCTGCCGGCGCTCGTCGCCGCGGTCGTCGGTGATCTCACCACCCGCGCGCTCGGCGTGGGGCACACGCACTACCGGGCGCCGCCGCCGACGCCGCTGACCTGGGAGCTGGCGCTGAAGTGGCTCCCCTTCGCCGCGGCCATCGCGTTGACCACGGTGGGCTTCGTCGAGCTCACGCACCTCCTCAAGAAGCACGCCGAGAAATGGGCGCCGCACCTGCCGGTGCGGATGGCGCTCGGCGGCGTGGGGTTGATCGTGTTGTGGCGCGGGTTCGGCTCCGATTTTCTGGGGCTCGGCGTCCCGACCATCGTGCGCGCGTTCGAAGACCCGGGGCTGCCGGCGTACGTCTTCGCGCTCAAGCTGGTGTTCACCGCGGTGTCGATCGGCGTCGGCTTCCCCGGCGGAGAGGTCACGCCGCTGTTCTTCATCGGCGCGACGCTCGGGAGCGCACTCGCCCGCCCGCTGGGGATTCCCCTCGAGCTCGGCGCGGGCGTGGGGCTGGCAGCGGTGTTCGCTGCGGCGTCGAACACGCCGATCGCGCTGTCGGTGATGGCGGTGGAGCTGCTCGGCGCGAATGTGCTGCCCCACGTGGCCATCGTCGCCGTCGTCGCGCACGTGTTGACCGGTGACCGCAGCATCTACACCTCGCAGCTGCGCGCGACGGCGGACGTCGCCGGAGGTGGACGGCAGTCGCACTGAAACACGTGTGATGCTGACTCGTTAGCGCTGGCGCGCGCGTTGCTCAGGGCCCGGGCTCTCTCAAACAGGAGCCCTCACCATGCGCTGCGTTCTCGTCGTGACTCTCGGAGTGTTGACCCTCGGTTGTGAACCCGCCTTTGAACCCGGCGAGGCGCATGGAGCGCGGGCGGTGACGCGGCTTCCTCCGTCTCCGTCGGAGGGGGCGAGCGCCTCGCAGCGCGCGTCGAACCGGGAGCAGAACGAAGCCGCCATTCTGTGGGGCGTGCAGGAAGAGGCGCGGCAGCGTGGTTGGCACATCGTGCGTGATGAGGCGCGCCGCGGGCTGGCGTGGCTCCGGGTCGCGGACGCGCGCGCGGGTACGCTGACCGAAGCGCCCGACGGGAGCTGGAGCTTGAAGCCCGGCGGTGAAGCGCTGCACGTCGTCAGACGAGATGGTGTGGCGTTCGACGTTCGCGTGCTTGCGATGGAGGGGGCGATCTCCAACGCCGACTTCCCTCGCGTGGGTGACACCTTGAAGACCGAGGTGGAGTTCAACGACGGCCGCAGCTGGGAGTGCACGCTGACCGGCGAGGCGGTGGAGGGCACCGACGAGGCCCAGGTGCGGACGCACTGCGCTGGCACGTTCGGTGTCGAGGCGTTCACCGCGGAGGTCGACGCCGTCGAGCGCGGAGTGGTGGAGGTGTTCTCGAAGCCGTACGGCACGCGCGTGGGTGGAGAGAGCTCGATCGAGGGCACGGTGGACGTCGGCGGTGTGCAGGTTCGCTTCACGACCAGCGACGAGTTCGCGAACTGCTCAGATGCGTCGCGGTGCGCCGCCTTCTCGGAGCGCGTCTCGATGTCGAGCCACCTCTCGGGCGAGAAGTTCGACACCGCGGTTGCCTGGGAGCGCGCGCTGACGGTCGAGGTCGCGAACGCGCCCGCAAACGTGGAGTGGAGCGGCACCGTCACGCGCGGAGGCATCGAAGTGGGCGCGATGCAGAAGCGCGCGCTCATCGAGGACCGCGTGGCGCTTGACGTCACGCTCGACGGCGAGACCTTCACTACGCAGACGGTCTTCGGGAACTGAGGGGACGACCATGAAGCTTCACGCGCTGATGGTTTCGTCGTGTGTCGTGTTGTTCGCCTGCGGCCCGCAAAATGGCTCGGGCGGGCCGGCGTCCTCCACGG
>CAMLFP010000286.1 GCA_946479335.1 uncultured Archangium sp.
GTGCGATCAAGTCGCGGGCTGGCATCGTCAGGCCCTCACCCCAACCCTCTCCCGTCAACGGGAGAGGGGGATTGCTACTCTTGTGACGACTTCAGCCCTTGAACTGACCCTTGATGAGGTCGCGGTTGAACTCCGCGATCACCCGCACGGGGATCTCCTTCGGGCACGCCGCTTCGCACTGCGAGAGGTTCGAGCAGGTGCCAAAGCCCTCGGCGTCCATCTGCATGGCCATGTTCTTCACGCGGTCGTAGCGCTCCGGCTGGCCCTGCGGGAGGTGCGCGAGGTGCGAGGCCTTCGCCGAGACGAAGAGCATCGCCGAGGCGTTCTTGCAGGCCGCCACGCACGCGCCGCAGCCGATGCACTGCGCCGCGTCCATCGCGAGGTCGGCGTCTTTCTTCGGCACGGGCAGGGCGTTCGCGTCGGGCGCGCCGCCGGTGTTCACCGACACGTAGCCGCCGGCCGCAATGATGCGGTCGAACGCCGAGCGATCGACGACCAGATCCCGCAACACCGGGAAGGCGCCCGCGCGCCACGGCTCGACGTGGATCTCGTCGCCGTTCTTGAAGTGGCGCATGTGCAGCTGGCACGTGGTGACGCCGCGGTGCCCGCCGTGCGGCAGGCCGTTGATCACCATCGAGCACATGCCGCAGATGCCCTCGCGGCAGTCGTGATCGAAGGCCACCGGCTCCTCGCCCTTCGCCTGGAGCTGCTCGTTGAGCGTGTCCATCATCTCCAGGAACGACATGTGCGGGTCGACGTTCTCCACGTCGTACGTCTTCATCGCGCCCGGAGCGTCCTTGTTGGGCTGGCGCCAGACGTGGATCTTCAGCTTCATCGTCTCGTTGCTCATTACTTGTAGCTCCGGATGGAGGGCTTGAACGTCTCGTAGACCAGCGGTTCGATGTGGCGCAGCGGCTTCTTGCCTTCGCCCTGGTACTCCCACACGCCGACGTGCATGAAGTTCGCGTCGTCGCGCTTCGCTTCGCCTTCGTCGTCCCACTCCGTGCGGTAGTGACCGCCGCACGACTCGTTGCGCTCCAGCGCGTCGAGCGCCAGCACCTCGGCGAACTCGAAGAAGTCGGCCACGCGGCCGGCCTTCTCCAGCGCCGTGTTGAGCGACTCCGCGGAGCCGGGCACGTTGACGTTCTCCCAGAACTCCTGGCGCAGCGCGGGGATCTCCTGGAGCAGCTCCTTGAGGCCCTTCTCGTCACGGGCCATACCGCACTTCTCCCACATCATCGCGCCGAGCTGCCGGTGGAAGCTGTCGACCGTGCGCTTGCCCTTGATGGAGAGGAACTTCGCGGTCTGCTGGTTGATGCGCGCCACCGCCTCGCGGAACTCCGGCGCGTCGGTCGTCACCTTGGGCTGCTTGGCCGTCGCGAGGTACGCACCGATGGTGTACGGCAACACGAAGTAGCCGTCGGCGAGGCCCTGCATCAGCGCCGAGGCGCCGAGGCGGTTGGCGCCGTGATCAGAGAAGTTCGCCTCGCCGATCACGTGCAGCCCGGGGAGGTTCGACATCAGGTTGTAGTCAACCCACAGGCCGCCCATCGTGTAGTGCACGGCGGGGTAGATGCGCATGGGCACGCTGTACGGGTCTTCGCCCGTGATCGTCGTGTACATGTCGAACAGGTTGCCGTAGCGCTCGCTGATCACCTTCTTGCCGAGCCGTTTGATGCTGTCGGCGAAGTCGAGGTACACGCCGCGGCCGCCCGGGCCGACGCCCAGGCCCTTGTCGCAGGCCTCCTTCGCGGCGCGCGAGGCGATGTCACGCGGCGCCAGGTTGCCGAACGAGGGGTACTTGCGCTCGAGGTAGTAGTCGCGCTCGTCCTCGGGGATCTGGTTGGCCGCGCGCGTGTCGCCCTGCTTCTTCGGCACCCAGACGCGGCCGTCGTTGCGCAGCGACTCCGACATCAGCGTCAGCTTCGACTGGTAGTCGCCCGCCTGCGGGATGCACGTCGGGTGGATCTGCGTGTAGCAGGGGTTCGCGAAGCCCGCGCCCTTCTTGGCCGCGCGCCAGCTCGCCGTGACGTTGCAGCCCTTGGCGTTGGTCGAGAGGAAGAAGACGTTGCCGTAGCCGCCGGTCGCCAGCACCACCGCGTCGGCCGCCCAGGCCTCGACCTTGCCGCTGACGAGGTCGCGCGTGACGATGCCGCGGGCGTGGCCGTTGACCAGCACCAGCTCCAGCATCTCGTGGCGGGTGTGCATCTTCACGCCGCCCGCGTGCACCTGCTTCTCCAGCGCCTGGTACGCGCCGATCAGCAGCTGCTGGCCGGTCTGGCCGCGCGCGTAGAAGGTGCGCGAGACCTGCGCGCCGCCGAAGGAGCGGTTGGTCAGGTGCCCGCCGTACTCGCGCGCGAAGGGCACGCCCTGCGCGACGCACTGGTCGATGATGTTCACCGACACCTCGGCGAGGCGGTACACGTTGGCCTCACGCGAACGGAAGTCGCCGCCCTTGACCGTGTCGTACGCGAGGCGGCGCACCGAGTCGCCGTCGTTCTGGTAGTTCTTCGCGGCGTTGATGCCGCCCTGCGCGGCGATGGAGTGCGCGCGGCGCGGCGAGTCCTGGAAGCAGAACGCGTCGACCTGGTAGCCGAGCTCGCTCAACGTCGCCGCCGCCGAGCCGCCGGCGAGGCCGGTGCCCACCACGATGATCTTGAACTTGCGCTTGTTCGCCGGGTTGATCAGCGGCAGCGCCATCTTGTGGCTGGTCCACTTCGATTCGATGGGACCCGCGGGAATCTTGGCTTCGAGTTTCACTTGATGAACCCCATGAGGACAGAGAGCGGAATGGCGGCGAACGCGGCGCAGATGCCGTAGCCGAGCGCCAGCGACATGGTCTTCAAGAAGGGCGTCCACTTCTTGCCCCACGCGCCGAGGTGCTGGAACAGGCTGTAGATGCCGTGCGAGAGGTGCAGCGCGAGGAGCAGCATCGCGCCGACGTACGAGGCGGCGATCAGCGGCTGCTGGAAGCCCATCACCAGCATCGCGTACGGGTCGCTCCCTTCAGGCTGCGGGCCGGTGACGCGCCAGGTGAAGTGCGCGAGGTGGAAGAGGAAGTACGCCAGCACCAGCAAGCCAGAGATGATCATCGTCTTGCCCGCGCTGCTCGCCGGCGCCTTCGACGCGTACGCGTACTGCACCGGGCGCGCCGCGGCGTTGATGCGCGCCGCGCGGACCGCGGTGAAGATGTGCAACGGGAAGCCGACGATCAACGCGATGCGCACGCCCCACAGCAGCGGCGCGTTGCCCTTCAGCGCCTCGGCGTAGTGGTTGAACGTGTCGTGCCCGATGAAGGCCGTCAGGTTGCCCGCGAGGTGGGCGATGATGAACAGCCCCAACCCGAGGCCGGTGATCGCCATGATCACCTTCGACCCGACCGCGCTCCCGGCGAATTTCATGAGCGACCCCAGCAGGCTCTCGCCGCTCGACTCGCGCTTCAGCTCCAACGCTTCTGCCATCTGTGACTCCTGGGACAGTTGGAAAGGTGGTTCGACTCGGGGAGGTCTTTACGTGCCGCCACGCGTCGGGACCACGGGCGTTTTGATCGCGCGGCACCGACTCGACAAGGAAATTCGTGGGATCGGAAAGCACTTTTCATAGGCGCCGGGGCCTCCAGCTCAAAGGAGGCCTTCCACGGTTGAGCGTGGTGCGCCTCGTGGGTCACGAACAGGGTCGCCAGCGAAACGCCCCAGCGCGCGAGCGGGAGCGCGGCGGTCACCAGCCAGCGCGGCCGCCGATGACTGAGCCGGCCCGCCCACAGCGACATGGTGGCCTGAGCGGCGATCGTCACGAACATGTATTCGTGACGAACACTGCTCGCGAAGAACATCACGAGCGCCCATTCGCAGGCGATCCGCCGGTTCCAGCCGCTGAAGACCAGCGAGAGCCAGGTGATCGGCGCACGAGCGATGGCCAGCCAGAGCGGCGAGTCGATGTCGCGGCCCTCCATGTCGTCGGGGGCGCCGGGGTGCGCGTGGTGGAAGAGGTGCGCGCGTCGCGCCGCGAGCCCGCTGACGCCCAGCAGTACACCGGTGCCCGAGAGGATCGCCTCGTTGAGTCGCCGCGGCAGCCCGAGGTTCGCGTGCACGGTGTCGTGGAAGAGCGCGAAGGCCCCGAGGAAGACGCCGATGCTCGCGAGCCAGGGCGCGCCGAAGAAGAACAGGCTCGCCGGCACCACGAGGTGGAGCGCGTGCAGCAGCATCATGCGGTGGGTGCGGGTCATGCCTGGTCGACAAAGCAGCCGCCGTGCCGGGCGCTCCTTTCGAGGGGAACCGGGCGCGCGGTGCCCACGCCGTGGACAGCGTCACATGGCTGACTGTCAACGTCGTGGGCAGTCGCGGGTCAGCTCCATACGGCGCGTGTGCTGGCACCCGCGTTGCTCTGCAGCACCGCATGATCATCGCCAGCGCCTTGCTGTTCACCATCGGCGTCGTCGGGGCCGCCGACATCTTCTTCTTCCACACACTCCAGGGCCGGCTCGTGCACCGCGCAGAGTGCCGGCGCGAGGCCGTCATTCACGTGCTGCGCGGGTACGTCTACGCAGCGCAGTTCATCATCGTCCCCGGGCTCCGGCTCACGGGCGCGTGGTACTGGGCGCTCGCGGCGCTGTTCATCGTCGACATCTCGATCGCCGTCGCCGACGTGTGGGAAGAGCCGCGCTCTCGCGCTTCGCAGGGCGGGCTGTCGTCACCGGAGTACCTGATGCACATCGCGCTCTCGGTGCTGGTGGGCGCGATGCTGCGCGAGCTCGTCGGCGCGACGTGGGGCGACTGGGCGCTGCCGACCGCGGTGACCTCGAGCGGCGCGCCGGAGTGGCTCCGCCTCGCGGGGGCCCTGATGGCGTTCGGCTCAGCGGTCGTCGCGACCCTCGAGGCGCTGGTGCTGATCGATCACGCGCTCCCCCGGCCTGCGCCGCTGCATGTGCGCGTGCGGCTCCCGGCGCCGGTGGAGGCGGTGTGGAACTTCACGCAAGACCATCGGCTGCACCCGACGTGGGATCATCGCTTCAGCCACATCGAGATGCTGGCCGAGGAGATCAAGACGGGCACCGAGATGCGGTACACGCGCCGCATCGGGCCGGTTCTCATCACGGGCATGGGCCGCTACAAACTGCACCGGGCGATGAAGCAGAGCACCTTCGAGTTCTGGAGTGATGATCGCCGCTCGCTGATCCGCCGCGGCGTCGGGCTGTGGCTGTACCAGGCGTTGCCGGGCGGGCACTGCGAGTTCTCCACCAGCTACACGTACGAGGTGCGCTGGGGGCTGCTCGGCCGCTTCATCGATCGCCTCATGTTCCGACCGCTGTTTCAGCGCTTCACCGAGGCCAGCTTCCGGCGCCTGGCGCGCGAGCACTTCGGTGCTGCGAACGCGCGGGTGTTGGGTCGCAAAGGCCGGCTGCCTGAGCGCTTCACGGTAGAGGCCGCACATTGACGACCCTCGCGCTCATCGCGACGGCGTGCGTCTCGTTCGCCTTCGGCCTTACCGCGCTCCGCGTCGGTCGCCGCACCTCGCCAGGGTTGGTGCTGCTCGCGACGTTGCTGTCGGTGTGGATGGGCGGGTTGCTGCTGCTGGCACGCGGCTCCACCTGGGCGGAGCGTGTACTGCCGATGGGCATGTTGCTGGCGGGCGCGTTCGTCACCGCGGCGGCAGAGTCGCTCGGGCGCCCTCCGCGCTTCCTCTTGCCGTTGGCGTGGGGCGCGTCGGCGTTGGTCGCGGTGGTGGGCTTCGTCGCTCCGCGGCTGTTGTACGGCCCGGGCGCACGGGATCCGGGCCCGCTCTTCTGGCCGCTCGCCGCTCTGTCGACGGTGGGCACGCTCGCGGTGAAGGGCTGGCTCTTCTCGCTCGCGCGCGCCGCGCAGGGCCGGGAGCGCACGCGCCGGTTCTCGATTCTGCTCGCCAACGTCGCGGGCGCGCTCGGCGGCGGCGGGCTCATCGGTCTGCACATCCTCGGGTTCGACGTGGCGTTCGTCGCGGCGCCGTTGCTGTCAGTGAGCGTCGTCACCGTCGCGCTCGCGACCTGGGAGAGCGAGGGGCCGCAAGGGCGCGCCGCGTTGTTGCAGGGCGGCGTTCAGTCGCTCGTCGTGGCGGTGCTTGCGGCGCTGGTCGCGCTGCCCTGGTCGCCGGAGTCGGCGCTGGTGATCGGCATGGTCGCGTTCCCCGTCGATGCACTCAGACAGTTGCTCGTCGATCTGTTCACCCAGCGCTTCTTTGCGCGGCCGCTGACGACCACCGCGCTCGCGGTCGAAGCCGAGTCGCAGGCCGCGCGCGCGGATCAAGCGGAGCGGCTCGCGGAGGTCGGTCGGCTGGCAAGCGGCGTGGCGCACGAGATCCGCAACCCGCTCGGCGTGATCCTCGCGGAGATGAAGGTGCTCGAGCTGAGTGGCGCCGACGCGGAGTCGGTGGCCGCCGTGCGAGCGCAGGTCGGGCGCGCGAAGAACTTCGTCGATGAACTCCTCCACTACGCGACGCCGCGCCCGCTGAAGCCGACCGACACGGGATTGTTAGCGCTTGTGCAGAGCGCGGTGACGCGCGCCGGGCAGGGACTGAACCTCGACACCTCGCGGCTGACCGTCGACGTCGTCGATGCGCGGCTCGAAGTCGACGTCGACGCGCTGACCGACGTGCTGGTGAACCTGATCTCGAACGCGCTGATCGCGACGGAAGAGAAGGGCGAGGTGCGCATCAGCGGCACTGCGACGCGGTTGCTGATCGAAGACACCGGCCCAGGCGTGCCGCGTGAGCTCGAGGCGCGACTGTTTCAGGCGTTCACCACCGGCCGCAGCCGAGACTCGAAACGTCCCGGTACGGGGCTCGGGCTCGCACTTTCCCGGCGGCTCGTGGAGCGCCACGGTGGCACGCTTCATCACGAGCGCCCGGAGAGCGGCGGCGCGCGGTTCGTCATCACGCTCCCCGAGGGAGGTTGGTCGTGAAGATCCTGGTCGTCGACGATGATCCGGCGTTCCGCCGCGTGTGGTCGAAGTTGCTGTCGACCGCGGGGTACGAGCCGCTCGAAGCGGGAGATGCCACCGAGGCGCTCGCGGTGTTCGACAAGCACGCGCCGCGGCTGGTCGTGCTCGATCTGATGCTGCCGCCGACCCAGCGACCGGAGGAGGGCGCGCGGGTTCTCGACGCGATGCTCTCGAAGGCGCCGGAGACGAAGGTCGTCGTCGCCTCAGGTAGCAGCGAACTCTCGCTCGCGTTGGAGCTCGTGAAGCGTGGCGCGTACGACTTCATCGCCAAGCCCGTCGAGCCCGACGTGTTGCTCGCGGTGCTCTCGCGCGCCGCGGCGCGGTTGACGCTCGAAGATCGTGTGCAGGAGCTCGAGCGGCACACCACCGCGAACGCTGACGGGCTCATCGGTGACTCGCCTGCGTTTCT
>CAMLFP010000287.1 GCA_946479335.1 uncultured Archangium sp.
CGTGCTCCTTCGCGACGCGCTCCACCGTGGCCACCAGCTCCGCGCAACCGTCGAGCGCGAGGTACGTCGTCGCCACGGGGATGATGACCTCCTCGGCCGCGAGCAGCACGTTGACGGTGACCAGCCCGTAGGAGGGCGGCGCGTCGAAGATGATGACGTCGTAGTGCCCGTCGATCGCGCGCAGCTTGTCGGCCAACAGCCGGTGCCGTTGCGGGTTGGGCGCCGCGACGGTGGGGAACTCGGCGAGCTCCTTCCAGGAGGGGATGAGCCAGAGGTTCTCGAGCGCCGTGGGGCGGGTGACGTCGTCGGGCGCGACCTCGGGCTTCGTCAGCAAGTCGAACACCGTCGGCCCGCCGCCGCGCACGTCGACGCCCAGCGTCTTGGCCGCGTGCCCCTGCGTGTCGACGTCGATGAGCAGCACGCGCAGCTTGCGCCTCTGCGCGAAGAACGCGGCCGTGTTGACGGCCAGCGTCGTCTTCCCCACTCCGCCCTTTTCGTTGATGAAGGCGAGCTTCCGCGTCACTTCTTGCTCGAGATGGAGTCGATCTTCGCCTCCAGCGAGCCGAGCATCTTCTCGAGGTCGTCGATCTTCCCGCGGAGGTTCTCGAGGTCGCCGGTCGACGGGAGGTTCATCGCCGACAGCGCGGTGCGAATCGACTTGTCCAACGTGCCCTTGGCCTGCAGCCCGGAGGTGACGATGCGCTGGATGCCCGCCACGAACTTCTCGTTCGACATCAGCTGCTGCACGAGCTTGCCGACGCGCTCTTCGCCCGTGGCCACCAGCTTCTTCATCACCGGGTTGTCTTTCAGCATGGCTGACGATGCTGCGTTCGCACCCCTGCCATGTCAATGTGACTTTCGCTGTGATCGAAGAACTCAACGACAAGCGGCTCATCGTCGTGACCGGCAAAGGCGGCGTGGGCAAGACCACCGTCTCCGCCGCGCTGGCCTTGCAGAGCGCCGCCCAAGGCAAGCGCACGCTGGTGTGCGAGGTGAACACGCGGGAGCGCATCAGCGGGCTCCTCGGCAAGCCGGAGGTCGGGCCCACCGTCACCGCCATCGACGAAAACCTGTGGGCCGTCGACGTGCGCCCGCACGAGGCGATGCGCGAGTACGCGCTGATGCTGCTGAAGTTCGAGAGCATCTACAGCGCGGTCTTCGAGAACCGCGTGGTGCGCTACTTCCTCCGCTTCATCCCCTCGCTGCAGGAGCTGGTGCTGCTGGGGAAGATCCTCTTCCACCTCAAGGAGAAGCGCGCCGACGGGAGCTGGCGGTTCGACCGCATCATCATCGACGCGCCCGCGACGGGGCACGCGGTGACCTTCTTCTCGGTGCCGCAGGTGATCATCGACACCGTGCCGCCAGGGGCGATGAGCAACGACGCGACGTGGATGCGCGACTACCTCATCGACCCGAAGATGACCGCGGTGGTGCTGGTCTCGCTGCCTGAAGAGATGCCGGTGAACGAGACCATCGACCTCCACGCGGCGCTGACCAAGCAGGTGAAGATGAAGCCGCAACTGGTGGTGCTCAACGGCTTCATCGAGCCGAGGTTCTCTCCCGCCGACTCCGAGGGCGTCTCTGCGGCGCTGCGTGAGTTCGCGCACGCCCACGAGATCCGCGAGCAGATGTCGCGCGAGAGCTTCGAGAAGCTGCAGACCCTCGGCTTGCCGGTGGTCAAGGTGCCGCGGTTGTTGGTGAACGACTTCGGCCGCAAGGCCATCGAGCAGATCTCCGAGACGTTGAAGGGCGGTGCGCGATGAACCCGCTGCGCAAGGCGATGGAGCGCGCCGACGTGTTGCTCACCGTGGGCTCCGGCGGCGTCGGCAAGACCACCACCGCCGCCGCGCTCGCGCTCCGCGCCGCGATGGACGGCAAGGGCTCGCTGGTGTGCACCATCGACCCCGCGCGCCGGCTCGCCAACTCGCTGGGCCTCGACGCGCTGGGCAACGCCGAGACGCCCATCTCCCAGAAGCTCTTCGACGAAGCGGGCCTCCAACCGAAGGCCTCCATGCGCGCGATGATGCTCGACATGAAGCGCACGTGGGACGACCTCATCGCCCGCTACGCGCCGGCCGACAAGCGCGACAAGATCCTCGCCAACCGCTTCTACCAATCGCTCTCCACCGCGCTCGCCGGCAGCCAGGAATACGTGGCCATGGAGAAGCTGTACGAGCTGCGCACCCAGCGCGACTACCCGCTCATCGTGTTGGACACGCCGCCCACCGCGCACGCGCTCGACTTCCTCGACGCGCCGAACCGGCTGTTGGACTTCATGGACAACGACGCGGCCAAGTGGCTGCTCACCCCCGCGCTCGCGGCCGGCAAGTTCGGGCTCAAGCTCTTCAACCTCGGCGGCAGCTACGTCGCGAAGACCATCTCGCGCTTCACCGGCACCGAGACGCTGCAGCAGCTCGCCGACTTCATGCTCAACATCAGCGGCATGAACGAGGGCTTCAAGGAGCGCGCCCGCCAGACGCGCGCGCTGCTCGAGGCGCCCACCACGTCGTTCGTGCTGGTCACCGGCCCGATGCCGGAGCGCCTCGACGAGGCCATCTATTTCCACACGGTGCTCAAGCAGAACAAGATGAACATCGCCGCCATCGTGGTGAACCGCGTGCACCCGAGCGTGCCCACCGCGCTGTGGGAGGAGGTCGCGCGCCTCCCCGAGCTCCGGCAGAAGAAGTTCGAAGACACGCTCAAGGAGGCCGACGCCCAGGCCCGGCAAGACGCGCGCGGCGTGGCGAAGCTCCGCGAGGCGTGTGAAGGCACCCCGCTGGTGCTGGTGCCGCGCTTCGAGCACGACGTGCACGACCTGAAGAGCCTGTACGACACCTCGCACTGGCTCCTGGGCGACCGGCAGTTCGAGCCGTGACCCGTTATAGTGCGCGGAACCCGTGCGGCCGTGCGGGTGTCGAGGGCTCCATGCACGTTCGAGTTGCGGCGGTGTCGCTTCTGTTGGTGATGGGTTGTGCGCACACGAAGACGGCGGTCGCGACCAACACGCAGGAGGTGCGCTTCGATGAGGTGCTCATCACCGGCGACCTCGAGTTGGAGAAGCTCAACGCCGAGGAGCTCTTCGCCGCGGCGACCTCGTTCTACGCCGCCGAAGACTACGCGCAGGCGGCCCGCTACTTCGGCCGCATCGGCGACTTCCACCCGCAGTCGAAGCACTGGCGCCCGGCGCTCTACAACGCGGGCCTCGCGCACGAAAAACTGAAGCAGTGGGAAGAGGCGTGGGTGCGCTTCTCGCCGCTGTCTGACCCGAAGGGCACCGGCGACGCGCTCGACGCCGCCTTCCGAATCGCGGAGGTCGACTACCACCTCGAGCGTTTCGGTGAAGCCGTCGAGCTGCTCACCACCATCGCTGATCGCGCCGAGCTCCCGTCAGACCGCCGGCTCGAGGCGCGCGTGCAGGCGGGCGTGTGCCAGCTGGAGATGGGCCAGTCAGACGAGGCCGAGGCGACGCTGCGTCGCGCCCTCGACTACTGGAACGGGCTCCCCGACAAGGACCTCGTCGACGACTACTTCCCCGCGCAGGCGCAGTTCTTCCTCGGGGAGATCTTCCGGCTCCACTACGAAGACGTGCAGCTCGACGGCAACAAGCCCACCGAGAAGCTCGCCGAAGACCTCGAGTACAAGTCGGAGCTGCTCCTCTCGGCGCAAGGGCACTACCTCCGCGCGATCCGTCTGGGGAATGGCTACTGGGCGACCGCGTCGGGCAACCGCATCGGCGGGCTCTACGAGAGCATGTATGAGCACATGATCAACGCGCCGGCCCCGAAGACGCTCGGACCCGAGGAGCAGGACGTCTACAAGGCGGAGCTGCGCAAGAAGATCCGCGTGCTGATCAGCAAGGCCATCACCGTGTACGAGCGCACGCTGGAGGCCGCCGAGCGCATCGGCGCGTCGAGCCCCTTCGTGCAGCAGACGCGCGAGAGCCTCGCGCACATGAAGGAGCTGCTGCTCGCCGAGGCGAAGGCCGAAGAGGCAGAGAAGGCCGCGGCGACGCCTCCGGGCACGTAAGCTGCCGGGCTCCACGTGGAGCCCATCTATTCACCCGCCGAGCTCGCTGAGGTCGCCGCGTACCACGCGCCGCTGTACCTCTCGGCCGCGGTCGACTTCTTCGTCTGGCCGGTGCTGGTGACCTGCTTCGCGGTGTTCTTCCCGCGGTGGTGGCGGCCTCGCGAGGGGTTGGGCTTCGCGCTCCGCTTCACGCTGACCTACTTCCTCTCGCTGGCCCTGCTCTACCTGCCGCTCGACGTGTGGCTCGGCTACCTGCGCGATCGCGAATACGGCCTCTCGACGCAGAGCCTGGGCTCCTTCGTGTGGGACGAGCTCAAGTCATGGGCGATGTACGTGGCGTCGATCTCCGCGTTGACGGTCGGCGTCTTCGGGCTCGCGCGAAAGACGAAGCACTGGTGGTGGCTGGTGGCGCTCGCGTCGTCGCTGGTGTTGGTCGGCTCCATCGCACTCGACCCGTACAAGGCGCGGCTCTACGTCGATCAACAGCCGCTCGCCGAGGGCCCGCTCCGCGCGCAACTGACGCAACTGCTCGCCCGCGCGGAGGTTCCCTTCGCCGACATCCTGGTGGTGAACACCAGTGAGAAATCGGTGCGCGTTGGCGCGGCGTTCGCGGGGAGCGGCCCCACGCGCACCATTCTGTTGAGCGACACGCTGCTCCAGCACATGACCCCGGCGGAGATCTCCGCAGCCGTCGCGCATGAGGCCGGGCACGTTCGCGAGACGCGATGGGCCGGGCGTGTGTTGTCGGTGCTCGCGCTCTTCGCCCTGCTCGGCTTCTGGGAGTGGCTCTTCCGCGCCGCCGCGCGTCGCCACTGGTTCGGCATCACCGCGAGGGGCGACGTGCGCGTATTGCCGGTGTTGATGCTGGTCTTCACCCTGGTGCTGCAGGTCGGCGCGCCGATTTCGGGCGTGGTGTCACGAAGCCGGGAGAGCGCAGCCGACCTCTACGCGCTGCAGCTCACCCACGACGCGCCGGCGCTCATCTCGTTGCTGCGAAAGCTCACGCGCATCAACAAAGACGACCCCGACCCGCCCCGCTGGTTGGTGCTCTCGGGCAGCTCGCACCCCAGCATCGTCGACCGCCTCGCGGCGATTCAGAAGAACGCCACGCCGCCGCCGCCCACCACCGCCAACGTCGGCACCTCGGAGCAGCACGAGCCGGGCGTCATGCGGTAGCGCGCCTCCGCCTCGAGGAAGAAGTACTTGCCGATGAAGATGTCCATCCCCGCGGCGGCGGAGAAGCCGAACGAGTACTTGCCCGGGTTCTTCAGGTTCTCGTTGATGGCGAACGAGACCGACGCGTACGGCTTCACCGGCGAACGCGGGAAGAGTGAGCCCTTCACGCCGAGCACGTCCCAGGTGCGGCTGTCCTTGCGGAACTCGAGGTCGCTGCGCAGCGAGAGCCAGCGCGTCAGGCGGAACTCCACGCCCGGCGAGTGTGCGAACGCGGGCGTGCTGAAGTCGACCTTCCCGTCAGCGGTGCCGATGTTCGACGAGAAGCCCGGCATGTACTTGAGCGCGAGGAAGTTGGGCTTGTTGTCCACGGGGCGCGGCGCGGGCTGCACCACGACCGGCGCGGGCGCGGCTACCGGCGCGTAGACCACCGGCGGAGGCGTGTAGACCTGCACCGGCGGCGCGTACGCGGGCACCGGCGGCGCGACGTAGACCGGTTGCGGAGGCGGCTGCACCATGACCGGCGCCGGCGCGTACTGGGGCGCGGGCGCGACCACCGCGTCGTAGTGATGGCGATGGCGGCGGTACCCGATGACGGTGCCCTGCGCGTAGCTGCCGGACGAGATGGTCACCTGCCCTCCGGGGCCGGCGACAATCACATGCGGGTGTCCGGCCTCAGCCGTCGACACCAGCCCGAATGCACACAACACCGCGAAGAGACGAACGTATCGAGACATGCAACCTCCGGTTTCGACATCTGTTGCCGGAGGGTCTGAAAGTGATCAGCGTTGGTAGAAGCGCAGGAGATATTGCGCGCGCTGCTGCACGGGAGAGGCCTTCGCGGCGGCCACCTCGAGGTCACGCAGCCCCGTGGGGTCACCCTTTCGCAGCCGGAGCTCACCCCGGTTCACCCGCGCCAACGCCGACGCCTCGTCGAGGCGAATCGCTTCGTCATACGCAGCCTCCGCGGCGCCGAGGTTGCCCTGCTCGTGCAGCACCGCGCCGAGCGCCGCGTGCACCGCCGCGTCGAAGGGGTTCAACACCAGGAGCCCATTGAAGATGCTCTCCGCGCCTTCGAGATCGCCGACGTCGACGAGGTCGAACGCCTTCGAGATGAGCAACTGCGCCTGCGTCTGCGTGAGGCCGATGTCTTGCGCGATCGTTTGCATGGCGCTCACCGGATGTTCCGAACGGCGTTCATCGCAATGTCGTTCCACATCTTCGCGGTGTTCGAGATGAGGTTCTGGAGCATCTGCGTCATGTTGTTCAATACCTGGAGCTGGTTGGTGAGCAGCGAGATCTGCCCCTGCAGCTGCGACGCCTTTTCGGGGCTCGAGGCCGCTTCCTTCGAGAGCTTCGTCAGCTGGTCCTGCAGGCTCGTCTGCGCGTCGTAGAGACCAGCCACCGAGCCATCAAGGGTCGACGGGTAGTCGTTCTTCGTCGCTGCCGAGGCGGTGCTCTCCGACTCACCGCTCGACGCGCCCCCTTCCGTAGCGCCAGTGGTCTCGCCGACATCGACCGCCGTTGAGTCAACGCCGTCGGCGGTTGAACCTGGGGAACCTCCCGACGTCGCGCCTGATTTCATCTTGTCTGCGTACGCGCCCGCCTCGCCGAGCGTGAGCTTGCCGCTGTGGTCAGCGTCTGCGCGAGACCACGCGGGGTTGTTGAGCAACCGATTCGCAGCTTCCTTCGACGCCTTGCTCCGGAAGGGGTCGTTCGCGACGGCCTGCAACCAGGTGAGCGACACCACCCCGGGCTTGCCTCCCGGCTCCTGCGTCGGAATCGACAGGATGTACTGAAGGTCCTTCGCGAGCTGCGCGGCGTCCTTCGACTCCTGCGACTCGACGGGCTTCGCGCCGTGCGTTTCACCCGGCCCATTCACGTTCGGAGGCGGAGCCGACGCGGCGTACCCGGTCGACGTGGGCTGCGTGGCGTCACGCGCGCAGCTCGCCGGGCCCTGCGTCGTCGGCGGCGGCACGTTCGCGTCGTGCTGCTCCACCGCGTTCTTCGGCGGCGGCGGGACGTTGATCGGCTTCGCGCCGTGCGCGCCCTGCGTCTCGAAGTCGGCGTTGGAGTGGTTCACAGGGGAGTTGCTGCTGATGGGGGTCATGTGCGGCTCCTTGAGATGACTGCGAGGTGCGGCCGCCCTTTGCCGAAGCCGTGCCAACGCCAACGCGC
>CAMLFP010000288.1 GCA_946479335.1 uncultured Archangium sp.
CCGACGGAGACGTGCACCGCGCCCGCACGATGAACGGAGCGCCACCCTCGAGAGCAGCGCTCCGTACAGCTTCAGCGACGGCCGATGCCGCGGTACTCGAAGCCCAGCTCCTTCATGTGCGCCGGGTCGTAGACATTGCGCCCGTCGAGCAGCACCGGCGTGCGCAGCGCGTTCTTGATGCGCGCGAAGTCCGGCCGGCGGAACTCGTTCCACTCCGTCACCACCAGCAGCGCGTCGGCGCCCTCGATGGCCGCGTACGGGTCTTCGAAGAACGCCACCTTGTCGCCCAGCAGCTTCTTCGCGTTGGGGATGGCCACCGGGTCGGTCGCGGTCACGGTCGCGCCGTGCTTGAGCAGCTCGTCGATGATCTCGAGCGACGGCGCCTCGCGGATGTCATCGGTGCGCGGCTTGAACGCGATGCCCCACAGCGCGATGCGCTTGCCCTTGAGGTCCTTCCCGAAGCGCTCCAGCACGCGATTGGCGAGCACCTTCTTCTGCGCGTCGTTCACCTCTTCGACGGCCTGCAGCACCGCGTTGCCGACCTTCTTCTCCTGCGCGAGCGCGGCGAGGGCCTTCACGTCTTTCGGGAAGCAGGAGCCGCCGTAGCCCACGCCCGCGAACAAGAAGAGGTGCCCGATGCGGCGGTCGAAGCCCATGCCCTTGCGCACCACCTCGATGTCGGCGCCGGTCGCGTCGGCCAACGCGGCGAGCTCGTTCATGAAGGAGATCTTCGTCGCGAGGAACGCGTTCGCCGCGTACTTCGTCAGCTCCGCCGACTCGATGTCCATCATGAGAATCGGGTTGTCGGTGCGAACGAACGGCTCGTACATCGAGGTGAGCGCCTTGCGCGCCTCTTCCGAATCGCAGCCGATGACGATGCGGTCGGGCTTCATGAAGTCGTTGATGGCGTCGCCCTCTTTGAGGAACTCGGGGTTCGACGCGATGAAGAACGGCTGCTTCGCCGTCTCCTTGAAGATGGCCTGCAGCTTGCGACCCGTACCGACCGGCACGGTGCTCTTGGTCACCACCACCGTGGGCTTCACCAGGCTCTGCGCGACGGTCTTCGCCGCGGCGAAGAGGTACTTGAGCTCCGCCGAGCCGTCGTCGCCCGGAGGCGTGCCCACCGCGAGGAACACCACTTCAGCGCCATCGGCCACGGCCTTCGCGGTGTCGGTGGTGAACTTGAGCCGCCCCGCCTTCGCGTTGCGGATCACCAGCTCATCGAGGCCGGGCTCGTAGATGGGAATCTCCCCGCGCAGCAGCATCGCCACCTTGTTCTCGTCGATGTCGACGCAGGTGACGGTGTGCCCGCTGTCAGCGAGGCAGGTGCCTTGAACGAGACCGACGTAGCCGGTGCCAATGACGACAATCTTCATGAGCTCATCTCCGCGCGGAAGTACGCGATGGTTTTGTCGAGGCCGTCGGCCAACGGAATCGACGGGGTCCACTTCAGCACCCGCTGCGCGAGGCTGATGTCGGGCTTGCGGCGCGCCGGATCATCCTTGGGCAGGGGCAGGTACGAGATCTTCGAGGCGCTCTTCGTCTTCTCGAGCACCAACGCGGCGAGCTGCGCCATCGTGAATTCACCGGGGTTGCCGAGGTTCACCGGGCCCACCGTCTCCGACTGGCCCATCAGCGCGAGGAAGCCCGCGATGAGGTCGTCGACGTAACAGAACGAGCGCGTCTGCTGCCCTTCGCCGTACATCGTCAACGCGTCACCGCGGAGCGCCTGCACCACGAAGTTCGACACCACGCGCCCGTCGTCGGCCAGCATGCGCGGGCCGTAGGTGTTGAAGATGCGCGCCACGCGGATGTCGACGCCGCGCTTGCGGTGGAACTCGAAGGCCAGCGTCTCGCCGATGCGCTTCCCCTCGTCGTAACAGGCGCGGATGCCGTTGGGGTTCACGTGGCCCCAGTAGGTCTCGCGCTGCGGGTGCTCCAGCGGGTCGCCGTACACTTCGGAGGTAGACGCCAGCATCACGCGCGCCTGGTGCTTCTGCGCGAGCTCCAACACGTGCTTGGTGCCGAGGTAGCAGGTGTCGAGCGTCTTGATGGGGTCGGCCTGGTAGTGCGGCGGCGACGCGGGGCACGCGAGGTGGAAGATCTGCTCGCACTCCACGTCGAGCTTCTCGGCCACGTCGTGGGTGATGACGCGCAGCTTGGCGTGCGTCGGGAGGTTCTTCTGACGCCCGGTGTGGAAGTTGTCGGCGACGGTGACGTCGTGACCTTCACGCAGCAGGCGCTCGACGAGGTGGCTGCCGAGGAACCCCGCGCCACCGGTGACAAGAATGCGGCTCATGCCCGCGGGCAATACCCGAAGTCGGGAGCGACTGAGTCGCGAATCACGCACGCCCGGACATGTGGGTCATTCACACCGCGCGAAACTCTGCGCTCTCGTTCGGTGTCAACATGCGCATCATGACCCCTGCACTCCTTGCCGTCGGGTTCGTGCTGTCTGGCTCACCCACTGCGTACCCGGCTGCGCTGACCAGGCCGCTGCTGGCGAAGGTGGAGTTCACCTGGCCCCGGCCGCAGGTCTTCTCGAAGAAGTGGGCGGAGTCGTCGAGCCACAGCCAGGGCCCCACGCTGCTCAGGCTCACCGGCGCGGCCGACGGCTGGTACGTGGTCTCGAAGAGCTCGTCCGACCGGGGCGCCTTCCTCCTCGAGCGCGTCGTAGGCGAGCGCGACTACCACTACACCGACTCCATCGAAGGCGAGCAGCTCACCGCGTGGGGGTGGAACCGCGATGAGAAGAGGGAACTCGTCGTCGCCGAACGCCTCGACGGCTCCGTCACGCAGGACGCGCTGGTGTCCGTGACGTACGCGCGCACCCTGCTGACAGCCAACGGCCCCCTGTACAGCGAGAACCCAGACACGGCGGATGCCAACTCGATGCGCGCCACCGTCTCCCGGCTCGCCCAGGAGAAGCCCGAGGCGCTCACTGCGTGGGCGAAGAAGAACAAGACCGATGACGCCCTCTTCGAACAGCTACGCGGCTACCGCCCCATGGGGACCTGCTCGATGGACACGCACCCGCAGAACGCGGCACGAGTGTTCGCCGAGCTCGCGTACGCACGCGGAGATCTCGGGCGTTTTCTGCAACTGCGTGTGCTGATCATGGGCGACCGCTTCGAGCGCGCCGCGTGGTCGTCATACGGAGAGGCCGCGCACGACACCGAGGTCGAACGGCTGGTCAGCACCGGCATCGACCTCGAGCGCTTCCTGCTCGGGCTGGGCATCGCCACGCAGAACGAAGGCCCCGAGCTGAACTCGTGGCGACAGGCGCGCGCGATTCAGGAGGCGAAACTCGAGAAGACGATGCTCCCGAAGCTCGAGCTTCTCGCCAGCTCGCCCAACCTCGACGCCTACAACCGGCTGCACGCCACGCAGGCGTGGTTCTTCGTGCAGGTGCGTGAGCCACGCGGCCACGCGACGGGCGACGCCACCCGTGCGGCCGTGCTCGAGCGCGCCAGGAAGCTCGACCTGCACCCGCTCGCACGAGCGTGGTTGGACGACTGAAACGGGAGACTTCTGTAGACCGCCTACTCTCGCCAGACGCGCACGTGCGGGTGCCGGGTGGTGGTCAGCCACGCTTCCAGCTCCCGCTTCGCGGCCTGCTGCCGGTCGCCGGGCCACACCGCGTCGCGCAGGTCGGCGATGACGAACTCACCCGCGTCGAGGTGCTGTTGCAGCGTGGCGCCGAGGTCGCGCGGCCAGCTCCAGCCGTAACACACGCGCTTCCACCCGGAGACGCGCTGCGCGGCCTCCGCAGAACGCATGCGCTCCAGCGTCTGCAGCAACTCCACCTGCGGACACGCCTGTCCGGTGACCAGCACCAACGGGGTCTCTTCGCGTGAGAGCCGCTCTCCGGTGCGGTCGAGCGCTTCGCGAAGCGGAGCTTCTTTCCACTTCACGCCCACCGCGCTGATCACCGCGAGCGTCACCATCACCCCGGCGACGACGCGCACGCGCAGCGGCGTGCGAGCCCACGACGCGAGCGTCAGCCCCGCCACCAACGCCAGCGCGCCGGGCATCGCGCCCAGCAGGTACCGCGGCGCCAACACGATGTCCTGGTAGCCGCCGAGCATCAGCAACTGCACCAGCGAGCCGGCCGCGACCACGACGACCGCGCGAGAACTCCCGGCGAACGTCTGCTTCGCGCGCGCCCAACCGATGACGCCGGCCACCAGCATCACCGGCCCCAACGTCACCAACCACACGAGGTACATCGTGAAGTCGCGCGCGGTGTACGGGTGGTCGAGGCGCTCGCGTTGCATCTCCGAGACCCAGTTGCGCACGCTGTCGACCCACCCCGGTTGCTGCGCGGCCCACGCCACCCACACGCCCGCGAAGGCGAGGCCGGCGACGGTGGCGACCAGCGCTCCCTTGAGGCGCGTGCCCGGCTTCGCGACGAAGACGAGCCCGGCCAGCACCAGCCCGTGCGCGACCGACGGCTCGCGAAACACGATGGCCGCGCCGAACATCACGCCCGCGCCGGCCCAGAGTGACAGCGCTCCCTCTCGGCCCGCGCGCACCGCGAACCACGTCGCCGCCAACACCATCGCCACCGTCGGCCCGTCGGTCAGCACCTGCCCGGACGTGTGCGCCATCGCCGGCGAGAGCGCGACGCACAGCGCGGCCCACCGCGACGCCGCACGCGAGAGCCCGAGCGCGTCGGCCAGCACCAACATCATCGGCGCGCTCAACGCCGCGAGCGTCGCCCAGAAATACCGGAGCATCGGCTCGAGGAACGCGACGTCAGCGCCGAGGCCCAGCGCGAGCCGCACCAGTTGATGCCCGATGAAGATGAAGAGCGGCCGGCCGAGCGCGAGCCCTCCGACCTGCCCCGTCACCGACTGCGCGGCGTAACCGAACGAGTCCCAATACGAGGGCCCGGCGGGCGCGATGGCCAGCGTCGTCGCGAGCGCGACGAGCCAGAAGCCGAAGAACTCCCGGCGCGGCGTCACCTACGGAGTCCCGCCATCGAGTGGCATCGGTTGCGCTGAGAAGAACAACCGCCACGCGGGAGTGCCGTCTTCCATCTTGCGGACTTCGCCCAGCGGCCACGGCTGCTCGACCCACCCCGCGTCGAGGAACTGCTCCGCGGTGATGGCCATGTTCGTGTCGGCGTTGGTCGGGCCGTAGTTGCTGTTCCAGAACGCCATGGTGCCTCGCGGGTTGCTCTCCACGTTGGCGCGCGTCCATTTCACGCCGCCCCGGACCGCGGACACGCCGCCGAGGAAGTACTCGACGCCGACGTGCGAGTTCATCAACCGCGGGTACTCCGCGCGCTGCGGCGATGCCTGGTACCAGGCCGCGAGGTCGCGCGCTTCGGCCCAGTCCCGCTCCCAGGTGTACGGCACGAACGCGTGGAACTTCGGCGTGAGGAACGGCACCACCAGCAGCGCGCCGACGACGAGCAACACCTTGCGCAGAGAGAAGCGTTCGATGAACCGGGCGCAGCCCGCGCTCGCCAGCAGCGCCCACATCGGCGTCGCGACGAGGAGGTACCGGAGCTCCCCGTTACTCGCCATCTTGCCCTTCCAGTACAGCAGGCTGTGCACCGCGAGGATGCCGAGCGGGAAGCCGGCGATGATCATCGCCACGCGTCGATGGTGCGCCTCGGCGTCGTCACCCCACAGCCCGCGCAGCTTCGCGGCGAACGTCTCGCGCCACGTCGCCCACCAACCGAGGAGCGTGGGGAAGATGGCGAACGGCGAGGTGACGACCGGGAGCAGCGCGATGAACTTGAATGGCGAGCCCGCGGCGTAGGCGCTCTGCGCGGAGTACGGCCAGTTCTCCGGCAGCCAACGCCACCAGGGGCCGTTGAAGTGCGTCACCAGCGCGCCGCCAAGTGTCCACCCCACGAGCGGCAACGGCAGCAACACCACGGCCCACGAGCGGTGCAGCACCAGCGCCACCGCCGCCAGCAACAACACGCCGAAGCCCTCCGGCCGGCTCGCGGGCGAGAGCGCGCACGCCAGCGCGAACAGCACCCACCAGCGGCGTTGGTACGCGAGCAGCGCCACGGCCATCAGCAGCGCGAAGGGCAGCTCCGTGAGCTCGGAGAATGAATGGAGAAACAGAATCGGCTGGCCCAGCACGAACATGAAGGCCAGCACCGGGGCACGCTGCTTCTGACCGCGCGCGACCTCCATCGTCAGCCACGCGATGCCCAGCGCGATGAAGGTGCTCAACACGCGCACGCCGGCGCGCCCCGCAATCAACGCCGGCACCGCGTAGAGGCCCGTGCACACCGGCCGTCCCCACACGTGGAAGAAGAAGCGCGGCTCGTCGAAGGCCGCGCGCGCCATCAGGTAGTGCGTGCACGAGTCGCCGAGGAGGAAGCCCTGCGCGATGACGCCGTACGCGAGTGAGGCGGCTCCGAAGACGGCCGCGGTCCACCACAACGCGCGACGCTGCAACGACTGCTCAGTCATGCGTCACCGCTTGCGCACCACGACCGCGCGGAGGTGTCGCTCGTCTGGCGCGCGCCAGGGTTGATACATGTGCCATGGGTTCGAAATCTCGACCGTCTCTGAAAACTCAGCGAGCTGCTCGTACCCGAGTGCGGGGAGATCTTCGATGGTGACGCCGAGCCACGCGCTCGAAGGCCCGTTGTCCCAGACGCCGATGGCGCCGGGCGGCAGGTCGCGCAGCGCGGCGCTCTTCTGCTCGCTGTTGAGGTGCAGCCGCACGAACTTCGTCTTCGGGTAGTCGAGCGCCACCAGCACCAGCGGGTTGCCCGCGAAGAACGGCGTGTCGGGGCTCAGCAGGTGCTCGCGCGCGATGAACTCCGCGGCGGGCCACGCGAGCCTCTGTTGTTGATGGTCGAGGTCGTGGAGGAAGCGCTGGCCGGTGGTCACCACCGCCGCCATCATCGTCACCACGGTGAACACCAGCCGCGGCCGGGGAGCGAGCCGGTCGGCGAGCGCGTTGAAGCCCACGAGCGAGAGGAGCGCGGTGCTCGGCGCGACGGTGACCATGATGCGCAGCAGGCCCGCCGACGCGAACAGCCCGCGCCACCACAACACCGAGTGCAACCCCAGCACGAGCCACCACAGCACCCACACCCACGTCAGCTCGCGCCGCCAGCCGGTGAAGAAGCCCACCAGGAAAATCGGGAACAGCACCGAGCTCATGAACCACGGCCAGCGCGCGAGGTAGTCCCACCAGTGGCCGTGGCCGAAGCCCAACCCGCCCGCGGGCCAGAACGACATGAACGGGTACGTCGGCTCGCCGGTCTTCGCCCAGCACACCAGCATCCACCCCGCGACGCCGAGCCCGAGGAGCGGCAGCAAAACCACGCGCCGCGCCTGCAGCACCACCAGCGCGGCC
>CAMLFP010000289.1 GCA_946479335.1 uncultured Archangium sp.
ACCTCGAGTGGGCTCGCGCAGTTGTGCGGTCAGGCGTCGGTGGTGTTCGTGTTCGCGATGTCGGCCACGCGCACCGCCGATGGGTCGTTCACGCCGTCACTCATCGCGTCGGTGGTGTTGCTGGTCATCGCGGGGCTCATCGCGACGCGCCTCGAAGAGCCGAATCACGCACCTGCGTAGGCGAGTCGCATCTGTTCGGCGGCGTCGCTCGGTTCGACGAGGCCGACGCCCGTGCAGAGACCGGGGCAGAAGAGATGCTCGACATTCTCTGCCCTCGCGCACCGCAGAATCGCCGCCATCGCCCGGCGCGCGTTGATGGCCCGGACCGAGTCGGGCTGCTCCATGGTCGGCGCGACGATCACTCGTTGAACCCGCGCGTGCTTGACGCGAACGCACAGCGCTGACCCAACCGGTATTCCCTCAGGCAACTCCGTCGCACGCCTCCGCACTTCATCTTCAAGCGATGCACCGAACGCGCGAACGTATGCGGCGTCGATACCACCATCCATGAAGCCCGCGGAGTTCGCTGGCGAGACCACGGTGTCGTGCGCTTCACGCAACAGGTCAGCGCATGTCACTTCGACTTCCGGAAACGCCGCGAACGCTTCACGGAGCGCATCAGCAACCTCTTGGTCGTGGTCGATCAGATGAAGCTGCATTCAGAGCTCGCTGCTCGCGAGTTGAGGGAACACCTTCGACACTTTCGACAACAAGTAGTCGCCGTACGTGCCGCGAAGTTCGTGCACGCTGGCGCGGTCCCACCGTTCGGCGGCGTCTTGCGTCGCGGGCCGCACCAACGCGCCGGGGAGCGGCTTCACTTCGGCATCGAACGACGGGTCGAAGAAGTACGGCCACGAGAACCGGCTGCGCCCCGAGGTGTTGCGCACGCGGTGCGGCGTCGAGCGGTACCTCCCGCCCGTCATGCGATCCAACATGTCGCCCAGGTTGCACACGAACGTGCCGGGAATCGGTGGCGCGTCGACCCAGCCCGACGGCGTCTTCACCTCGAGCCCACCGCAGTCGTCTTGCTTCAGAATCGTCAGCAGCCCGTAGTCGGTGTGCTCGCCGACGCCCCACCCGCCTGACTCCTGCGCGTCGCGCGGCGCGGGGTAATGAAAGATGCGGAAGAGGCTCAGTGGCTCGCGGGTGAGCGCCGAAGAGAAGAAGTCCGCCGGCAGCTCCAGGCTCTGCGCCAGCACCGACATGAGGCGTTGCCCGAGCGCGCGCTGCGCCTCGACGTACGCGAGCACCACCTCACGCAGCTCACCAGGCGGAAACAGGTTGGGCCCGTGCATCGGCCGCGCGTCGCCAGGCGGCAACTCGTCGCCGAAGTAGTAGCCCTCCTTCAAATCGGGAGCGCCCGACGTCAGCTCGCCGCCCAGCGGGAACCAGCCGCGCCACGCACGGCCGCCGCGCGCCATCGCGACCTGCTGCTTCTCCTCGAGCGGCCGCGCGAAGAAGTCACGCGACGCGCGCTCGAGCTTCGCCTGCAGCGCCTCATCGACCCCGTGGTGCGAGACGTAGAAGAACCCGTGTTCCTCGCACGCACGGCGCACGCGCGACACGTCGGCCGCGCGCAGGTCGATGAGGGGCAGGCTCATTTCTTCTTCGACGGCTTCTTCTCGTACGTCACGGTGACGTCGGTGCTGATGCCGCCGCGCACGAACCAGTGGCCGAACACCGTCATCTTCCGCGGCTCACACGCCTTCACCAGCGCGTCGAGGATCTCGTTGGTCGCGCGCTCGTGGAAGGCGCCTTCGTTGCGGAAGCTCCAGAGGTAGAGCTTGAGCGACTTGCTCTCGATGCACTTCTTGTCGGGCACGTAGGAGATCTTCAGGTGCGCGAAGTCAGGCTGGCCGGTGAGCGGGCACAGGCACGTGAACTCCGGGCAGTCGAAGAGGATCTCGTAGTCGCGCGCGGGCGCGGGGTTGGGGAAGACGTCGAGCTTCTTGGAGGGCTGCGTTGCCATGCGCGCGCCCTTAGCTTCACTGGCGCGCCCCGCGCAATTCCGGCAGACAGGTGGGGTGACGACGCTGCCCCAGGCCCTCGATGTGTTGCGCGCCGGTGGCCTCATCGCGCTGCCCACCGAGACCGTCTACGGGCTGGGCGCCGACGCGTCGAACGAGCTCGCGGTGCGCCGCATCTTCGCGGTGAAGGGCCGCCCGTCGACGCACCCGCTCATCGTCCACGTCGCGAACGTCGAGCGTGCGCGCGAATGGAGCGCCGGCTTCTCCGCCGACGCCGAGAAGCTCGCGGCCGCGTTCTGGCCCGGCCCGTTGACGCTCATCGTGAAGCGCAGCGACAAGGCGACAGACGCGGTGACCGGCGGGCAAGACACGGTCGGGCTGCGCGTGCCCTCCCACCCGCTGGCGCTCGAGCTGCTGGCGAAGTTCGGCGGCGGAGTCGCGGCGCCTTCGGCGAACAAGTTCGGCCGCATCAGCCCCACCACGGCGGCGCACGTGCGCGCGGAGCTCGGTGACGAGGTCGACTGCGTGTTGGACGGCGGGCCGTCGAGCGTCGGCGTCGAGAGCACCATCGTCGACGTCTCGGGCCCGGAGCCGCGCGTGTTGCGGCCCGGCGGCGTCTCGCGAGAAGCGCTCGAAGCGGTGCTGGGGCGGGCGATCGCCGATGGCTCCGCGGCGAAAGACGTCCGCGCGCCGGGGATGCTGGAGTCGCATTACGCCCCACGCGCCGGCCTGTGGCTGGTGAACCCCGAGCAGCTCTCCGAAGAAATTTTGCGGCGCCCGGCAACCCGGCTGGTGGTCATCGCGCCGGCGTCGGTGCCGATTCCTCCCGGAATCACGCGGCTCTCCGTGCCCGAAGACGCTGACGGGTTCGCGCGGGTGCTCTACGCGAAGCTGCGCGAAGCCGACGCGTTGGGCGACGTCATCCTCGCGGTGCCGCCGGCTGCGTCGGGCCTCGGCGTCGCGGTGCGCGATCGGTTGAAGCGCGCCGCCGCTCCGAGGAAGTGAAGTACCATTCAGGCCGCCCCGCGTGTCGCCGCCTCGCCTCGTCTTTTCTTCATCTGTGGAGGGAATGCTCAAGGGTCTCGGCCCGCGCGCCACGCCGGCCCTCAAGGCGCAGTTGCGGTTGCGGGGGCTGAACCTCGACAACCTGCCCCCCGCGTTCCCCATCGAAGATTGGACTCCGCACCTCGTGTACATCGCGGCGACGGTGTTCCCCGAGCTGCCGCAGGAGCAGGCGCTCTATGAGACCGGCGTCACCTTCATGCGCGGCTGGCAACAGACGCTGATGGGCTCCGCGGTCTCGCAGCTGCTGCGCATCGTCGGGCCGGCCCGCACGCTGCCGCGCCTGGAGCGCGCGTTTCGCACCTCGAACAACTTCACGATGGCGACCGCGACGCTGCTCTCACCGACCAGCGCCCGCGTGGTGTTGAGCGACGTGCACGACGTGCCGACGCTGTGGGCCGGCGTGCTGCACGGCGGCCTGCACATCCTCGGGCGCGAGGGCACCGTCGACGTCGAAGACCGCACCCCGCCCGGCTGCACGTTGCTGCTGCAGTGGAAATAACCGCTGCGACGCTGACATCGCCGCCAGAGACGCGTGGTTCCACGAGGCCCGCGCGCCCCGCGCAGCGCCGCGTTTTCCGAGCGCGAAGACAGGAATGTCGCGCCTTTTTCGAGCGCTGGCACACGCGTTGCTCGACGGCCCGGCCATGCGAATGAACTCCCTGTGGACTCTCGTCGTCGTCCTCGCCGGCTGCTCGAGCCTCACCTCCGACAAGCTCAAGACCAGCGGCATCACCGCGCACCTGCAGGTCACCGCGAAGGCCGATGGCCAGAGCGACGCGACCGCGACGTTGAACGTCGGCAGCAGCCTCATCGACTTCGTGGAGCTGGCGAGCGGCGACACGCTGACCGCCAGCACCGGCGGTGACTCGAAGACGCTCACCAAGACGAAGCTGCTGGGCATCGTCACCTACGGCGCGACCTTCACCGGGCACACCGACGGCGGCACGTCGTACGGGTTCGACCTCCAGCGCGCGAGCGACACCAGCGCGCCGTCGAGCACCTGCACGCTGCCGGCGGGCTTCGAGGTGACGGCGCCCTCGGGCGCCACGCACTCGCGCCTCAGCGATGACCTCACCATCGGCGTGGCCGGCTCGCAGACGCAGCTCGCCTGGTCGGCCGACGGCTCCTGCATCCGCTCCGCGAGCGCGCAGGCCGCGGTCACCGGCGGGACCCTCGTCATCCCCCACGGGTCGCTGCAGGCCAACGTGGCGGACGGCGGCGTGGGCGGCAGCTGCGCGGTGACGGTGAAGTTGAGCGACTCGAAGACGGGCACGCTCGACCCGGCGTTCGGCGGCGGCTCCATCGCCTGCGTGCAGCAGCGCGAGTTCGTCATCACCTCCGCGCCCTGACCCCACAAATCGTCGGGCCGGTGCGCGATTTCGGTTGCGCGGCGCCGCGGGGTAATTATCCCCACGGGCTCGATGCGCGCGACTGACGACGACAAGTGGGGCCCGGACCGGCTGGTGTGGGCCACGGAGCTGATCGCCGAGGTAGTGGGCGTGGAGGTGGACCCGGTGAAGGCGCGGCGGCTGGCGCGCGGGTCACTCGAGGGTCGCTCCGCCGACGACGGCGCGACGCGCGCGGGGGCGCTGCGGGCGGTACTCGAGGGGTGCCGTCTGGTGCCGGCCGACGCGGGCACGCGCATCGACGCGCTGGAGACCATCGAGCTGCCGGTGGTGTCGCTGTCGCCGGCGGGGCTGGCGCTGCTGCGCCGCGCGGAGGGCCGCATGGAGCTGGCGCGCCCCGACGAGCCGCCGCAGTGGGTGTCGCTGGCCGAAGCGCGCGCGCAGGTCGCGGCCGACGAAGGCCCGTGGCTCACCGCGGCGCCGGCCACGCCGCTGGAGGCGCTCGAGCCGCACCACTCGCCGTGGGCGCGGCTGGGGGCGCTGATGCACCTGGAGCGCGACGACCTCCAGGTGGTGCTGATCTACGCGGCGACGGTGGGCCTCCTCACCCTGGCCACGCCGGTCGCGGTGCAGTCGCTGGTGGGCTCGGTGGCCTTCGGCACGCTGCTGCAGCCCATCGTGGTGCTCTCGCTGCTGCTGCTGGTGGCCCTGGGCTTCGAGGCGGTGCTCAAGGCGCTGCAGGCGCGGGTCGTGGAGAGCCTGCAGCAGCGCGTCTTCGTGCGCACCGCGCTCGACCTCGCGTGGCGGTTGCCGCGGGTCAAGCCGGAGGCCGTGGAGCAGGGCTTCGGCCCGGAGACCGTCAACCGCTTCTTCGAGGTGGTGACCATCCAGAAGACCGCGGGCGTGCTGCTGACCGACGGCATCGCCACCTTCCTGCAGATCGGCATCGGGCTGCTGGTGCTGGGCTTCTACCACCCGGCGCTGCTGGCCTTCGACCTGCTGCTCATCGCGCTGCTGACGCTGGTGGTGTGGGCGCCGGGGCGGCGGGCGCTCAGCTCGAGCATCGACGAGAGCAAGGCCAAGTACGAGGTGGCCGCGTGGCTGGAGCAGCTGGCCCGGCCGGGCTCGGTGTTCCGCACCCGCAGCGGCGCCACGATGGCCGCCGAGCGCACCGACGCGCTGACCCGGCGCTACCTGCGCGCGCGCAACAGCCACTTCCGGGTGTGGTTCGGGCAGACGCTGGGCACGCTGGCGCTGCAGGTGCTGGCCAGCGCCGCGCTGCTGGGCCTCGGCGGCCTGCTGGTGGTGCGCCGTGAGCTGACCCTCGGCCAGCTGGTGGCCGCGGAGCTGATCGTCGCCGCGGTGGCCAGCTCCATCTCCAAGCTGGGGAAGCTGCTCGACAGCGCCTACGACCTGCTGACGTCGCTCGACAAGCTGGGCCACCTGCTCGAGCTCGACGTGGAAGACCCGGAGCGCGGCGAGGCCGTGCCCGGCGAGGGCGCGATGCGGGTCGAGGTGCTGGGCGCGCGCGACGGCGTCGAGCCCCCGCTGTCGCTCGAGGTGGGCGCCGGAGGCCGCGTGGCCATCGTCGGCGCCCAGGGCCACCGGCTCGGCGAGTGGCTGGCCGCGCTCCGCCTGCCCACCGACGGCACCGTCACCTTCAACGGCGTGGAGACCAGCCGCGCGCGCACCCCGGGCCTCCGCGAGACGGTGGCCTTCGTGCGCCGCGGAGACCTCTTCGAGGGCACGGTGCTGGAGAACGTCACCGCGGGCCGCGACCTGCTCACCGCCGCCGAGGCCCGCGCGGCGCTCGAGAAGGTGGGGTTGCTCGACGAGCTCCGCGCGCTCCCCGACGGCATCGACACCCACCTCTATGACTCCGGCGCGCCGCTCGACCCCGGGCAGACCGTGCGCCTGCTGGTGGCGCGGGCCATCGCCGGCGCCCCGCGGCTGGTGGTGGTCGATGAGTCGCTCGAGGGCCTCGACGCGAAGAGCCGCGCCCAGTGCGTCGCTGCGCTGACCCGGCCCCAGGCCCCGTGGACGCTGGTGGCCCTGGTGAACGACCCGGCCTCCGCCCTCGCCCGCGCCTGCGACACCACCCACACCCTCGCGGAGGTGCACTCGTGAGCACCCGATCTCTCATCGCCTCTGGCCAGCGCGCCGCGGCCCTCGTGGTGCGGACGCCGCGCGTGCTGCGGGTGCTTGCCCGCCTGCTGGCGGTGCTCGCCTTCCTCTTCCTCGGGGCGCTGGCCCTGGTGCCCTGGCAGCAGAGCGTCGACGGCACCGGCCGGGTGGTGGCCTTCGCGCCCATCGAGCGGCAGCAGGAGATCGACGCCCCCATCGAGGGCCGCGTCACGCGCTGGTACGTGCGCGAGGGCAGCCGCGTGCAGAAGGGGGAGCTGCTGCTCGAGCTGACCGACAACGACCCCGACATCATCACCCGGCTGGAGGAGGAGCGCGCCGCGGTCATCGCCCGCCGCGAGGCCGCCGTCTCGCGCGCCACGTCGATTCAGTCGCGCCAGAAGGCGCTCGGCTCGTCGCGCACCGCCGGCATCATCGCCGCCGAGAACCGGGTGCGCATGGCGCAAGACCGCACGCGCGCCGCGAGCCAGGCGCTGGAGGCCGCGCGCGCCGCGCAGAACACCGCGCAGCTCAACCTCGATCGCCAGCGCAAGCTCTTCGAGCAGGGGCTCGCCAGCCAGCGCGCCGTGGAGCTCGCGCAGCTCGACGCGGTGCGCACCGCCACCGAGGTGGAGCGCGCGCAATCGACCCTGCAGGCCGCCCGCGGCGAAGAGCTGGCGCTGGGCGCCGACCGCTCGCGCGTGGAGCACGACCTCACCGCCGCCATCGATGACGCGCGGGCTGCGGAGGCCTCGGCGCTCGCTGAGGAGGCCTCCACCGCGGCGGAGCTGGCGCGGCTCGAGGTGCGCCTGGCGCGGCAGAC
>CAMLFP010000290.1 GCA_946479335.1 uncultured Archangium sp.
CGGGCGCGCGGCCTCGAGCGCCGCGAACGCGCCTTCGAGATCGCCCTCGAGCTCGCGCGACTCGCAGCGCTCGAGCAACACCAACTCCAGCGCGGCGGTGCCCTGCGCAGCGGCCTCCGCGGCGGGCAGCATCTCGGCGGCCTTCACGCGGCTGCCCTCGAGGCGGGTGGTCTTCGCGTCGACCAGCAGGAACTCGGCGCTCGGCGGCGTCAACGGCGCGGCCAGCGGCGCGGCGACGTCGAGCAACGCCCGGGCGCGCGCCACGTCTTCGGTCACCAGCGCCTGCGCCGCGGCCCGCGCCAGCGCGTCGACCCGGGCGCGGGTCTGCGCGTCAGACACCGGCATCAACGCCATCGCGCTGGCCATGCCCTCCCACGCGATGCTGCCGGCGCGCGAATCGGCCCGGGCCAGCGCGACATCGAGCGCGTGCTTCCACAGCGGAGCGCCGCGCGCGCCATCACCTGCCGCGACGAGGTGGGCCGCGAGCTCGGCGTGGTCGACCGATGAGGGGTCGGCCTTGCCCTGCTCGATGAGCGCCGCCGCGCAGCGCGCGTGGAGGTCGGGCGTCACCTGCTTGAGCAGCAGCTCACGCACCGCGTGTTCGCGCACCGAGACGTGCCGCGTGCCTTCGGTGACGAGCCACCCGCCAGCCTGCAGCGAGGCGAGGCGCTCCTGCGCGGCCTCGGGGGACGCGCGGCGCAGCGTGGCCACGTCGCAGCGCGAGCCCAGCGCGGCGGCCACCACCAGCACCAGCGCGTCGCCCAGCGGCAGCAGCGGCACGCGCGCGAGGCGCACGTCACCCTCAGGCGGGAGCTGCTCGTGCGAGGCGAGGTCGATCGCGCCTTCACGCTCGACCAACAGGCCAGCCTCGTCGGCCCACGAGAGGAGCTCCAGCACCGCGCCGGCCGCGCCGTGCGAGTTCTCGAGCAACCAGGTCGCGAGCGTCTCGCTGATGGTGCCGCGCAGCGCGCCCGCGGCCAGGCGCGACACGTCGGCGAGCTCCAACGCGGGCAGGCTGACCTGCTGCAGGTCTTTGAGGAGGTCGTCGCGGTCGGAGGGCGACGAGAAACCCACGACCAGCTCGCGCGACGCGGGCCGCGCGGCCATGGCGACGAAGGTCTCGAAGCTCGCCATGTCCATCTGGGGGAGCGCGTGGAAGATGACGACCACCGGGTTGTCGCCCGCGGCGTTGCGCACCAGCGCGCGCAGCACGTGCGCGGCCTGCCCGGGAGAGGGCGGCGAGGTCCACGCGCGGACACCGGCCACCGCCAGCGTCGCCTCGCGCAGCGGCGCGGGCACGTTGCGCTTCTCCAGCGCGGCGTCGAGGCGGGTGAAGCGCTCCTCGGGCGTCAGGCCCAGCACCTGGCACACCATCGCCGTCACCGACGAGAGCGGCCGCGACGACTCCGGCGAGGCGCGCACCACGAAGTAACCGCGCTTCTTCGAGCCGTTGGCCAGCATGTTGGCCAGCGTGGTGCTGCCCGCGCGCGGCGGCCCCTGCACCAGCAGCGACACCGCCATGCCCTGCTTCAGGCTGGCGAGCCGGCGCTCCAGCGCGTCCAACACCGGGCGGCGGCCGAGCAGCTCGGTGGCCACCAGCACGCTGGCGCGGCGCGGCCCGCAGGTCACCGTGCCCGGGCTCTCCGACTCGGTGAAGACGCACGCGCGCGAGGCCCGCGAGGCGATCTCCTTCTCGACCCAGGCGCTGCCACCGCGCGCCTTGGCGACCTTCTGGCGCAGCGCCGCGCCGGCGTCGGCCACCAGCGGGAACGCCGCGGCCCCGACGTACGCGCGCGCCGAGGCGGGCACCTGCTGGCGGAGGCCCTCCAGCGCGACGGCCTCCCGCACGGCGAGCACCGCGCGCACCGCGCGACCCGCGGCGGGCTCGCCCACGAAGCCCACCGTGAAGCCCTCGTCGTCGTGCGCGGCGAGGAAGCCGTTGAAGTGGGCCACCGCCTCCAGCGCCTTGCCGACACACGCCTTCTGCTGCGGGCTCTTCGTCGGCGCGCCCAGCACCTCGATGCGCAGCGCCACGCCCGTCTGTTGCTCGGTCGGGCTGGCGCGCTGCAGGGCCACCACGGCCGCGTCGGGCAGCACGTCGGCGAAGGGCGCGAGCTGCGCGTTGACCGGAGGCCGCGCGACGGGCACCGCCCCGCCGCCCATCGACGCGAAGAAGTCGTCGGCCGGCATCGCCGCGGAGGGCGAGCTGTCGAGGGGCGCGGGCGCCTCTTCGCTCCACTCTGCGACGTCGGTGGGCGCGGTCGCGGCCGAGGCGACGCCGGGCTTCGCGATGGCGTCGAGCAGCGCCTCGCGGAACTCGGCCACGCTCTGGAAGCGCTTCTCCTTCTCCTTCGCGAGCGCCCTGGCCACCGCGTCGTTGAGCAACCCCCACTGCGCCAGCTCGGGCCGCACGGTGGCCAGCGGCTCCGGCGGCTGGTGGAGGTGCGCGCTCACCACGCGGCGCAGCTCCTTGGCGACGAAGGGCGGGCGGCCGGTGAGCAGCTCGAAGGCCACGCAGCCCAACGCGTAGATGTCGGTGCGGTTGTCGACGGCGTCGGCCAGCGCCTGCTCGGGCGAGAGGTACGCCGGCGTGCCCACCACCACGCCCAGCTGCGTGAGGCGGTTGGTCTTGCCGCCGCCGGTGCCCTTGTCGGAGAGCCGCGCGATGCCGAAGTCGAGGATCTTCGCGCGCTCGCCGCCCTCGCGCTTCTTGCCGAGGATGATGTTCGCCGGCTTCAAGTCGCGGTGCACCACGCCCAGGGCGTGCGCCTCGCCGAGGCCCTCCAGCACCTGCGCGAGGATGTCGACCGCGTCTTTCGGCGAGAGCGGCCCGTGGCCCAGCCGCACGTCGAGCGTCTCGCCGTCGACGTACTCCATCGCGAGGAAGAGCTGGCCGGTGTCGGTGCGGCCGAAGTCGAAGACGTGCACCACGTGCGGGCTCTCGAGCCGCGAGACGAGCTGCGCCTCGCGCTCGAAGCGCGTCCACGCCTCGGGGTCGGTGATGAGCGAGCGCCGCAGCACCTTCACCGCCACCGTGCGCTTCAGCGCGATGTGCTCGGCCCGGTACACCTCGCCCATGCCGCCGGTGGCGACGTGGCTCTCGATGACGAAGCGACCGTCGATGATGGTGCCCGGCTCCAGCTGCTGCTCGGGGAGCTCGTCGCCCGGCGCCACCACCGCTTCGACGTCGGGCGAGCTCTTGCTGACGTCGATGTGCATGCGCGAGGTCGAGAACGAGACCGGCGCCTCGGCGCCCGCGTCGAGCTGCTTCACCAGCTCGTTGACCGCCTGCACCGAGGGCTCGTCGAGGGCCACCCGCAAGCCCACGCTGCCTGACTCGTCGAAGTCGGCCGACAGCACCACCGCCCGCACCTCCAGGCGCGCGTCACCGACGCTGACGTCCAGCTCGAGCTCTGCGCCGTTCTCCACCTCGTCGGGGTAGGGCACGAAACACGACGAACCCTGCGCGCCGAAGGCGGCGCGAAATTCCTCCAGCTTTGAAAACGACAACCCGCAGCGAATCGACACGTTCCACCCGGCTGGTGAGAACCAGCAGATTCTCACAGCCGGGCCAAAATGCGGGTGCGAAATTGGACCCCCTGCGCTGCGTGTAGGAACGTGCGGCGTCACTCCCCATGGCCGCCTCTCCCGTCCTCCTCGTCGCTGACGACCTGTCGCTCATCGCGGCGGTCAAACGCGTGCTGGCGCGGGAGAGCTACGAGTGCGTGCTGGCCACCAACGCCGCCGACGCCGTCATCGCCTTCGGGCACACGCTGCCGGGCCTCGTGCTGGTGCAGCCCACCGTCGAGGGCGACCGCGGCGCGGTGGTGTTGGAAGAACTCCAGAACCACCCCGACGCGCAGCTGCTCCGCGTGGTGTTGCTGGGCGACAGCGCGCCGGGCTCGAGCTGGCCCATCGAGCCGGTGCCCATCGACCCGGAGCACCTCGCGAAGACCATCGCCACCCACATGCGCGCCGCCGAGCCGGAGTGGGCGGTGCGCGAGGCGCCGCCCGCGGAGAGCGACGCGCCGCCCGAGCCCGCGCCTCCCGAGGAGCCCGACGCGTGGCGGGCGACCGCGCCGCCCGAGGTGAGCATCGAAGACAAGCTCTTCGGCGACCTGGCCGCCGACGTCGAGGCCTCGGCGATGGAGTCGGTGGAGGCCGCGCTCCCGCAGCCGCGCAACGACGACGAGCTCCAGCGGTTGGAAGAAGACGTGCGCGCCGAGGCCCAGCGCCGCCGGGCGTCGCGTGAAGCGCAGGCGGTGACGGTGAAGCCCGCACCGCCCACCCCGCCGCCGCCGCCGGTCATCGCCAGCGGAGACGCGGGTGAAGCGTCGTTCGCCGACGTGAGCGACGAGCCGCCACCGCCGCCGCCCTCGCGCGCGGGTGAGGTGCTGGCGCGCGCCGAGGCGATGGTGCTCGAGAGCCGCGCCCAGAGCGAAGCGCAGCTGCGCGCGGAAGAAGCAGAGCGCCACGCCCGCGCCGCGACCGAAGAGACGCTCCAGCGCTACCTCGAAGACGCCGAGCAGCGCATCGCCGCGCAGCAGAACGACCTCGCCGCCCACGCCGCGGAGGTGCTGCGGCTCACCACCGCGATGGACGAGCTGCGCGTCGGCCACGACATCGAGGTGGAGGAGCTGCGCGGCACCGCGCACGACGTCGACGAGGCGCACCTCGCGCAGGTGGCGCGGCTGGAGCAGCAGCTCGCCGAAGCCCAGCGCACGCACGCCACCGAGCTGGAGCAGCTCCGCGGGTGGATGGAGGAGGCCGAGGCCGCGCACACCACCGCGATGCAGCAGCGGCAGGAGGTGCTGGAGCGGCTGACCGGCGAGCTGGCGCAGGCGCGGGCGCAGGTGGCGGACGCGGAGACGCAGCTCGAAGCGCTCCGCGCGCAGCTCAACGAGTCGGGCGCGCGCGTGGAGACGTTGACCGCCGACTTGAGCAACACCTCGGAGCTGATGGAGGAGACCTCGCGGGAGCGGGACGCCATCCGCACGCGGGTGGCGACGCTGGAGCCCGAGCTGGCGCTGGAGAAGCAGCGCGTGAAGGAGCTGGAGGCGCGGGAGGTGATGCCGGTGGAGCTCCCGGGGAAGCGCACTGTCGGGCTGGCGCGCCACGGCAAGGTGAGCCTCGATGGGCTCGCGCGCGTCGTCTCGCACGTGGTGCTGGCGAACCTCGAGACGCGGCTCGACCTCGGCGTCGAGGGCGGCGTGCGCACCCTGTTCTTCAAGCGCGGGCAGATCGTCGCCGCGGAGTCGAACCTCGACCACGAGAACCTGCTGACGCGCGCGCGCCGCGACGGCCTCATCGACGGCAAGCAGGAAGCCGAGCTGCGCAGCTTCCGCGGGGCGACGCCCAAGGAGCAGCTCGACGCGCTCAAGGCGCGCGGCTTCATCCGCGACATCGAATCGGTGCCGCTGGTGCAGCGCTACACCGAGCAGGTGGCGCTCGATGCGTTCTGCGAAGAGCACTCCAACTACCGGCTGGTCGACGAGACGCCGTCGGCGGCGACACTGCTGGCGACGGTGCCGCGCCCCACCCTGCCGATGCTGGCCGAGTCGCTGCGCCGCGCGGTGACGCCCGACCTGCTGCTCGAGAAGCTGGGCGGCGGCGAGGCGGTGGCGACGGCCAACGAGTCGGAGCTCGACCTGCGCGCGCTGGGCTTCTCGGAGCGCGAGCGGAAGATGCTGACCTGGGTCGACGGCGCGGCGACGGTGGAGGACCTCTCGCTGGCCTCCGGCCTCAAGCCCGACGCGGCGTTCCGTGCGCTGCTGGTGGCGAAGTACCTGGGCCTCATCGACTTGAAGCCCGGCACGCGGAAGACCGAGTCGGCGTCGGGGCAGCTCGACATCAACCGCCTCGACGCCAAGTTCGATGAGGTGCAGGACGCCGACTACTTCACCATCCTCGGGTTGCCGCGGGTGGCGGGCGCCGAAGACGTGCGCCGCGCGTACCAGCGCCTCGCGCAGGAGTTCGACCCGCTGCGCTTCTCCGGCCACCCCGACGCGGGCCTGCAGCAGCGCGCGCAGACCGTCTCGCGGTTGCTCGAAGAGGCCGCCCGCGCGCTCGAAGATGACCGCCGCCGCGCCGAGTACGCGCGCCACCTCCTCGACTGATGGGTGTCCCCCTGCCGGAGCGCCTCGTCTTCTCGCAGACCGTGGAGGGTCTCTTCCTCCGCGCGCTCAAGCCGCGCCTCACGCCGCGCCTGATGGACCGGCTGGCCGATGAAGCGGGCGTGAATCTGCGCGCGCCGCTCAAGCCCGGCTACTCGTTGACCGCGTGGGACGCCGCCGTCGCCCTCGCCGCCGAGGAGCTGCACCCCGGAGAAGACCCCGCCGTGGCGTTCGAGCTGCTCGGCGCCGCGCTGACACAAGGCTACTTCGACACGGTCGTCGGCTCGGCCATGGCGGCGATGCTGCGGCTCATCGGCCCGAAGCGCGCCGTCCGCCGCATCGAGCGCAGCCTGCGCAGCGGCAACAACTACAGCGAGACGCGCCTCATGGAGCTCGCGCCGAACTCCTACGAGCTCCACACCAACGAGGTGGGGCGGCTCCGCGAGAACCTGCGCGGCGTCATCCGCCGGGGCATGGAGGTGTCGGGCGCGAAGAGCGTGCGCTGCCGGGTGCTGCGCTTCGACGACGTGGGCTGCGTGTACGCCATCGAGTGGGCCGCCTGAGCCCACCGCTCGATTGAGGGGCTTTGCGGCACCGCGCCACAGCGGTTAAGAGAAATACGTATGGTTCGCGAAATCCTGGTGTGGCCCCACCCCACGCTGAAGCAGAAGGCCCAGCCCGTGACGCAGGTCGATGACTCCGTGCGCGAGCTGATCAGGGACATGTTCGAGTCGATGGCGGCGGCTGACGGCGTGGGCCTCGCGGCGCCGCAGATCGGCGTGTTGAAGCGCGTCATCGTGCTCGACACCTCGTCGAAGCAGCCGGAGCTCAAGCCGGTGGCGATGGTGAACCCGGAGATCCTCAGCGTCGAAGGCAGCTTCGTCTACAAGGAGGGCTGCCTCTCGGTGCCCGGCGAGGCCGAAGACGTGGAGCGCCCGGCGAAGGTGACGGTGCGCTACCTCGACGAGCAGGGCCAGTCGCAGACGCTGACCTGCGAGGGTCTGCTGGCGACCGCGGTGCAGCACGAGACCGACCACCTGAACGGCATCATGTTCGTCGACCACATCTCGTCGCTGAAGCGGGAGATCATCCGCAAGCGGATGAAGAAGGTGCAGTCGTACCAGGCGGCGAAGAAGGCGCGCGGCGAGTCGTCGGCCGAGGC
>CAMLFP010000291.1 GCA_946479335.1 uncultured Archangium sp.
ACGCAGCGCACGAAGACCAGCTCCTCGAAGCGGATCTTCTCTTCACGCTGCGCGCTGCCGCAGATCGGGCACGCGCTGAACACCGGCTTCATGCGTGGGTCACTTAGTCGCATTGCAACTGACGCGCGCGGGTGACGCGGGGCACTCCGGGCCTTTCAGGTGCGACGACGGTCGCCATAGGTGTCGGCCATGTCCCTCACCTCGAGAGCGCTCCTCCTCGCGACGCTTGGCTTCACCGCGTGTCACCACCTCGACGCCGTCGACGTGCCCGACGCGTCCACCGGGCCGGTCACCTGTCTGGAGTGCCTGACCTCCGACGAGTGCGGCGCGAACGCGTCATGCGCGCAGTACGCGGGCAGCGACTTCTGCGGCGCGCATTGCACCTCGGCGGCCGACTGCGACGAGGGCGAGCTCTGCGTCGCGTCGGTGGCCGACGACGGGAGCGAGGTGCACGTCTGCGCGCCGGCAAGCGGCACGTGTGGCGACCAGGGCTGCGGGGCGTGCGCTGACGGCACGGTGTGCGACGTGCTCTCCGGCGCGTGCAACACGCCTGACGACGACGGCGGCACGGAGGTCGACCCCGGCGACGGCGGCGCGTGCGCTTCGTACGACGCGCCCGACGTGGCCTCGTGCTGCACCGCGTGCGACCCCGGCGACCCCGACTGCCAGGCGAACGGTTGCTACGCGGGTTGGTCTTGCGGCCGCGACGCGTGCCTGTGTCACACGCTGCCCTCCGCGTGCGCCGACGCGGGCACGCCCGACGCCGGGAGCTTCGACGCGGGGCTCCCCGATGCGGGCCACGTCGACGCGGGCGTCACGCACCCCGCGGGCGTCGGCAACGACGGCGGCTATGTCGGGCACCTCTTCTTCGCGGTGATGGGCGACACGCGCCCGCCCGTCACCAACGACAACGCCGGCTACCCGACGGCCACCATCACGAAGATCTACGACGACATCCAGGCGATGAACCCGCGGCCGCAGTTCGTGGTGGCCACCGGCGACTACATGTTCGCGAAGGCCGGCACCAACAACGGCAACGTGCAGCTCAACAAGTACATCTCCGCGCGCAACCACTTCTCGGGTCCGGTGTTCGGCGCGATGGGCAACCACGAGTGCACGGGGCCGTCGACCAGCAACTGCGCCACCAACATCACCACCAACATGCAGGCGTACCTTGATCACCTGATCACCCCGCTGGGGCGCACCAAGCCGTACTACGCGATTCACGTCGACAACACGCACGAGAAGTGGACCGCCAAGTTCCTCATCGTCGCCTGCAACGCGTGGAGCGCCGCGCAGAAGACGTGGCTGCAGAACCAGCTCGAGAAGCCCACCACGTATACCTTCGTGGCGCGTCACGAGCCGCGCGGCACCGACGCCCCGTGCGGCGCCGACATGGACGCGCTGCTCGCCAGCCACCCGTACACCATGCTGCTGGTCGGCCACGTCCACACGTACTCGCACTCCGGCAAGCAGCTGGTCGAAGGCCTCGGCGGCGCGCCCATCACCGGCAGCGGCGTGCACGGGTACGCCACCATCGAGCAGCAACCGAACGGCACCTTCCGCGTCACGCAGTACAGCGCCGCCACCGGCCAGCCCGTGAGCCACTACACGCTGACGCCATGAAGACGTTGAAGCTGTGGTTCACCCGCGTCGCGACCGTGCAGTTCGTCTTCACCGCCGTCACCGGGCTGTTGCTGTACCTCCGGCCGCTCGACGATCGCGCCGGCTGGTACTCGAAAGACGTGAAGGAGTGGCTGGTGATGCTGCACAACGGTGAGTGGCTGACGCAGCTGTTGCTGCACAACCGCTACGTGTCGGGGCTGCTGGTGGGCGCGACGCTGGCGTGGCTGGTGCTCGGTTCCGCGCGGAAGACCTTCAAGAAGGGAGCGCCCGCGCCGTGAGGTACCTCGTGTTGTTGCTGGCCGTGTCGTGTTCGCGCGAGAAGCCGGCGCCGCCTCCGCCCGTCGCGCCGTGCACGCCGCGCGTGTTCAACGCCAGCCGCGTGGCGACGCCCATCAAGGTCGACGGAGAGCTCGACGACGACGCGTGGAGCGACGCGATGCCCAGCGGCACGTTGAAGGGCGCGCGCGACGAGAAGGCGATGGTGGCGCACACCGAAGCGCGCGCCGTGTGGGACGACGACGCGCTCTATGTCGCGCTCTACGCCGCCGACGAAGACGAGACCTCGCGCGACGTGATGCGCGTCGAGCTGGGTGACCTCGCGCTGCGCGTGCGCGTGTCACCCGATGGCAAGGTCGACTGCCAGCCCGCCACCGCGTGCGACGGCGTCGTGGCGAAGACCATGGCCGACGGCACGCTGAACGACGCGAGCGACGACGATGAAGAGTGGGAAGCGGAGCTCCGGGTGCCCTGGGCACGCCTCGGCGGCCGCCCCGCGTCGCGCGAGGTGCCCTTCGACGTGGTCCGCGAAGACCGGCCGAAGGGTCAACCGCAAGACCAGCTGCTGCGCTGGAGCCGCTGCGGAAAACTGGTGCTGCTCGACCCGAGCTGAATCACGGGCCGGCGTCGACCGAGGTCTCGGCGTCGAAGCCACCGTCGGGCACCACCACCTCGGCCGGCGTGTACGGAGGCGGATCGAAGTCGCCGGTGCGCGTGCCGGTGAAGCCGGTCTGCAGCGTCAACGTCGCGCCCACCAGCGCGGGGCCGAAGGCGCAGCCGCCCGCCCAGCCGACGAAGACCGTGCCGTCCTTCACGCCGTTCACCGCGGCGCCCTCCGGCGCGACGAGCTTCGTCACCTCCACCAGCGAACAATCGACGCCACCGTCAGCGAGCAGCGCGCCTGCATCAGCGTCGACGCCCGCGTCGAACGCGCACGGCCTGCCCTTCTGCGTGCGCGGCTCGAGCGAGGTGACCTCGCGCTCACCGACGCGCGAGAAGCGCCCGCCCGCCAGCGAGATGCCCAACGCGGCGCAGTTGCCATTGACGCCCGCCTCCGCACCGAGCCCGAGGATGAAGCGGTCATTGTTCGCGTGGTCGATGAGGCCCGCCACCGCGGGCGCGCGCACGCCGGCGTCGAACGTGCGCTGCTCGTTGTCGATGACCACCAGCGTCTGCAGGTCAGCGCCGCGCGCGAGGTCGGGCTGGTCGACCGCCACCTTCGACCACAGGAGCTCGCTCGGGCACTGCACCTCCGGCTTCGCGCAGAAGTCGGTGAGGTCCAACGTCACCGGCGCGCCGTTGATGACGCCGAAGTCGGCGACGCCGCCGTACCCGTTCATCGTCACCTCGCGAATCGCGCCGCCCACGTTCAACTGCAGGCGCAGCTGGTCGTCGTAGCGGATGGCATAGTTGCCGGTGACGTCGCGCTCCACGGGGTCTCCGCCGCCGCACGCCAGCCCGCACGACAACGTCATCAACACCGCGACATGGCGCTTCTGCATGTGAGCGTCTCCCTTGAGCGCGTGGGTTGCCGTCAAGGCGCCGGGCGATCCACCTCCGGCACCAGGCCCCAGATCCGCAGCGCCTCGGCGAAGGTGTTGAGGTGCAGCTCCACCACGCGCGGGATCGAGCCGTCCGCCTCGACCTGGTACCCGCCCGCGAGGTTCCACGTGAGCGGGAGCTCGAGGTCGCGCGCCATCGTCAGCACCTCGCGGTCTCGGAGTCGCAACTGCTCGGTGGTGAGCATCCCGCCCAACGGGTCGTCGACGTGGGGGTCCGCGCCGGCCTGGTAGAGGATGAGGTCGGGCCGTCGCTCGGTGAAGCGCGCGCGCAGCCGGTGAATCTCCTCGAGGTACGCGTCGGCCTGCTCGCGCCGGCGGTACGTCTTGCCGAACGTGAGGTGCTGCACGCGGTCTGCGAAGTGCCCTGCGTCGATGATGGCCTGCGTGCCGTCGCCGTAGTGGTAGTCGCAATCGACGATGGCCACCTGCGCCACGCGCTCCTCCGCGAGCAGCTGCGCGGTGGCCACCATCAGGCCATTGAAGGTACAGAAGGCGCGACCGCCGCGCGGGCCGGCGTGGTGGAAGCCCGAGGTCAGCGACGCGCTGATGCCCTCCTTCAGCGCCACGATGGCCGAGCCGTAGCAGGCGCCCGTGGTGTACGGCAGCGAGCGCGCCACCGAGAACGACACCGAGCCGAACCCGTTCGCGCGGCGCAGCTGCAGCACGTCTTCCACGAAGGCGGCGTCATGCACGCGACAGAAGTCATCGACCGACGTCGGCTGTGGCGCGACGAACTCGATGGGCCAGCCCGACGCCCGTAACGCATCGGCGACGACCTGCGGCTTGTGCGCGCTGGGCGACACCGGGCGCCCCGAGTCCGCCACCATGTCGGCGGAGAACATCACCTTGAGGGTGGGCTTCTTCAGAGCTGCTCCTCGGCGACGCGGCGCAGCTGCGCGATGGTGGTCTTCCCCGGCGCGTAGAGGCCCGCGTCGAGCTGCGCCTTGAAGTGCACGGTGAAGGCGCGCTGCCGGTGCTCCGGAGAGATGGCGAGGGTGGTGAGGCGCAACAGCCGGAAGCCCTCGCAGCTCGACACGGCGATGACCTCGCCCGGGAGCGCGCGGTTGCGTCGCGCGGGGAGCTCGTCGGCGCGCTTGACCCCGATGAGGCACCCCGGCGGCAGCCGCACGCCGTTGAGCACCACTGGCTGCACGTTGATGCACGAGTGGTCGTCACCCAGCTTGCGCTTCTCGAGCAGCAGCGGCCGCCCGTCGTCGGCCACAAAGACGTTGGCGCGGCCGCCGTGGCGCACGTGCCCGTCGGCGATCTCCAGGAAGTACTTCTCCGCCAGCGGGCAGGTGCCCATCTTCAACGCGTCGAAGCACGGCGCGAGCTGCGGCAGCGAAGCCTCCAGCTCCGGGGGCGCGACGAGGTCACACACCAGCGCGGCGAACACCCGGCTCTCCTCGCGGGCGAGCGACTCCGGCACGCGACGCACCGCCTCGCGCAACGCCGGCGGCAGCCCCTCGCGCGTCACCACCCGCGCCGTCGCGGGGAAGAGCTTGGTGATGGCGTCGCGGCGCTGCTCCGGCGGGAGGTTCACCAACACCGCGAGGTGCCGCGTCGCCTGCGTGAAGCCGCAGCCACGCCGCTCGGTGTGGTGCGTGAAGTGCTCGTTGAGCATCTCGTGCAGCGTCGCGTTGAAGACGAAGCCGTGGCGCGCGAAGACCGTCAGCAGCTCGTGCGGCTCCGCGGCGGTTGTCTCGTGCGGCTGCATCACGCGCTGCCCCCCAGTGCTCTGGCAGCGCGCAGCTTAGCGGAACGCGGCGCGCGTCACGTGCCGGGGAGGAACTTGCCGTCTTTGTTGCTCCACTCGACCTGCACGTCGAAGCCGCCGCTGTCCTTCGCGTAGGCCTGCGCCAGCGGCACCAGGCCGGAGTTCACCGCGAGGTCGCCGATCTCTCCGTACCTCGCGTTGTACCAGCCGAGCTTCCCGGTCTGGACGTCGGGGTCGGTGGCCGCTTCGTCGAACTCGTGCGACTCGGTGATGGTGACGTTGTCGCGCCCGACGCCGGTGAAGTCGATGCCGTTGCTGCCCTTCGAGTAGCAGATGACGCCGAAGTAGACGCTCTTGCCGCTGTCGTCGACGTAGCTGCCGTGGAAGCCGCCCAGCCCCTGCTTCGAGGTGGCGCTGCCGTCCTTCAGCACGGTGCCGGGAGGCAGCAGCACCATGTGCACCGTCTGCGCGCCGTCCTTCACCGCGCCGGACGCAATCTGCTGCTTCACCAGCTTCACCACGTCGGCCTCGGTCACGGTGCGCGGCGCCTTGCCGCTGACCACCGCCGACGGCGAGAAGCTGCCGGAGCCCACGCCGTACTGCTTGAGCAGCGCCTCGTGGTTGCCCGTCACCAGGTCCTTCGCGAAGGCGTCGTTGTACGCGCGGTCCTTCGCGCCGGCGGCGCTCTTCCAGTAGTCGCCGAGGTAGATGGGCTGGAACTGCGGCGCCGAGAGCACCTTCCCGCCGTGGTTGGTGAGGTTGTAGCCCTTCGTGCTGCGCGCCGCGGGCTCGAAGCCATCGACCGGGCGCGCGCCGGAGCGCGTGGTGCTCGTGGTGGTCGACTTCGCGGGGCGGGTGGTGACGGAGGCGGTGGAGGCGGGACGGACGGAGGAGAGCTTCATGGCGGGGTTCCTTTCACTGCGCGCTGCAGAAAAATTCTCGCGACGACGCCCCGCGGGTTGCCGACGTGAAGACTCGTTGCAGCGTGGAAATGTGTGCTGGTGCACCGGCGCTCCGCCGGTCGAGTTGCCCCGATGACCCGGCGGCGTGACACGACTGTTCTGAGCGCGGTCAGGCGCAGCGTCGCAGCGCGCCCCAACCCGAAATTCAGGGGAAAATGCGCGGAAAAAGTCGTGCGCGCGGCGCACTGGCGTGAAGCGCCGACCCAACGACGCTCGCGGAGCACAACGACGAGCCGGCGCCCGCGCAGAGGTGGGCGTAGTAGACGCGCCGCCATGCGCCTCTCGCTCTCGCTGCTCGCACTCCTGCTGATCACCGCCGTGAGCTGTGACCGCACCTCCGAATGCAACGCGACGAACTGCACGGCGACGGGCGGCGGCTCCGCGACGGCCTGCGACGCCACCACCTGCGCGGGGTGCTGCGACGCCCAGGGCCAGTGCCAGGGAGGGACAGCGCTCACGGAGTGCGGCGCAGGCGGCGCCTCGTGCAGCAACTGCCTCCTCCTTCACTCGTCGTGCACCGCCGGCGCATGCGTCCCCGCGCCGGACGGGGGCGGCGCGGGTGGTGGCGGCGGCTCCGCGACGGCATGCGACGCCACCAACTGCGCCGGGTGCTGCGACGCGCAGGGCCAGTGCCAGGGAGGTACGGCGCTCACGGAGTGCGGCGTCGGCGGCGCGTCGTGCACCAACTGCTTTCCCCTTCACTCGTCATGCACCGCCGGCGCATGCGTCACCGCGCCCGATGGCGGTGGCGCGGGTGGCGGCGGCGGCTCCGTAACCGGGGGCGGCACCGCGACGGGCGGCGGCACGGCGACGGGAGGCGGCACCGCGACGGGCGGTGGCACCACGACGGGCGGCGGCTCCGCAACCGGCGGCGGCACCGCGAGCGACGGCGGTCTCGGCACGTACCCCGACGGCGGCTCGCTCTCCTCACTCTGGGACGGTGGGAGCTGCGCGGTGATGACCGACTGCCCGTGCTTCAGCTCCGACGAGTGCGGCCCGGGG
>CAMLFP010000292.1 GCA_946479335.1 uncultured Archangium sp.
TCGAGGTCGACGATGTACGTGATGAACCCGAGGTTGATGAGGAAGAAGCCGAGCAACACCCAGTCGATGGGTCGCTCACGGAGAGGAATGGTCACACGTTGGCTCACGGGGCGCCGTGTAACCCGCTAGAGCCTGGCTTGCTCGTCTTCGATGGCCGGCACCGCGAGGTCGAGGTGCGCCGAGACGCGCCGCCACAGCTCCGCCGAGCGCACGCAGCCCGACGCGTCGAACCACCGCACCGCGGCCTCCGGAGGCTCGTGCTGCACCAGCGCCTGCAGCGCGTCGACCACCCGGGCGCTGTGCGCGCTGGCCTTCGCCCACCCGCGCGCGCGCGGCAGCGCGGAGGCCGCCTGCTTCGTATTGCCCGCGCACAGCCAGGTCAGCCCGAGACACGCGGCGGGCTCGGCCGGGTCCAGCGCCTCCGACCAGCCCAGCTTGTGGTCTTCGAGCAGGTCGAGGCTCGCGAGGAAGTCGGCGCGCGCGAGGCTCAGCTGCAGGGTGTCCTTGCGCTCCAGGTGCCGCAGCAGCTTGAGCAACCCCGCGAGGTGGCGCGTCCACGCCAGGAGCGCGGGCCAGTTGCTCTCCTCCGCGGCCTTGCGCGCGCGGGTGAGGGCCAGCTCCGCGCGGTGCACGTCGAGCTGCTGCACGTAGACCAGCGCCATGCCGGCGGGGCCCCACGCGCGCGCCTCGTGGTGCGAGAGCTGCTCCGAAAGCGCGATGTAGCGCTCCTGCGCCGCCAGCGACGTGCCGTACTCGCCGAGGTGCGCCAGCGTCAGCCCCAGCGAGTGCATCGCCCGCGCCTCGCGCCGGCGGAAGCCGATGCGCCGCGCCAGCTCCAGGCTGCGCTCGAAGCCGTCACGCGCCGCCCGCGCCGCGCCGTCGCGCAGGTGCAGCGCCGCCCGGGCGCTCCACGCCACGCACTCCTCGCGCGCGTCGCCGCGGGCGCGCGTCAGCTCGATCAACTCGTCGGCCAGCCGCCGCGCCTGGGTGCTGTCGCTGCTGGCCTGCGCGAGCTGCTCCACGCGGAGGAAAGGCACCGCCTGCGAGCTGCGCTGCAAGGCCTCGGCGCCGACGCGCGCGCGCACCACGTCGCAGATGCGCACCGCCTGCGCCGCGTCACCCTGCGTGGTGAGACAGAACGACGCCCACGCGTGCCCCAGCTTGAGCCACAGCGCGGTCACCGCCGAGCCCGGCGCGAGCAGCTCCAGGCGCTGCTGCACCGAGAAGAAGGCGCGGCGCGCGTCATCGAGCTGCCCCAGCCGCGCGTGCGCCGCGGCGCGCGTCAGCTCCAGCGCCAGCGCGGCCTCCTCGTTGGTCAGCGTGTCCCAGCGCTCCAGCTCTTCGCTGATGGCGCGCAGCACCACCGGGTCGACGTCGCGCACGCCCCACAGCGGCGGCGCCGCGAGGCGGAACGCGGCCTGCACCGTCTTCACCGCCTGCGCGGCCTCACCGCGCGAGAGCTCGTCTTCCGCCAACATGCGCGAGAGCACCAGCCGCCGCACCCCGAGCGCGGTGCTCTCCGCGCGGCGCAGCCCGTACACCGCGCCGCTGGTGCGCGACGACAGCTCCCACGCGAAGCTGGCGCGCGTCGAGTCGCCCACCACTTCAGCCCCGCGGATGATGAGCGGCAACAGCAGCGCCTGGTACGCGGGCCGCGGCGCGTGGGTCAGCTTCTCCTCGGCCCAGGTCCGCAAGGCGATGGTCCACACGCGGGTGCGCTGCGGCTCTGCGGGCGGCGCCGCGGTGGGGAAGCGCAGCCACACCTCATCAGCGCCGCCGTTGCGCTCGGTGGGCGCGCGGCGCACCAGCAGCCGTTGCTCCAGCTCCAGCACCACCGCGCGCTGCGGGCCGCCCAGCACCGCGTCGAGCGCGTCCATCGGGAGCCGGCCACCCGCGCAGCTCAAGCAGCCCACCACCTGCCGCTCGACCGCGCTCAACCCCACGTGCAGCTCGCGCAGCGCCGTGTCCAACGACACCGGCAACACGAAGTCGCGCGGCACCTGTTGCAGCAGCCTCGCCGTCAACGGCAGGCCGCGCGCGAGGCGCCACGTGTGGGGGAACTCGCGCTCCAGCGCCTCGGGCTCCGGAGGCGGCGCGGCCAGTTCGCGGAAGCGGCCCGACATGCGCAGCGCCTTCACGCGCGACTCGAAGACCGCGCGCTCTTCGTCGCGCAGCGAGAGCACCACCACCCCGGGGAAGCGCGCGCTCTGCGCCAGCCAGTGCACGAGGCCCAGCGACTCCGCGTCGAGCGCCACCGCCTCGTCGATGACCCACGCGAACGCGCCCTCGCCCTGCCCCAGCCAGCGGCCGACCTCGCTGAGCGCGCCCTCCCAGCGGCTGCGCGCGTCGAGGCGGGCGGTGACGAAGTCGTCGCGCTGCACGCCCAACGCCCCGGCGAGGAACTCGCGCGCCAACGGCTCGATGCCCTGGTCCTGGTCGATGGCCGCCAGCACCTCGTCGGCGGTCGCGCCCGGCGTCAGCTTGAGCCGCGCCCGCAGCAGCGCGTCGACACCGCCGCCCGGCTGCACGCCCACCACCTCGGCGTCGGTGTACTCGGCGCGATGGCCCCAGCCGCGCACCTCCTCGACGAACGCGCGCAGCACGTGACTGACGCCGGAGCCGCGCGCGGCGTGCACCACCACCACGCGGACCGCGTTGTCGCCGACCGTCGATTCCAGCTCGCTGACGAGCGCTGCGTGGCGTGCCACTGGAGTTCCCCCGTACTGAAGCGTGACTGTTGCACAGCTCTCGCCGCGCACGCACGTGGTTCGCTGACATCGAAATCTTGCGCCGCCTCAGGTGCCGACCGCGCGTACGTGCTGCATCAACTGCTCCAGCATGCGGAAGGTGGCGCCCCACACCGCGTCGTGGCCGTCGCCCCAGACATAGGCGTCGCGCGGCGCGCCGTAGAACTCGCGCTGCTCGAGGCGGAGCCGCCACAGGGGCGCCGCCAGCACCGCGTCGATTTCACCGGGGTTGGGCGCCAGCGGCACATCGGCCGGCACCACGCCGACGAAGGGCGTCACCCAGTACGAGGTGATGGTGGGCATCGCGCCGAGCGCGCCCAGCACCTCCACCGCGCCGGGGGGGATGCCGAGCTCTTCGTGCGTCTCGCGCAGCGCGGTGTGCAGCGGCGTCACGTCGGCCGGCTCGCGGCCCCCGCCGGGGAAGGAGATCTGCCCGGGGTGCTTGCGCAGCGTCATCGGGCGGCGCGTGAGGTACGCGAAGGGTTCGCCGTCTCTCCAGAACAACGGCGCCAGCACGGCGGCTTCGCGCAGCTTGAGGTTCGGGGCTTCGAACGACTTCGACGGCTGCTCCCTCAGGTGTGCGCGCAGCTGACTGAAGAACTCCCCTGACTGCATGCGGCGAACTTAACGCCGGCCGAGCCGTCGCGCCTGCCCCAGCGTGACGCCTTCCACCGATGACTTCTTCTTCCGCTTCTTCGCGGGGCCCGGGCCGATGGGGTCGGGGCACACGTCATGGAGTCGGCAGGTCCGGCAGGGCGCGCCGCTCCACACCGCGTCGAAGAGGGAGGTGACCGCGTCGATGGTCTCGAAGTCTTCGGTGACGACGCCGAGCTCGAAGTTGCGCACGTCGGCGCCCTTCACACCGAGACCCGCGCCGGTGAGGTTCGCGCTGCCGAGGTACGCCCACGCGCCGTCAATCACCACGGCCTTGAAGTGCACGCGCGGGCAGATCTTCAGCGCGAGCCCGCCGGAGGTGAGGCGCTGGTGTTTGTCGAACGCCGCGCGGAAGGGCCGGCTCGGCAGCTCCGCGTGCAACAACCGGAGCTCCACGCCGCGCTTCGAGAGCTGCGCGAACAGGTCCGCCACCGGCTTGAAGGCGCCGCCGGGGAGCTCGACCAGCATGGCCTTCACGTTCGCCGTGGCGATGAGCACCGACTCGCGCGCGGCCCGCAGCTTCTCCAGCACCACGCGGCGGTAGAGCGCCTCGCCTTCCAGCAACTCCAGCTGCACCGCGCGAGGGCTCATGCGGCGCACCATACCGGCGCGACGACACCCGCCTCCATGTTCGCGTTCTGCGGTAGAGCGGCGCGCATGTCGTCAGTGAGTGAAGCCCCCTTCCCCATCGGTACACCCGGCACTCCGTGGGGCGCCCCCGAGCGAGCACAGTGGCGCGCGTCGCAGAAGAAGCTGCGCAGCTACGCCGACGAGGTGCTCTCGAAGGTGAAGCCGCTGGAGCGCGACTTCGACCTCATCGTCTACGGCGCGCTGGACTACGCGCCTGACGGCACCTACCCGCTGGTGCTGCTCAAGAGCCGCCCGTGGGACGACGCGCTCCCCATCGCGATGGTGACCGGCGGCGTGCACGGCTACGAGACCAGCGGCGTGCACGGCGCGCTGCTCTTCGCCGCGCGTGACGCGCAGGCCTTCGCCGGCAAGGTGAACCTGCTCATCGCGCCGTGCGTGAGCCCGTGGGGGTACGAGCGCATCCACCGGTGGAACCCCGACGCCCTCGACCCCAACCGCTCCTTCAAGGCCGGCGGCACCACGCCGGAGGCGCGGCAGTTGATGGCCTTCATCGCGCCGTTGCGCGGCAGGTTCCTGATGCACATCGACCTCCACGAGACGACCGACACCGACGAGACGGTGTTCCGCCCGTCGCTCGCCGCGCGCGATGGGAAAGACTCCACGCCGGGCGTCATCCCCGACGGGTTCTACCTGGTCGACGACGCGAAGAACCCGCAGCCGGAGTTCCAGAAGGCCATCATCAAGGCGGTCGAGGGCGTGACGCACATCGCGGAGCCCGACGCGCACGGCCAGCTCATCGAGGAGCCCGTCGTGAGCCGCGGCGTCATCGCGTACGAGGTGCTGCAGCTGGGGTTGTGCGCGGGGTTGACGGGCGCGCGCTTCACCACCACCACCGAAGTCTACCCCGACAGCCCGCGCGCGACGCCGGAGCAGTGCAACGAAGCGCAGGCCGTCGCCGTGCGCGCGGGCCTCGAGTTCGCGCTTCGCGCTCGGTGAGTCGCGCCGTCGGGGAATTCAGGCGGAGGTCACGCAGCGCTCAACAGCGCGTCGAGCGCCTTCGCCTTCGCGCCCAATGCAACCGCACGGTTGCGCGCTTCAGAGAAGTCTTCTCCGCGCTTCTTCGCCAGCAGCGCCTTGTTCGCCCACGGCAACGCGTACTGCGCGTCGAGCTTCAACGCGGCGTCGAAGTGCGCCTGCGCCTCGTCGAACTTGCCCTGCTCCAACCGCACCGCGCCCAGCGTGTTGCGCGCGGCGGCCAGCGCGTTCGAGGTGTAGACGCCCACGGCCAGCCCCGCGAGGCGCGCCCGCCACGGCGCGGAGAGTGACTTCTCGAACCCCGCCAGCCGCACCGCGGCGTCGTCGAAGCGCTTCTTCGCGAAGAGAGCGCGCGCGGCGCGGAAGTCGGCGGTGACGCTCAACGCCGCCACCATCACCACCAGCGCAACGCCCGCGAGCGCCCACACGAGCGCGTCAGGCAGGCGCGGCGCTACGGCCACGCCGACCACCACCACCAGCGCCACGAGCAGCCAGTTGCGCGCAGGCCGCGACATGCCTCAGAGCGGAATGTTGCCGTGCTTGCGCGGGAGGTTCTCCTGCCGCTTGTCCTTGAGCATCTCCAGCGCGCGGATGAGCTTGTTGCGCGTCTCCTCCGGGCGGATGACCTCGTCGATGTACCCGAGCTCCGCGGCCTTGAAGGGGTTGGCGAACTTCTCGCGGTAGTCGGCCACCAGCCGGTCCTTCTCGGCCTTCGCGTCGGAGGCGCCCTCGATCTCCTTGCGGAAGATGATGTTCACCGCGCCCTCGGGGCCCATCACCGCGATCTCCGCGGTGGGGTACGCGTAGTTGATGTCGGCGCGGATGTGCTTGCTCGCCATCACGTCGTACGCACCGCCGTAGGCCTTGCGCGTGATGAGCGTCACCTTGGGCACCGTGGCCTCGGCGTACGCATAGAGCAGCTTGGCGCCGTGCTTGATGATGCCGCCCCACTCCTGCGTGGTGCCGGGGAGGAAGCCGGGCACGTCGACCAGCGTCACGAGGGGGATGTTGAAGCAGTCGCAGAAGCGCACGAAGCGCGCGGCCTTCACCGACGCGTCGATGTCGAGGCAGCCCGCGAGCACCGCCGGGTTGTTTCCCACGATGCCCACGCTGCGGCCGTTCAGGCGCGCGAAGCCGATGACGATGTTCTTCGCGTAGTGCTCCTGCACCTCGAAGAAGTGTTTGTGGTCGACGACCTTCTTGATGATGTCGCGGATGTCGTAGGGCTTGTTGGGGTTGGTCGGCACCAGCGTCGCCAGCGCCTCGTCCTTGCGGTCGACCGGGTCGTCGGTGGGGCCCAGCGGCGCATCGTCGGCGTTGTTCGACGGGATGTACGAGAGCAGCTCGCGGGTCATGGCGATGGCCGCGTGCTCGTTCTCCGCGGCGAAGTGCGCGACGCCCGACTTCTGGTTGTGCGCGTTGGCGCCGCCGAGCGCGTCCTTCGTCACCTCCTCGTGCGTCACCGTCTTGATGACGTCGGGGCCGGTGATGAACATGTAGCTGCTCTGCCTGGTCATCAGGATGAAGTCGGTGATGGCCGGCGAGTACACGGCGCCACCCGCGCACGGCCCGAGGATGAGCGAGAGCTGCGGCACCACGCCCGACGCCAGCGTGTTGCGCAGGAAGATGTCGGCGTAGCCCGCGAGCGACTCGACGCCTTCCTGGATGCGCGCGCCGCCGGAGTCGTTGAGGCCGATGATGGGCGCGCCCACGCGGGTTGCCATGTCCATCACCTTGCAGATCTTCTGCGCGTACGCGCCCGACAGCGAGCCGCCGAAGACGGTGAAGTCCTGCGCGAAGACGAAGACCTGACGGCCTTCGATGGTGCCGTAGCCGGTCACCACGCCATCACCGGGGATCTTCTTGTCGCCCATGCCGAAGTCGGTGGCGCGGTGGGTGACGAACTTGTCCAACTCGGTGAACGAGCCCGGGTCGAGCAGCAGGTCGATGCGCTCGCGCGCGGTGAGCTTGCCGTCTTTGTGCTGCTTGGCGATGCGGTCGGCGCCGCCGCCGAGTTCAGCCTGTTCTTCGAGGCGTTTGAGGCGGGCGCGGAGCGGGTCGTTGTCGAGGAGATCACTCATGACGGCCGCGCGAGTTAGCAC
>CAMLFP010000293.1 GCA_946479335.1 uncultured Archangium sp.
TGTTGCTGCTGCTCTTCGTGCGCGCGGTGACCGCCGACCCGCCGCCGGTCGACAATCGCCCGGTGCCGCTCGCGACCGGCAAGAAGCAGAAGGTCGCGGCGGCGGAGCGTACGCCGGAGGAGCAGATCGAAGATCTCCTCGCCGAGTGCCGCACGTATTCGAACAGCGAGCACGGCGCGCCCGACTGGGGCCGCGCGCAGGCCGCCTGCAACAAGGTGCTCGAGCTGGAGCCGATCCACGAAGAGGCCAACTCGCTGCTCAAGCGCATCTCGGTGCTGAAGGTCTGCGAGGACAACCTGAGCCGTGGGCGCGAGTTGTCGAGCACCGGCAACATGGAAGACGCGGTGCGGTCGTTCGCGAAGGTGGGGCGCGACTGCGAGGGCTACCTCCTGAAGACGCTCGCCGCCTCGAAGGACGCGGTCGAAGAGGTGAAGAAGGCCTACGCGGCCGACTGCAAGCGCTACTCCTCGAACGCCAAGTGGGAGTTCGCGCTCAAGAGCTGTGAGGAGTGGACCCGGCTGTGGTGTCAGAACGTCGACCCGAAGGAGCTGTACCCGCCGGCGCTCTTCAAGCTGAACCTCGACGGCCGTTTGAACCTGAAGACCGACTGGCGCCCGTCGGAGCCGCTGTACGTCAACTTCCTCAAGGCGCGCGCGAAGCTGATGCCGAACGAGCCGATGTGGTTGTGCCCGGAGATCCCCGCGTTCCGCCCGCCGCCGCCGCCGCCTGACCCGGCGAAGGCCGCCAAGGCAGAGCTGGTGAAGCGCTTCGCCGAGCCGGAGTTGGGCCGCGCGTTGACGCTCTATTACGACGGCAAGTTCCCCGAGGCGCCGGTGCCGCTGCAGAAGATCCTCGAGAACGTGAACAAGGCGCAGTACCACGAGCAGGCGAGGGCGCTGCAGCGCGACATCAACCAGGCGATCAACTTCTACGAGAACGGCACGACGGAGATCACCAACGAGCACCCCGAGCGCGCGGAGGCCCCGTTCCTCAAGTCGTTGTCGATCGACGAGCGGCTGGTGCTGGGTGACAAGGCGGCCACCATGCCGGCCGAGGAGAAGAAGCGGGAGCTCGAGAAGCGCACCTCGTTCATCCGCCGGACCATCGTCGACACCATGAGCCGCACGGCCTACGACAAGGGCCGCGCGCTGCAGGAGCGCAAGGACTACCGCGCCGCATGCAAGATGTGGAAGCTGGGCGCGACGTTCTCGCGCAGCAACATCGACCTGCTCAAGTCGCTCACCAACGTCTGCACCAAGCGCGCTGATCAGGCGTTCAACAGCGCCAACTCCTGCACGCAGTTGCAGGCGGCGCTCGACTTCGCGGTCGATGGCGACGGCTTCAAGGAGAAGATCGAAGAGGAGATGGAGAAGGAAGGCTGCAACTAAAGCGCCCGTGCTACCTAGGCCGCATGGCCTCGCAGCAGGGTGACTTGTTCGGCAGCATCTCCGCTCCACCTCCGGCTCCCGCGGCGCCGCTTCCACCCAGCGGCCCGCAGACGCTCACGTTGATCGACGCGTCGGGCCTGATCTTCCGCGCGTACCACGCGCTCCCGCCGCTCACGACGAGCAAGGGCCAGCCCACCAACGCGGTGCTGGGCTTCACGCGCATGGTGCTGAAGTTGATGCGTGAGCGCGCGCCGACGCACCTCGCGCTCTGCTTCGATCGCGACAGCCGCAAGGGCCGCCTGGCGATCGACCCGCAGTACAAGGCCAACCGCGAAGCGCCGCCCGATGATCTCGTCTCGCAGTTCGCGCTGATCAGGAAGATCGCCGACGTGCTGCAGGTGCCGATCGCCGAGGAGCCCGGCTGGGAAGCGGACGACGTCATCGCCACGCTCGCGGGGCGCGCGCTGAAGGCGGGCTTCGAGGTGGAGATCATCACCAGCGACAAGGACTTCCTCCAGCTGCTGAAGCCGGGCGTGCGCATCTACGACCCGATGAAGGACAAGCCCATCACCGAGGCCGACGCGTTGGAGCGCTTCGGGGTGAAGCCGTCTCAGATGCGCGACTACCAGGCGCTGGTCGGTGACGCGATCGACAACATCCCCAAGGTGCCGGGCGTGGGCCCGAAGACCGCGGCGGATCTGCTGAACCAGTTCGGCACGGTCGACCAGGTGATGGCGCGCGCCGATGAGATCGCGAAGCCGAAGATCCGCGAGGCGATCAAGACGCACCTCGAGCAACTGCAGCGCGCGCTGCAGCTGGTCACCTTCCGCGAAGATCTCCCGGTGCCCGGCGAGCCGGCCGACTTCGTGGTGAAGGGCATCAGGCAGGCCGAGGCGCGCACCATGTTCACCGAGCTGGAGTTCTACCGGCTCAACCAGGAGCTGCCCTCCGCGCCGCCCACGCCGCTTCGACAGCAGGCGACCCTCGTGCGTGACGAGGCGGGGCTCGAGACGCTGGTGGCCGGTTTCGGCGCGCGCGTGGCGTTGGTGCCGGTGTTCGACGGCGAGCCGCACTCGGCGGAGCTGTCGGGGCTCGGCGTGGTGAGCGGTGAGATGTGCGCGTACCTCGTGGTGAAGGAGATCGGCGCCGCGGCCATCACCCGGTTGCTCAAGCCGGCGCTGGAGCGCGCGGGCCTCGAGGTGGAGGCGCACGACGGCAAGGCGCTGCTGCACCTGCTGCACTCCATCGGCATCGACGGCGTGACGCTGCACACCGACATCGAGCTGCTCTCGTACCTGTTGAACCCGTCGCGCAAGGAGCACGCGTTGGCGGACCTCGCGCGCGAGCGGCTGCGCGCGGAGCTGCCGGTGCGCGGCAAGGAGACGGTCACCGTGGAGCAGTTCGCGCACATCGCCGGCGCGTCGGCGGACGCGATCGACCGGCTGGTCGACGACCTGTGGACGGAGGCGAACGGCGTCGGGCTGGCGCCGCTCGCGAAGGAGCTCGAGTTCCCCCTGGTGCCGGTGCTCACGCGCATGGAGCGCGCCGGGGTGCTCATCGATCGCGGGGTGTTGAGCGAGGTCTCGGCGCAGATCGACGGGATGATCGGCCAGCTCCTCGCCGACGTGTACCGGCACGCGGGCCGGGAGTTCAACGTGGGGTCGCCGCCGCAGCTCGCGCAGGTGCTGTACGACGAGCTGAAGCTCCCGGTGCTCAAGAAGAACAAGACGGCGCCGTCGACCGACCACGAGGTGCTGGAGAAGCTCGCGGAGGAGCACCCGCTGCCGCGCGCGATCATCGAGTACCGCAGCGTGGCGAAGCTCAAGAGCACGTACCTCGACACGCTGCCGACGCTGATCGCCGCCGACGGGCGCATCCGCACCACGTTCCATCAGGCGGCCGCGGCGACCGGGCGCTTGTCGTCGACCAACCCGAACCTGCAGAACATCCCCATCCGCACGGAGCTGGGCCGGCAGATTCGCCGGGCCTTCATCGCCGAGCCGGGGTGGACGCTGGTGTCGGCCGACTACTCGCAGGTGGAGCTGCGGATCCTCGCGCACATCTCCGGTGACGAGGGGTTGGTGCGGGCGTTCGCGGAGGACGCAGACGTGCACGCGCGCACCGCCGCCGAGGTCTTCGGCGTGCCGATCGCGGAGGTAACGGATGACCAGCGCCGCGCGGCGAAGATGGTGAACTACGGCATCGCGTACGGGCTCTCGGCGCACGGCTTGTCGACGCGCCTCAACATCCCCGTGGAGGAAGCGAAGGGCATCATCGAGCGGTACTTCCAGCGCTTCCCCGGCATCAACGGGTACGTGGAGGGCACGCTGGAGAGCGCACGCAAGAAGGGCTTCGTGGAGTCGATCTTCGGGCGGCGGCGCTACATGCCCGACCTCGTCTCGAGGAACCGGCAGGTGGCGATGGCGGCGGAGCGCGCGGCGATCAACATGCCGATTCAGGGCTCCGCGGCCGACCTCGTGAAGCGCGCGATGCTGGAGCTCGATCGGCGCATGCCTGAAGCGAAGCTCAACGGCCGCATGCTGCTGCAGGTGCACGACGAACTGCTCTTCGAGTGCCCCGAGGGCGAAGCCGACGCGCTGGAGAAGCTGGCGCGCGAGGTGATGTCGGGCGTGGCGCAGCTCAAGGTGCCGCTGGTGATCGACGTGGGCCGCGGGCGTTCATGGGCCGACGCGCACTGACCCGCGCTAGAAGGCCTCCATGCCACGCGACCCGAACTCCGACGCAGCGTTGAACGCCGCACGGCAGCACGAGCGCTTCGACGCGCTGCTCGAGATCAGCGCCGAGCTCTGGCACGCGCAAGACCTCGACACGCTGCTGCAAGACGTGATGACGCGGCTCACCGACATGCTGGGCGCGGAGGCGTCGACGCTCTTCATGCACGACCCGGCGCGCCGGGAGCTCTGGAGCCGCGTGGTGCGTGGCGACGCGTTCAAGGAGATCCGCCTCCCGGAGACGAGCGGCATCGCCGGGCACGTCTTCAGCACCGGCCACACGGTGCTGCTGGGCGACGCCTACGCCGACGTGCGCTTCAACCCCGACATCGATCGCCAGACGGGCTTCAAGACGCGCTCGCTGATCGCCGCGCCGCTCAAGCACGTCTCGGGGCGCGCGTTGGGCGTGGTGCAGGTGCTCGACCGCCGCGCCGACGTCTTCACGAAGGAAGATCGCGCGCTGGTCGAGGGCGTGGCCACGCAGATCGCCGCGGTGTTGGACAACGTGCTGTTGATGGAAGAGCTCAAGCGCGGGCGCGACGAACTCGCGATGCGCGTGAGCGACCTCGACGCGCTCTACGAGGTCGAGAAGGCCATCGGCGACGCGAATGCGCAGACCGACCTCGTCGACAAGATCCTCGAGATCACCATGGAGCGCGTCGGCGCGCGCGCGGGCAGCGTGCTGTTGAAGGAGGAGGAGCGAGACAGCCTCTTCTTCCGCACCGCGCGGGGCGAGAAGAGCGACGCGCTGACGTCGCTGCGGCTGAAGGGTGGGCAAGGCATCGCCGGGCACGTCGCCGAGACGGGCGAGGTGGTGCGCGTCGCCAGCGCGGAGAGCTCGGAGTTCCACGACAAGTCGATCTCCCGGAAGCTGGGCGTCGCCACGGGCGCGGTGCTGTGCGTGCCGGTCGTCGCGGGCGGCAAGACCTTCGGCGCGCTGGAGCTGCTCAACAAGAAGGGCGGCTTCGACGAGAAAGACGAGCGCCTCGCGGTGCTGCTCGCGGGGCAGGTGGGCCGCGCGCTGCTCCGGCGGCAGTCGCAGGAGGAGATCGAGCGCAAGGCGCGCCTGGCGACCATCGGGCAGATGCTGTCGGGCGTGCTGCATGACCTCCGCACGCCGCTCACCGTCATCGGCGGCTACGCGGAGATGCTCGCGTCAGAAGACGAGCCCGCGCTGCGCGTCGAGATGACCTCGCAGATCCTCACGCAGCTGCAGCACATCTCCACCATGCAACAGGAGACGCTGGCCTTCGTGCGCGGCGAGAAGACCGTCTTCGCGCGGCGCGTGTTCATGCACGTCTTCATGCGCGAGCTCGCGGAGCAGCTGCAGCAGGAGTTCGCGGGCACGCAGGTCGAGCTGAAGGTGATCACCGGGTACACCGGCGCGGCGCGCTTCGACGAGACCAAGATGAAGCGCGCCATCTTCAACCTCGCGCGCAACGCCATCGACGCGATGCCCGGGGGCGGCCGCTTCTTCCTCTCCGTCGAACGCGAGGGCGAGGAGATCATCTTCCGCGCGAAGGACAACGGCCCCGGTATCCCCAAGGACATCGCTGATCGGCTCTTCGAGTCGTTCGTGTCGAGCGGCAAGAAGCACGGCACCGGCCTCGGCCTCGCCATCGTGAAGAAGATCGTCGAGGAGCACGGCGGCACCGTCGACTGCAAGACGCAGGTCGCGAAGGGCACCTCGTTCGAGCTCCGCTTCCCCGCGGGGACCTCAGACGCCTGACCGCAGTTCGTCGAGGTCGACGGGCTTGAGGCGGAGGTGCACCAGCAGCACCAACGCCAGGAGCAGGCCGAGCCCCAGCAGCAGATCGCCGAACGACAACACCAGCCCTTCGCGGGCGATGGCACGCGCGGTCAGCGCTGCGGCGCGCGCGTTCTCCAGACCGCCGGTGCGCAGCCCCAGCCCATCGGCCATCGTGGAGATGCGCGCGTCGCCCACGCGCTCGCGCAACATCGCGTCGTGGAAGCGCTGCGCATGGTTGAGGGCGGTGGTCATCACCGCGATGCCCAGCGCGTTGCCTCCGGCGCGCGTGAGGTTGGTGAGGGTCATCGCCGTCGGCCGGTGCAGGTCGTCGAGGTTCTGGGTCAGCAGCAACAGCAGCGGCATGAACATCAAGCCCTGACCGGCGCCGAGCAGCAGCAGCACGCCCAGCAGTTCGCGCTCCTTCCATTCGCTGGTGATGCCGGAGCCGAGGAACAGCGCGGCGGCCTGCATCGCGACGGCGCCGGCGAAGAGCGCGCGCGGATCGAGGCGCGGCGTCAGGCGCACGGCGAGGAGCGGCCCGGCCACCATGGGCGCCGCCATCGAGAGGAACACGAGCCCGAAGTCGAGCGGCCGCATGGTCTGCACGCGCACGAGGAAGTCGGGGATCACCGCGCCGGTGATCATCAGTGAGAGACGCGCCACGCCGTAGGTGCCCAGCGCGATGAGCAGGTTCGTGCGCGTCAGCACCTCGTGCGTCAGCGCGGCGCTTTCGTCGTGGCGGGTGTGCCACCACGCAAAGATCAGCAGCACCGCGCCGGCGATGAAGAAGCCGTTCACCCAGCGGCTCTCGAACCAATCGAGGCGGAAGGCCTGATCGGCGCCCAGCACCAGGCAGGCCAGCCCGAAGCCGACCGCCGTGAGCCCCACCGCGTCGACGGCGCGCGCCCGTTCCCAGTGGAAGGGCTCGTGCGGGAGCGCCAGCGCACCAATCGCTGCAGCCAGCAGCGCCAGCACGGCGGGGACGATGAAGATCGTCTCCCACCCGAAGCGCTCGGTGAGCCAGGCGTCGAGCAACGGGCTCAGCGCAAACGGCAGCGTCGCCGCCATGCCGTACACCGCGAAGGCGGTGACGCGGGGGCGCAGCGGAAGGTTGCGTCGAAACGTCGGGGTCGCGAGGGGAATCAGCGCGCCGCCGGTGACTCCCTGCGCGAAGCGCCACCACGCCAGCTCGCCGATGGTGTGCGAGCCCGCGGCCAGCAGGCTGGTGAAGGCGAACGCCAGCGCCGC
>CAMLFP010000294.1 GCA_946479335.1 uncultured Archangium sp.
GCATGGATCACGTCGTCGGCGCGGAGCTCGCCTGGGCCGTCTCGCACGCCGGGCACCCCACGCTGCGCTTCAACTACCGCGGCGTCGGCGGCAGCCAGGGGGAGCCCTCGCGGCGCCCCGCGGACTGGCTCGAAGACGCGCGCGAGGCGCTCACGCTCGCCGAAGAGAACACCGGCGGGCACCCGGTGGTGATCGCCACCATCGGCGCGTCTGACGCGGTCGCGCTGCAGTTGGCGAAGGAGCACGCGCTCGCCGGCCTGGTGCTCATCAACCCCTCGTTGGCGCGGCCGGCGGACATCTCCTCCCTCACCCGGTGGCCGGTGGCTGTGGTCGTCGCGTGGGAAGACGACACGCAAGATCGCGGCGCCTGGGCCGCGTGTCTCGAGCGCATCGGTGGTGATTTCTCGGTGATTCCGGGCGCTTCGCGCAGCTACCAGCGCAACCTGCCGATGGTGGGGAAGGCGGCGGCCTCCCTGGTCGCCCGGGCCGGGCTTCGTGCTTCTTCGCACCCCGCCGGGCGGAACGTGTGAGCAGATCCAATCGTTTCCACGGCCGTTCGTAGTGCGTCGTCGTCACGGAGGTCTCATGCGCACGCTTCTCGCCGCCTCACTGTTGCTCGCCGCGCCGGTGCTGGCCGGCACCCGCATCGTCGTGGACTTCGCTGACGGCACCACCAAGGCGCAGTTCGACGCGCTGGAGAAGGACTGGGGCGTCGACCTCGAGTTCAACTCGCAAGAAGAGGGGCCGTCATCGGGCGTGACCCTCGGCGAGTACGACGGCGACGTCGACGCGCTGCTCACGAAGATCCGCGGCAACCCGTTGGTCGAGGCCGCGGAGCCGTTGATGGAGGTGCACTCCAGCTTCGTGCCCGATGACCCGCGCTACGGCGAGCAGTGGAACTTGAAGGCCATCAACATCGAGAAGGCGTGGGACCGCACGCACGGCAAGGGCGTGGTGGTGGCCGTGTTGGACACCGGCATCGCCTGGGAGAACCACGACGACTTCAAGCAGGTGCCAGACCTCGGCGGGCAGGGCTTCAAGCACGGGTGGGACTTCGTCAACGACGACGCGCACGCCAACGATGATCACGGCCACGGCACGCACGTCGCGGGCACCATCGCGCAGGCCACCGACAACCATGAAGGCGTCGCGGGCATCGCCTTCGAAGCGACGCTGATGCCCATCAAGGTGCTCGACACCTTCGGCTCCGGGAACACCGCCGACATCGCCGACGGCATCCGCTGGGCGGTCGACCACGGCGCGAAGGTGCTCAACCTCTCGCTGGGCGGCGGCGGCTACTCCGCGGTGATGGAGCAGGCCGTCGAGTACGCGCGCGCGAAGGGCGCGGTGGTGGTGTGCGCGGCCGGGAACGGCGGGCGCGGCGTCGTGGAGTTCCCCGCGGCGTACAAGCACGCCTTCGCGGTGGGCGCCGTCGGCCCGGGCGGCACCAAGGCCCCGTACTCATCGTGGGGCGCGGAGCTGGATCTCGCGGCGCCCGGTGGCGACAAGTCGCAGGGCGAGGCGGCGGGCGTGCTGCAGAACACCATCGACCCGCAAGACGTCGGGCGCGCGGTCTACGCGTCGTACCAGGGCACCTCGATGGCGACGCCGCATGTGGCGGGCGTGGCGGCGCTGCTGTTCGCGGCCGGCGCGAAGAACCCCGACGAGGTCGAACAGGCGCTCATCGCGGGCGCGAAGCAGGCGCCGGGCAAGAGCGGCTGGAGCGCCGAGTACGGCAACGGGCTGCTCGACGCCGACGGCGCGCTCAAGGCGCTGGCGAAGGCGCGTGGAGAGACCGTTGACGAGTTCGATGTCTCCGCGGCGCCCAGCTACCGCGCGACCAACTGGCAGGTCTTCGGCTGGGCCTGCGCGATGCTCGCCTTCGTGCTGCTGACGTTGGGCCGCAAGGAGCGCGCCGGGTACTTGAACGTGCTGCTGACGCCGGGCTTCCTCGTGCCGCTGCTGGTGACCACGGTGGGTGTGTTCTTCGTGCAGCGCTTCGCCGCGCCGACCGAGGTGACGACGTCGATGGCGCTCCCGCTGCCCGACTGGCTCGGCCGCATCATCTTCGGGCGAGGGAAGCTGGCGAACCCGTTGGTGTACAGCGCGCTGTTGCCGAGCCTCCTGGCGATCATCGCGGTGAAGGCGAAGGGGCTGCGGCCGGTGGCGGGAGGGTTGGCCATCGGGTTCGCGGCGATCCTCGGCTACACGGCGTGGGCGCACGCGCCGGCGCTCGCGTGGCTGCCCTTCACGTTCCTCGCGCTGCCGTGGTTGGCCGTGAACGGCCTCATCTGTCTCTTCGTCGCCCGCGCGATGCTGCGGAAGGAGGCCTAGATGACGCTCGAGGGCAAGGTGGTGTTTCAGGATCTCGAAGGCGGCCTGTGGGTCTTCGAGGGCGACGACGGCAAGACGTACCTGCTGGCCGGCGGAGATCGGAAGCTCAAGAAGGCGGGCGCGCGCGTCTCGCTGCAAGGTGACGTCGACAACGCGTCGCTTACGAGCGCGATGGTGGGCCCGCGCTTCGTCGTCAGCAGCTACCGCTTTTTGTGAGAGAAGCGCGCGCATGCGCATCCTCTCCGGCGTTCAGTCTTCGGGAAAACTCCACATCGGCAACTACTACGGCGCGATCCGTGAGTTCGTGCGGATGCAGGCCGAGGGCGAGGCGCTCTATTTCATCGCCAACCTCCACGCGTTGAACTCGGTGCGCGACGGCGGCAAAGCGCGGGAGCTGACGCTGGAGACCGCGGCCGCGTTCCTCGCGCTGGGCATCGACCCCGCCAAAGCGACGCTGTTCCGCCAGAGCGACGTACCGGAGATCGCCGAGCTCAACTGGATCCTCGGCACGGTGGTGCCGATGGCCGACCTCGAGAACGCGCACTCGTACAAAGACAAGCTCCAGCAGGGCGCGTCGCCCGACTTCGGGCTCTTCGCGTACCCGGTGCTGATGGCGGCTGACATCCTCCTCTACGACTCCGACGTGGTGCCGGTGGGCCGCGACCAGAAGCAGCACCTGGAGCTCACGCGCGACTGGGCCGGCAAGTTCAACCGCACCTACGGCGACGGGCTGCTCAAGATTCCGAAGGAGCGCATCCGCGACGAGACGGCGACCATCCTCGGGCGCGACGGCCGCAAGATGTCGAAGAGCTACGCCAACACCATCGACCTCTTCGGCACCGACAGCGAGCTGAAGAAGCAGGTGATGTCGGTGAAGACCGACTCCACGCTGCCTGACGCGCCCAAGCCCACCGCCGACCAGCCGCTCTACGAGCTGCTCAAGGTGACGTTCTCGCCCGAGGAGTTCGCGGCCATCGACGCGAAGTGGAAGGCCGGCGGCGGCGCGCCCGAGACGCACGGCTACGGCGCGTTCAAGAAGACGCTGCTCGACGGCTTCCACGCCACCTTCGACCCCGCGCGCCAGCGCTACGCGCAGCTGATGGCTGACCGCGGCGAGCTCGAGCGCCTGCTGAAGACCGGCGCCGACAAGGCGCGCGCCTCCGCGGCGCCCGTCATCAAGCGGGTCCGCGACGCGGTCGGGCTCTGAACGCCACCGGCCTGTAGCAACCTGCAAAAAGGAGGCGCTTTGGCGGGTGCGTGGTAGACCGCCGGAGGCCGATTTACCGGCCTTTTGCGAGGGTTGCGTGAAGGACGGGAGTCCTGCACAGGAAGAGGTTCTGAATGAGGTGATCGCCCCGCGCGACGCTTTCAGGATCGCTTTGCCCAATTTCGAGGGCCCGCTCGATCTGCTCCTGCACCTCATCCGCGAGCACAAGGTCGACATCCTCGACATCCCCATCGCGTTGATCACCGAGAAGTACCTCGGGCACCTCGACAAGATGCGCGAGATCAACCTCGACATCGCCGGCGAGTTCCTGGTGATGGCCTCGACGCTGCTGCACTTGAAATCGCGCATGCTCTTGCCGCGCGAAGAGCAGCCCGCCGGGCAAGACGCGGTGCTCACGCAGCCCGAGCCGTCTGACCCGCGCGCGGAGCTGGTGCGCCGCCTGCTCGAGTACCAGAAGTACAAGGCCGTCGCGGAGCAGCTCTCGACCAACCCCATCCTCGATCGCGACGTGTTCCCGCGGCGCGTGGCGGTGGAAGAGGTGCCGCTCGACGACGACGAGATCGGTCTGCGCGAGATCAGCGTCTACAAGTTGATCGAGGCGCTCGACCGCGTGCTCAAGGCGCTGGAGCCCAAGCGGCAGCACGAGGTGACGCGTGAACACCTCTCGCTCTCGGTGGCGATGTACCGCATCGCCGGGAAGATCCGCGAAGAGGGCAAGGGCCACGCGGTGAACTTCTTCGCGTTGTTCGACGGCGCGCGAACCCGTTCAGACGTGGTCATCACCTTCCTGGCGTTGCTTGAGATGGCGAAGCTCAAGCTGGTGCGCATCTTCCAGGCGGAAGGCAGCGACGACATCGTGATCAGTGAGAAGGGAGACGCGCTCGCCGACTTCGGCACCGAAGGCGGCGTGGCTCCCTCGGAGGAACTCGACAGTGAGTACGAATAGCAGCGGCGGGCCTTCGCCGTTTTCTGAAGAAGAAGTCGAGGCCGCCACCGCGCCTCCCGCCGGCGACCCGGAGATCGAAGAACTCGACCCCGCCGACATCGACGCCACCGAGCAGGAGGCGCCGTTCGAGAAGATCGTCGCCAAGTCGCGCAAACTGACCGAGGAGCAGATCCGCGTGGTGCTGGAGAGCGTGCTGTTCGTCGCTCCGCAGGCGCTGAGCATCGATCAGCTCTTCGACGCGACGGGCATCGACCGCGAGAAGATCCTCGTGGCGTTGATGGAGCTGCTCAAGCTGCGCAGCGTGGGCGCCGGCGGCGTGGTGCTGCACGAGGTGGCGGGCGCGTGGCAGCTGCGCACCGCTCCCGAGTCGGCGGAGTACGTGCGCCGGTTCCTCAAGGTGAAGCCGCAGCGCCTCACCCGCGCCGCCGTCGAGACGCTGGCGCTCATCGCGTACCGCCAGCCGGTGACGCGCCCGGAGATCGAAGACGTGCGCGGCGTCGATTCAGGCGCGGTGCTCAAGGCGCTGTTGGATCGCCGCCTCATCAAGATCGTCGGCAAGCGCGAAGAAGTGGGCCGCCCGATTCTGTACGGCACCACGCGCGAGTTCCTCGAGTTCTTCGCCCTCAAAGACCTGAGCGCGCTCCCCACGCTTCGCGAGTTCCAGGAACTCACCGAGGAGAGCCGCGAGATCGTGGAGAAAGAAGCGCCCATCAAGGGCGTCGAGGGCATCGTCGAGGAGCTCGGCGACAAGGGCTTCGAAGAGAAGCTCGCCCAGCAGGACGCCGCGTCTGAGGCCGCGCTCGCGCAGCTGGAGTCGGCGATTGAGTCGGCCGATGAGACCTCGAAGACGGCCTCGAAAATCTTGAACCCGCCGCAGCCCGAGACGTCACCCGACGCCGCAGTGGCCCCGGCGGAGACCCCCACCAACGTCGAGCCCGCGCCTCCCAACGCGGCGCCCGCCGACGAAGAGCCCAAGCCCGGCTCGGAGACCTGAACATGGAACGCTTGCAGAAGTTTTTGTCGCGCGCGGGAGTTGCCTCGCGGCGCCACGCTGAAGAATTGATTGTCGAAGGCCGCGTGAAGGTGAACGGCAAGGTGGTCGATGAGCTCGGCTCCCGCGTCGACCCCTCGAAGGATCTCGTGCTGCTCGACGGCAAGCTGGTCTCGCCGTCGGCGGAGCGGAAGTACTTCTTGTTCTACAAGCCGCCCGGGGTGGTCACGACGTTGTCTGACCCCGAAGGCCGGCCGTCGGTCGGCGACTACGCGCAGGACACCGGCGGTCGCGTGTTCCCCGTGGGCCGCCTCGACTACGACGCCGAAGGCGCGCTGATCCTCACCGACGATGGCGACCTCGCGAACAAGCTGATGCACCCGAGTCATCAGGTGCCGCGCGTGTACCTCGCGAAGGTGAAGGGCGTACCCGACGGAGAATCGCTGCAGAAGTTGATCACCGGCGTGCGCCTCGAAGACGGCATGGCGAACGCGGTCGAGGTGCGCCTCTTCCGCGAGGTGAAGGCCAACACGTGGGTGAAGATCGTGGTGACGGAAGGTCGCCAGCACCTCGTGAAGCGGTTGTTCGCGGCCATCGGTCACCCCGTCGTGCGTCTGTATCGCCCGTCGCACGCGAGCTTGAGCGTGCACGGTCTGCGGCCCGGTGAGCTCCGCGCGTTGACCAACGATGAGATTCGTCGCGTGAAGGCGATGGCTGAAGGTGAGCTGCAGCCGGAGGCTCCGCTGCATCTGCCCGCGCGCCGACATGGGCACGCCGCGCCCGGCTTCGAGCCGGAGCCGGAGGACGAAGAGGAGCGCGCTCCGGTGGCTGCCGCTGAGTCACGTGACGACGCCGCTCCACCGCCTCAGCAGGAAGAGCTCTTTTCCGCGAAGGCGGAGGAGCCTGAGGGTGGCCCTGCGTTCCGCAGCGGGTCGAACCGTCGCGACTTCACGAAAGCGCGCGCGGGCGACGAGAAGAGCGGCGGCGGGTATCGCGACTCGAAGAGCAAGTTCTCGCGCGGTGCGCAGAACCGCACCGGCGTGTCGAAGAGCGGTTTCGCGCGCGGCACCAGAGACACCTTCAAAGGCGGTGCGCCGAAGCCCTACGCAGGTGCGCCGAAGAAGTTCTCTCGCGACGGCGACGAGCGCGGTGGCGCGCCGAGGGGCGGCTTCTCGCGCGACGGTCGTGACGGAGGGGAAGGCGGCTTCCGCGGTCGTCCGTCAAAGCCCGGGTTCACGCGCGCGGCGGATCGAGATGGTGCGTCGAAGCGCGCGTACTCGCGGCCTCCGCGTGACGGTGGCGAAGGCGCACGCGACGGAGGCGAAGGTGGCTTCTCCCGCGGTGGCGCGTCAAAGGGCCGCTTCTCGCGCGACGGCGAACGCGGTGGCGCGTCAAAGGGCCGCTTCTCGCGCGACGGTGAGCGCGGTGGCGCGTCAAAGGGCCGCTTCTCGCGCGACGGCGAGCGCGGTGGCGCGTCAAAGGGCCGCTTCTCGCGCGACGGCGAGCGCGGGGGCGCGTCAAAGGGCCGCTTCTCGCGCGACGGCGAACGCGGTGGTGCGTCAAAGGGCCGCTTCTCGCGCGACGGCGAACGCGGTGGCGCGTCAAAGGGCC
>CAMLFP010000295.1 GCA_946479335.1 uncultured Archangium sp.
CTCACTGACCTTGATCTCCCGCACCGCTGCGTCAGACAGCTTGCCGAGGCGATCGAGACTGGTCTTGGAGAGCTGCTTGCTCGACGGGTCGTAGAAGTTGGCTTCGAGCTTCGGGCGAAACGACTCGCCCTTCCCGAGCGGGCCGGGGTCGAAGCGGTCTTTCCACATCGCGCCGAGGTCCTTCTCGATCTTCGACAGCGGCACGCGCGTCTTGCCGACGGCGACCTGCAACAGCTTCGGGTCGCGACCTGCTGCTTTCTCCTGCGCCTTCAGCTCACGAACCAGCTGCGCGGGCGGTGTGGTGCGCGTGAAGAACTTCTCGAGCGGAATCGTGGTCGCTGCGCGAGGCATGCCCTGACCGTAGCGGTCTCGGTGGGTCGATCAACCCCTCGAGCCACGTGCCTCCAGCGGTTGAGACTCAGCGGTGCGTCGGCTCTTCGAGGCGCGTCGCGATCACGCCGGCGATGACCAGCAACACCACCGACGCGATGAGTGACGGCGTGAACGACCCGTCGGCGGTGCGCGTGGCCGACATCGCGAACACGAAGACCACCGACGCCTGACCGCACAGCTGCGCGAGCCCGCTCGATGTGCCTTCGGGCGTGGGCCGCGTGATCTCCGACGCGTATTGGAAGCCCACCGGCATCACGCCCGTCATCCAGAAGCCCGACCACGCACCCGCGGCGAAGAGCAGCGGGAGACTCGTCGCGAACGCGAGGCCCGCGATGCCGGGCGCACCCACGAGCAACCCGAGCACGATGTAGCGGCGCCGCTTGCGCTGCTTGTCTGAGAGCGCCGCCAGCACGATGGCGCCGACGAGCCCGGCGACCAGGATCACCGCGCCGAGGTTCCCCGCGTCTTCGGTGGTGAACCCGCGCGGCTTCACGATGCTCTCGATCCACGTGGTGAGGCCGTTGAAGACGCCCATCGCGATGAAGAGGATCAGCAGGAACTTGAGGAACGAGCGGTTCTTCAACGACGCCTTCATGCCGTCGAACATGAGCGCGCGCGTCTCTGGCTCACCGGGCTCGGGCGGCGTCGCCGGCTTCTCGCGCGCCAACGCGAAGAACAGCACCGAGGTCGCCGCTGCGACGAGCCCGAACCACAGTTGAATCGTGTCGAGCGCGTGGTGCTCCAGCAGCGCCGGCGTCGCCACCATGCCCACGCCGGTGCCCACCAGGTTCGCCAGCGTGATGACGCCGACCGCGGTCGCGCGCTCCTTCTGCGGGAACCACAGCGCGGCGCACTTGGTCCACGCGTTCAAGAAGAAGGGCTGGGAGATGGCGAGCATCACCGTGCAACCCATCGCCAGCGCGTAGCTGTTGCCGACGAGTCCGCGCAGCGGCCCGAACACCGCCATCAACGCCGCGCCCACGCCGACGCCGAACTTGAACCCGCGCGTGTCGATGACCCACGACGCGGGGATCGACATCGGCAGGAACGCCACCATGAAGCTCATCGCCAGCGCGCCGATGGCGGTGTCGCTCACGCCGTAGAACGCCGCGGCCTTCGAGCTCACCGGCGCGTACGTGATCCACAACAACTGGATCGACAGGTTGACGAGCGAGAAGACCGTCAACACGACCCAGCGCCACGCAGAGAGCATGGCGCGAGACTGTACGTCAGCGCGTCGCGATGTCGCGATTGAGCGGCGAGCCCGGGTTCGAGGCGTATTCGGACCCGTTCCACGACCGGCGCTCGATGCGCACCCGGTGCGCCTCGGGGTCGATGTCGTAGACGTGGTAGCCGAACTGCTTCACGTGGAGGTCGGTCGCGCTCCCCGGGTTGATGATGGTGCGCCGCTGCGTCTTCACCACGTACGGCCGGTGCATGTGGCCGTGCAGCACGAGGTCGAGCGACACGTCGGCGCGGTCGAGGAGCGCCAGCACCTCGAGGTCGTCGCGCAGGCCGTGGTTGCGGCGGTCGCGCTCACCCTCGGAGCGCAGCAGCCCATAGTGCTGCGCCAGCACCACGAAGCGCGTGCGCAGCGACGGGTCGGTGAGGATCTCCTCAAGCTTCTTGCGCTGCGCGGCGCCGCACAGCCCCGACGAGTCGGTCAATCCCGTCGGCCGCGCGACGTCGATGGCCACGATGGTCACCGCGCCCACGTTCTTCACGAAGGGGAAGCGCCCGCCCTCGCTCAGCGCGCTGAAGTGCTTCTCGAACAGCCCCTCGGTGCCGCGCACGTAGCGGTCGTGATTCCCGGGGATGACGGTGTACTTCTCGCGCTGCCGCAGCCGTGGGCCGAAGAGCCGCGCGACCTCGCCGAACTCCGCCTCGGTCGAGACGCCGGTGAGGTCTCCGGTGCACAGCGCGTGGTCGACCTGCTGCGCGTCGACGTCGGCCAGCAGCTTCGCGATGCGCGCGTCGCTGCCCTGAAAATGTTTGCCGCGCCCCATCAGCGTGTAGCTGGCGATGGCCGCGAGGCGCTTGAGCGCGAAGCCTCCCGAGAGCGGGAAGTGCGTGATGTGGATGTCGGAGAAGTGCGCGAGCTTCACGCGTCAGATCCCCGGTGCGGCGCGGAACACCGTCGCGTGGCCTGAGAGCGTGAGGTGCTCGTCGGCGCCCACGAACACCGACTCGCCCTGCTTGAACGTCTCGCCGGCCAGCGTGACCGACCCCGAGATCACGAGGAGGATCTGCGCCGCCGGCGGCAGCGTCACCTCGCCGTCCACTTGCAGCCGCGAGAGGCGGAAGTCATCGACCGGCGCCGCGTAGTCGTCGCGCCACACGCGCACCGGGCCGTCGGTGAAGTCCAGCACGCGCAGCAGCTCCGGCACGTCGACGTGCTTGGGCGTCAGCCCGCCGCGCAGCACGTTGTCGGAGCTCGCCATCAGCTCGATGCCCGTGCCGCGCACGTACGCGTGGAGGTTGCCCGCGGTGAGGAACAGCGCTTCGCCCGGCTGCAGCACCACGTAGTTGAGCAGCAGCGCGCCGATGAGCCCGGGGTCGCCGGGGTACGCCGCGAGCAGTTGCTCCGCCAGCGCGCACTCGCGCTCGAAGCCCTCGACCCGGCGCACCTTGGTCAGCGACACGCGCGTCTTCATCACGTGCGTGAAGAACGCCCGCAGGCCTTCGCGCTCCAGCTTCGTGGTGTCGACGCCGAGGCCGCGCAGCAGCCGCACCGAGTCTTCCACCTTGCGGAAGCCGCACAGCGCGTGGAACTCGGTGAGCGCGCAGATCAGCTCCGGCTTGTGGTGGGGGTCCTTGTAGTTGCGGTGCGGCGCACGGAGCGGGATCGCCGAGGCGTTCTCCTTCGCGAAGCCCTCCCGCGCCTGCGCCTGGCTGGGGTGCGCCTGCAGCGACAACGGCTGCGCGGCGGCCAGCACCTTGAGCAAGAACGGCAACCGGCCTCCGAAGCGCGCGGCGACCTGCGCGCCGAGCAGCCGCTCCGGCGCCGCGGAGATGACCGCGTCCAACGGCTTGCCGCCGGCCAGCGAAGGGGCGCTCTCGTGCGCGCCGAGCCACAGCTCTGCCTGCGGTTGACCGTCGGGCGGCTGGCCCAACAGGGAGGGCAGGGCGTCGAGGCTGCCCCACGCGTAGTTCTGGATCTTGTTGATGAGGCGCAACACTGTCGGCGCCCGAAGATGCCCGCGTTTGCGCGCAGGGTGCGCGAAAAAGATTGGGTTGACGTCGTCAAACTCTAGATTATGTCTAACGGCGAGATGAGCACCGACCTCGTCAAGAAGCTGCGCACCGCGGGCATCCAGCCTTCAGCGCAGCGTCTCGCGGTGGCGCAGTACGTACTGACCACCGACGCGCACCCGTCAGCCGACGAGGTGCTCGAGCAGGTGCACGAGGGTTTCCCCATGTTGTCGCGGGCGACCGTGTACAACACGCTGAACCTGTTCGTTGAGAAGGGGCTGCTGCGGCAGCTGGTGCTGGCGGAGGGCCGGACCGTGTTCGACCCCAAGCTGGAGCCGCATCACCACTTCATCGACGACGAGACGGGGCGCATCGACGACCTCGAGTGGAGCGCGGTGAAGGTCGGCGATGTGAAGGACCTCAAGAACTACGAAGTACGCGAATACATGGTCGTCATGCGTGGCCGGAAGCTCGGCGGGTCGCGCGTGCAGAAGAAGCGCTGAGCCCATTCAACCCATCAACCAACGCAGCACCACCACACTGGAGAAATACCCATGTTGAGCCCTGGAACCAAAGCGCCTGCCTTCACCTCGACCGCCTGCGTGAGCCTCGAGAAGGGCAAGGAGTTCAAGAAGATCAACCTGTCCGACTACAAGGGGAAGTGGGTCGTCCTCTACACGTACCCGAAGGACTTCACGTTCATCTGCCCGACGGAGATCGTCGACTTCGACAACAAGGCGAAGGCCTTCGCGGAGCGCGACGCGGTCGTCCTCGGTGGCTCGACCGACAACGAGTTCAGCCACCTCGCGTGGCGCCAGCAGCACGCTGACCTGAAGAAGATCAACCACCCGCTGCTGCACGTCGGCCCGGAGTTCGCGGCGGCGTACAGCCTCCTGCAGCCGGCCGAGGGCGTGGCCCTCCGCGCGACGTACATCATCGACCCTGACGGCGTGGTCCGCTACGCGTCGGCCAACGACCTCTCGGTCGGCCGCAACGTCGACGAGGTGCTGCGTGTGCTCGACGGGTTGCAGACCGGCGAGCTCTGCGCCTGCAACTGGAAGAAGGGCGAAGAGACGCTGACCGCCAAGCTGGCCAAGGCGAGCTGAAGACCCCGGAGTTCATCGGGCGTGGTGCGAAGCGTTCTTCCGCCACGCCCGAGTCATGTCCAGACACCCACGAAAGGAAACGAAGTCATGGAGCAGCTGAACCAACTGCGCGAGCAGATCCCCGATGCGGGCAAGGACATCCGCATCAACTTGACCAACGTGCTGCAGCCCGGCGCGCTCAACGCCGATCAGACCTGGGGCGTGGCCATCACCAGCGCGTACACCGCGCGCAACGAGGCGCTGACCAAAGCGGTGCTGGCTGACGCGCGCGCCGCCGGCATCGGGGAGCCCGTCATCGAAGACGCGAAGGCCGCCGCGATCTTGATGGGCATGAACAACGTCTACTACCGCTTCAAACACATCATCGGCAAAGAGGAGTACGGCCAGAAGCCGGCGCGGCTGCGCATGATGCGCCTCAAGCAGGCGGCGACCAACCAGCCCGACTTCGAGCTGTTCTGCATGGCCGCGTCAGCCATCAACAACTGCCAGGCCTGCCTGAACTCCCACGAAGCGGTGGTGCTCGAAGGCGGCCTGACGACTGATCAGGTGCACGACGCCGTGCGCATCGCCGCGGTCATCCACGCCGCGGCGATCGGGCTCGAGTCGAACTTCTGAAGTACGCCGGAGGAGGTCAGCGGGCCTTGACGGCCTTCTCGACCTTCTCCCAGCTGTACGAGTCAGGGCCGTACCGCCCGAGGATGGTCTTCGTCGAGTCGATGAGGAAGGGCCCTTTGTTGCCCTTCACCAGCGAGTAGCCGGCCTCCGGCTTCTCCACAGTGAGTTCGGTGACCTTCTCGCCGAACAGCACGCGGTTCACCTTGAGCTTCACCGTCTGCGAGGCCGATTTCTGGCCGGTGCTGGTCGCGCCCGGGCGCGCCTGCACCTTGGGCGGCGGCGTGCCGGTCGAGATGACCTCGGAGACTTCCGCGTCGACGACCCACTGCGCATTCGGCATCACGTCTTCAATCGGTTCAGGAGGTTTCGCCATGGCCATGTGTGCTTTCAGCTCTGGAAGTAGAGCGACTGGTACAGCTTGGTGAAGTCTTCGAGCTTCAACTTGAACACGCCGTCGTTGGCGCCGTTGCCCGAGGGCTCCGACTCGCCCCACGGGTTGCGCAGCACCACGTAGCGATCGCTGCCCGACTTCTCGTACCCGAGGATGGAGTACGCGTGGTCGGCGTAGACGCCGGAGTTGGTGTAGCGCGCCTCTTCTGATTCACCGTAGGTGCCCGCGCCGACCGGCTTGTGCGCGTCGATCGACGCGACGATCTGGTTCCACGCGCGGTCGGGGCTCGACGAGACGTTCATGTACGAGGCGCTGGCGCCGGTGACGTCTTCGAACACGTCGCTCATGTGCCCGCCGTTGCCGATGGTGTCGTAGCTGCCCTTCCACTGCGCGTAGGCCTTCTCCACGAGCGGGAACCACAGCTCCATCTTCTTCGGGTCGCTGGAGTTCGACGAGTGGCCGTACAGCGCGCCGCCGTAGCTGCGCGAGTAGAGATCGCCGTCGACCTTGACCGGCACGTCCTTCGCCTTCCCGGTCGCCCAGTCTTTCTGTTTGAAGGTGACGGTGTACGTGCCGTCGCCGTTGTCCTTGATCAGGTTGGTGATCAGCTCGGGGTTGGCCTGCGCGATGGCCGCCATCGACGCGGGGAAGTAGCAGTCGCCCAGCTGGCCCTGCTGCACGTCGGCCGAGGTGGGCCCGTCGATGAACAGCGGGCCGGTGAAGCGCACCGTGTTGAACTTCGGCTTGCCCGCGGAGTCGAGCTCGTCGTGGTGCAGCGCCGGGTCGGGCACGAGGTCGACGTTGCCCGGCGCCGCGCCCGGCACCGTCACGTTGCCCACCGACTGCGAGAAGTCGGTGTTGTTGACGCCGTCAGACGCCGACACCACGAACGAGTCGCCGGGCTGCCCTTTCAGCGTGGTGCCCGCGGGGAAGCTGCCCTTCTCGTCGATCTTCAGGCGCGTGCTCTCGCCGGTGCGCTTGTTGGTGAACTGCACCGTCGCGCCGGGCTCGGAGATCTGCCGGCTCCCGTTGATGTTCGACACGCTGACGGTGCCGTTGCCCGCGTCGGCGAGCCCGATGCGGAAGAGCGCCACCACCGCGTTGCGTGAGTCCTTCGCTTCGATGCCGTGCGCCTTCACCGTCACCCAGTCAGACGTCGAGCCGTCGGCGTAGCGTGCCCGCATGCGGATGAGGTCGCCCTCGCGCGGCGCCATGTCGCCGGTCAGCTTCGCGGCGTTGAACTGCCCGCTGGCGTCGGCCTTGCCGATGACCATGGTGTCGTCCATGAACATGCGACCCGCCGGCGCGGCCGAGATGTTGATGGCCTCGATGGTCGCGCCCGCCTTGGTGACGCCCGAGAGCCCGTTCTTCTGATCACCCGTGATGCTCAGCCCGTTCACCGGCGTGGTGGG
>CAMLFP010000296.1 GCA_946479335.1 uncultured Archangium sp.
TCACCGCCACCTCGCCGCGCACCTCGAGGGTGTGGTCGCGGCAGCGAACGACCCAACCCGCGAGCGCCACCTCGCGCAGGCGCTCCGCGAGCGCGGTCTCTGCGTCACCACCGGTTACAACCTTCGAGCGGAGCGGGCTGCGCGCCGCCGTCAACGCGCGGCGGGCTGGCCGGGCGGGCGGCACAACCCAAGCCACCGAGCGCCGCAACCCACGCCAGCGAGACTCGCAGAGTGAGCACTACCGCTTCACCGGCGGCCGCACTGGAGGCCGCGCCGCGCTGGGCGTCCCCGGGCGAGCCGGGCGCGGGCTGTTGAGCGGGTTCTCCTTGATCTGCGTGGAGTTGGGGTCGACCGCTTCGTCTTCGAGCGAGTCGCTCATCTCCACGCTGTTCTCGTTCACCGCCGGGCGCTCGACGGTGGCCTCCGCGGCGGCCTTGGCGAGCAGCGGGTTGCGCGTGGGCGGCGGCGTGGCGTCGTCTCGACCTGGGGCGGCGACGGGTCGGGCCTGCGCGGGCATCGACGCGCGTGACCCCGGCCTCGCCGGCGCGGAGGCGGGCGTCGGGCCGGCGGGCACCTGCACCTGCACCTTGTTCGCCTCGGCGTTCTTCGCCTTCGCGTCGGCCTTCAGCTTCTCTTCAAAGGCGCTCCACTCGTCTTTGTATTCCGGCGGGTCGGGGTGGTGATCATCGCGGTGCTTGAGCGACGGCGCCCAGTGCGTGCTGACGTTCTCGCCGAGGCCGTGGATCATCGGAGGCGGCGGCAGGCCGTAGGTGCGCGGGTCGAAGAACTCGGGCGTGAGGTCGTCGAAGCCGTACGCCTTCGCCTTCGCCATGAAGGTCGGGAGCACGCCGGTCGGCGCGTGGTACCCGAGGATCTTCCCGTTCTCGTCCTTCGTGACGGGGATGTAGAGCCACAGGTCCTGCGTGCGGTAGTCGCCCTTCTCGTTGAGCGGCAGCACCTCGGAGACCGCGATGGTCTTGCGGCTGCCGTCCTGCAGGCGCTCGCAGCACACGATGAAGTTGATGGCCGAGGCCACCTGCGCGCGGATGGCGACCATCGGCAGCTCGACGGAGCTCATCAGGCACAGCGACTCCAGGCGGCGCAGCGTGTCGGTCGGCGTGTTGGCGTGCACGGTGGCCATCGAGCCGCCGTGGCCGGTGTTCATCGCCTGCATGAGGTCGAACGCGTCACCGCCGCGCACTTCGCCGACCACGATGCGGTCGGGGCGCAGACGCAGCGCCGACATCAGGAGGTGCCCCATGGTCACCTCGCCCTTGCCGAACTTGTCGGGCGGGCGCGACTCGAAGGGCACGAGGTGCGACTGCTGCAGCTGGAGCTCCGCGGAGTCTTCGATGGTGAGGATGCGCTCGTCGTCGGGGATCAGCTGGGAGAGGATGTTGAGCAGCGTGGTCTTGCCGGAGCCGGTGCCGCCGGAGACGACCATGTTCAGCTTCACGCGCACCCCGGCCTCGATGAGCCGCACCATCTTGTCGGTGATGGAGCCGAAGTTGATGAGGCTCTGCGGGCCCAGCTTGTCCTTGAAGAACTTGCGAATCGAGATCGTGGTGCCCTTGCGCGCGATGGGCGGGATCACGATGTGGATACGGCTGCCGTCGGGGAGGCGCGCGTCGAGGCGCGGGCGCTCGTCGTTCAAGATACGGCCGACGAACTGGGCCATGTTGCGCGCGGCGCCGAGCAGCCCTTCTTCGGTGAACACCGCGTCGGTCTTCGTCAGCTGGCCCTTCTTTTCGATCCAGATGTCGGTGGGGCCGTTGATCATGATTTCCGAAACGGCGGCGTCGTCGAGATACGGCAGCACCGGTTTCAGGAACGCGCGGAGTGACTCTGAATACATCGACATGGCGGCGCGAATGCTACCGTACCTTGCATGGCCACGAAGAAGAGCCGCGCGGGCGCGAAGAAAAAACCCGCGCGCAAGCCCGCCCCGAAGCCGAAGTCCGTCAAGCGCGTGGTGACTCCGGAGGTCGTCGATTCGGCGCCCGTGCTGCCGTTCGAGATCGACCCGCGGAAGGTCGAGGAGTCGCTCCAGAAGTTGAAGAGCCAGGTCGTCACGCTGGCGAAGAAGGGGCGCTACACGAAGGTGCGCTTCAAGTTCCGCGGCAAGCAGCTGCTGCCCGACATTCCCCTCGCGGCGGTGGTCGCGGTCGAAGGCGCGACGTTCTACTGGGCGGGCGCGCTGCGGGCGCTGCTCTTCACCGTCGCCGGCCGCGCGCTGGTGGAGGTGGAGCTGGTGAACGACTCCGAGAAGCAGCTCGCGGCGGGGAAGGCCGCGCTGCTCTCGGGCGAGCTCGAGGAGGCGCTGGTGCACTTCCACACCGCGCTCGACATGGACCACGAGAACCCCGCGGTGCACCTGAACCTCGGCATCGCCTTCAAGCTGAAGGGCGCGCACGCCGACGCCCGCGCCGCGCTCGAGAAGTGTCTTTCGCTCGCGCCGAAGGGCCCGCACGCCGCCGAAGCCGAGCGGCTGCTCAAGTCGCTCAGCTCCTCCATGGTGGTGGCCTCATGAAGAAGACGTTGTGGCTGTTGTTGCTCGCCGGCTGCGCGGCTGGCCCACGCCCCATTCCCCCCGGCACCAGCGCCGTCGAGCGCCTCCAGGCGATGGAGGAGGTGCTGACGAAGGCCACCAGGCTCAGCGGCACCTTCGAGATCTCATCGCAGGGCGAGAACGCGGGCACCTTCAAGGGCTCGCTGACGCTGCTCGAGGAGAACAAGCTCAAGCTCACCGCCGAGGGCTCCTTCAAGGGCGAGTACGCCTACGTGGAGCTCGACTCGCGCGACGGCGCCATCACCCGCACCTCCACCCGCGGGCCCACGGCGGCGACGTTCCGCGACCTGCCCGCGCCGAAGCTGCGCGAGGCGGTGGCGCTGGGGCTCTCGCGCATGGGGCTGATGCACAACCTCGTCGTGCTCTCCGGCGGCGAGAGCGTCGAGAAGCGCGAGGGCGGCTTCGACGCGTGGGTGAAGGCCGGCGAGGTGCGGCCCGGCGGCGTCAGCGACGTCAACGGCGTCAAGTGCACGCGGGTCGACTTCACGGTGCTGGTGGAGGGCCGCAGCATGGGCGACGCGTCGCTGTGCATCGGCGACGACACCGGCCTGCCGCTGGAGCGCACCGCGACGCTCCACTTCCCCACCGGTGACATGACGCTCAGCGAGAAGTTCACCTGGGCACCGTGACGCGGAGCTGACCGGGCGTGCGCGTCCCGGAAGTTCAGGTGCGCTCCAACGGAGTGCGCTAAGCGGCGCGCCGTGTCAGCGCGCAAGCCAGCCCTGGGCTTCATCGTCGTCACCTTGTTCCTCGACGTGCTCGGCCTCGGGCTCGTGGTGCCCATCCTCCCGCGGCTGGTGGAGCGCTTCGTCGGCAACGACCCCACCGAGGGCGCGTTCTACGTCGGGCTGCTGACGTCGACCTACGCGGTGATGCAGTTCTTCTTCTCGCCCATCATGGGCAGCATCTCCGACCGCTTCGGGCGCCGCGCGGTGTTGCTGGTGACGCTCTTCGGGCAGGCGTGCGACTACCTGCTGCTGGCGTTCGCGCCGACGCTGGCGTGGTTCTTCCTCGGGCGCGTCATCGCCGGCATCGGCGGCGCGTCGATGGGCACCGCGGCCGCGTACATCGCCGACGTCTCGCCGCCGGAGAAGCGCTCGCAGAACTTCGGCCTCATCGGCGTCGCCTTCGGCCTGGGCTTCATCGCGGGCCCCTTGATGTCGGCGGTGCTGGGCACCGTCGAGCTCCCGCTGCCCTTCGGCCTCCACCTCGAAGCGCTGCGCACGCCCTTCGTCGTGGCGGGCGGCTTCACGCTGGTCAACGCGCTGTGGGGCCTCTTCGTGGTGCCGGAGTCGCTGGCGCCGGAGAACCGCCGCCCCTTCAGCCTCGCGCGCGCCAACCCCCTGGGCACGCTGCGCTACCTCACGCGCTACCCGGCGGTGGTGGGCCTCGCGGCGGTGTGGCTCTTCATCGGCATCGCGCAGCGCGGGCTGGAGAGCACCTGGGTGCTGTTCACCGAGTACCGCTTCCACTGGGGTGTGCGCGAGACGGGCTTGTCGCTGGCGACGGTGGGCGTCTCCGCGGCGCTCGCACAAAGCGTGCTTATCCGCCGCATCATGCCGGCGCTGGGGGAGCGCAAGACGCTGGTGCTGGCGCTGGTCGTCGCCACCGGCAGCTACGTGGGCTACGGCCTCGTCACCAGCGGGTGGATGCTGTACGTCGTGTTGCTGGTCGCGTCGCTCGCCGGGCTCGCCGGGCCGGCGACGCAGGGGCTGCTCTCGAAGGCGGTGCCGCCCAATGAACAGGGCATGTTGCAGGGCGGGTTGGTCGCGGTCAGCTCGCTCACCAGCATCATCGGGCCGCCGCTGGCCACCAACCTCTTCGGCTTCTTCATCAGCGCGAAGGCGCCCCTCACGCTGCCGGGCGCCGCGTTCTTCTCGAGCGCAACGCTTGCACTGGTGGCGCTGATTCTTGCGCGGCGAACCTTCGCGCGACTCCCGCCTTCCCCCGGGTTGAAAGAGCCGCCCGCCTTCCGCTAGAGGCCGCCCTCATGAGCACCAAAGACGACTTCTGGCTGCGGGACCATGTCCGCAACACGCGCGGCCGCATGTTCGAGAGCGACTTCCTGGAGTTCTTCTCGAAGGTGCACCCGGCGACCCCGTTCGTCTTCTGGATTCCGGTGACGACCTCCATCCTCGTGTACGCGTTCCTCCACGGGTGGACCGACGCGGTCCACGCGCTGCCGATGCTGCCCATCGGCTTCTTCTCGTGGCAGTTCCTCGAGTACTTCATCCACAAGAACCTGTTCCACACGTTCCCCGGGCCGACGGCGCACGGCTTCCACCACAAGTACGTCGATGACGACACGCGCCTGGTGATGCCGCTGACCGTGAGCCTGGTGCTCGCGTCGCTCATCGCCGGCGGCCTGTATTTGATTGGCGCGCCGATGTTCACCGTGCCGTTCTGGGCCGGGCTCGTCTACGGCTACCTCTGGTACGACTTCCTCCACTGGTCGACGCACCACCGCAAGCCGCTGACCGCGTGGGGGAAGAAGCTGCGCGACTTCCACATGGCGCACCACTTCGCCGACCCGCACAAGAACTTCGGCCTCTCGCACATGTGGATGGATCGCCTCATGGGCACCGCCATCAAGCGCGACGACAAGTGAGCATCGCAGCACCTCCGACCCAGAAGCTGCCCGCGCCGCCCCGGCGCCACCCGGCGGTGTACCTGGGCCTGCTGGCCGTCGCGTTGGTGGCGCTGGTGGTGTGGCGCGCGCGCTCTCCCCGCGAGAGCAGCCGCGTGGAACTCCCGGTGATGTCGCACGTGCCGGAGTTCAGCTTCGTCGACCAGAACGGCGCCCGCTTCGACAGCGCGCAGCTCGACGGCCAGGTGTGGGTCGCCAACTTCATCTTCACCCGCTGCCCCAACATCTGCCCGCGCTTCACCGCGAAGATGGCGTCGCTGCAGACGAAGAGCGGCGAGTCGGAGCCGAAGCTCAAGCTCGTCAGCTTCACCGTCGACCCCGACTACGACACGCCCGCGGTGCTCAAGACCTACGGCGAGAAGTACAAAGCCGACTTCTCCCGGTGGACCTTCGCGCGCGGCGAGAAGCCGGCGCTCGAGAAGCTCATCCGCGAAGGCATGCTGCAGCCGATGGACTGGGGCGACGGCAAGGACCTCAACACCGTGGTGCACGGCAGCTATTTCGCGCTCATCGATGGCCAACGGCAGGTACGCGGGGTCTACAAGTTCTCCGAGGCCGGTTCGGTCGACGAGGCGCTGCGCGACGCGCGGGTGTTGCTGCACTGAGCGGCAGTGGTTCTGCTCCGTACATCACCCTTCACCGAGCGCACGAGAGCGGGGTCGGGGGCGTGGACTAGAGGTAGCATGTCGCTCAACCACTCTTCGGGGGAGTGAAGGATGTTGCGGTGTCTTCAGCAGCGGCAGACAGGCGTGAACATGTACGACAGCGGGTGTCACGCGTTGAGGTGCGCGTGGCCAGCCGCGAGTCGTTGCACGCCAGCTACCTGAGGGACCTCTCCGAGGGCGGCCTCTTCGTGCGCAGCCGCTCGCAGCTGCCGGTGGGCTCCGACGTGCTCATCGAGCTCTCGGTGGCCGGCGCGCCCGCGGCGAAGCTGTTCGGCACCGTGGTGCGGCACGAGAGCGACGCCGGCGGCGAGGCGAAGGGCTTCGGCGTGCAGTTCTCGACCGTCGATGAAGAAACGAAGACCGCCATCGCGCAGCTCATCGCGGAGCACGCGCCGCCCGAGCCGGCGTCGGCCGCCGACGAGATGGCGCTCGCGGAGCTCCGCGGCACCCTCGAGGCCTACGAGGAGATGCTCGCGCAACACCGCGAGTCGGAGCACGCGCTGACGCAGCAGCTCGAAGAAGCGCAGCTCGAGAAGCAGAACCTCGAGACCCGGCTGGGGGAGGCGCAGGCCGACTCCGTCACCCGCGAGGGCCTCAAGGCGCAGGTCGACGCCGTCACCTTCCAGCTCAAGCGCACGGAGGCCGAGGCCAAGGTGCACAAGGAGTCGGTGACGCGGCTGCAGGCGGAGCTGCGCGCGGCGCGCGACGAGGTGACGCGGCTGCTGGCGGAGCAGAGCACGGCGGGCACGGCCCAGACGGAGATCGCCGAGCTGCGCGCAGAGCTGGAGAACGCGCGGCAGGCCCAGGTCGAGGTCGCGCAGCTCCGCGCGGAGCTGGAGCTCGCGCAGGGGCACACCGCGCAGCTGCGCGCCGAGCTCGACGGCGCCGCGCAGGCCCAGGCGGAGTTCGCGCAGACCGGGCAGGCGCAGCTCGCTGAGGCGCACCACGCGCTGGAGGAGATCCACCAGTCGCACACCCAGCTGATGACGGAGCTGGAGCAGGCGCGCGCGGGGCAGACCCAGATGCAGCTGCTGCGAGCGGAGCTGGAGCTCGCGCAGTCGGCGCAGGGCCAGGTCGCCGAGCTCAACGCCGAGCTGGAGAGCGCCCGCGGCGCACAGGTGCAGGTCGCCGAGCTCCGCGCCGAGCTGGAGCTCGCCCAGGCCCAGGTCGCCGAGCTCAACGCCGAGCGGGAGTGGGCGGTCGAGGCGCCGGCGG
>CAMLFP010000297.1 GCA_946479335.1 uncultured Archangium sp.
CTTGAGCGCGACCTCCGGGTGGTCGCGGTTCAACTCGTACGACGCCATCGCCAGCTGCGCCCACGGGTCGCTCGGCGCGAGCGCCAGGGCCTTCTCGAGGTACGCGCGCTTGTCGTTGGTGTCGTCTTGCAGCGCGGCGGCGACGAGCTGCACCTCGGCGTCGGTGGGCGCGTTGAGCGCGGCGCGGACGCTCTCGGCCGCGGGGGTGCGTTCGCTCTCCGGGTAGGCGCGCTGCCACGACAGCACGGTGGCGTAGTCGGCGCGGAGCCACGCGTCTTTGGGCGCGGCGCTGACGCGCTTCTCCAGCACCTCCGAGAGCGAGGGCAGCACCTGCGGCTGCGGCGCGGCGCCCTTCTCGAGCGGCGGCACGGCGGCGGGCAGCACCACGCTGAAGTTGCCGCGCTGGCCTTCGACCTTCTCGACACGCGCGTAGAAGCCCAGCGGCCCCGAGAGCTGACACACCTTCACCAGCACGCGGTTCAAGCCCATGCGGAGGTTCACCTGCACGCGGAGCGCGTCGGGCCGCGCGAGGTTGTAGCGGTCAGACGACAACACCTTCTGGCCGTTGACGAAGAGGCGCGTGCCGCCGGGTGAGCCGAGCGACAGCACTGCCTTGGTGTCGGCGTCAGATGAAATCCACGTCAGGGCGTAGGCGACGGCCTCGGTGTCGGGCTTGAGCGCGAGCGAGAGGTCGACGAAGCCGGTGGTGGTCTTCGCGTGCGGGCGGCGCCAGCCCACCTCGCGCGCCCCGGCGGAATAGAGCGCCTTGAGGTCGGTGGCCGACTCCGGGCCGAAGTCGGTGTCGCAGCCGCTCTTGCCTTCATTCTCGAACGAGCCGACGACGTAGAAGTCCTGGAGGAAGCCGGTGTCGGCGAGGAGCTCCTGCGCCTTGGTGGTGCGGCCGCGGGCGCGCTCGACCTCCGACATCAGCTGCCGCGCGAGGGTGCGGACGTGCGGGTCGGTGTTCCGCCGGTACATCAGCGCGGTGTACGGCTCGGCCAGGAGGTTGAGGTCGTCGACCTCGTCGAGCAGCGCGTGGAGGCGGATCAACGACGCGGCGGCGCGCGGGTCGCTCCCGTTCTTCAGCGCGTCTTTGGCGAGGGCTTCGGCGCGGTCGGTGACGGGTGAATCGAGGCGCGAGAAGAGCAGCGCGGCGGCAAGGTACGGAGCAAGCACGCGGGCACCTTAACGTCACTTGTCGGAGGTGCCCGGTAGAAGTCGTGGATGCGAGACAGGCAGGCAGGTGAAGGGGCGGTGAGGCGCGGTGGTACCCTTGGTGGCGATGACGGAGCGGCCCAAACGGCACAGCGTCGAAGAGTGGCTCGCGCTGCCGGAGGACGTGCACGTCGAGCTCATCGACGGCGAATACGTGAAGCGCGCGTCACCGGCGTGGAACCACGGCACGACGCAGTTCCACCTGGGGTCGCTGCTGGGCCCGGAGTTCAACCGTCCTGCTGGGAGCCCAAAGCCCGGCGGCTGGTGGATTGCGCCGGTGGTCGACATCGTCCTCAACGGCGATGGGTTTCGCCCCGACATGGCAGGCTGGCGTCGGAGTCGCGTGCCCGAGATGCCGAAAGACTGGCCCACGCGCCTCACGCCGGACTGGATTGCCGAGGTGGTCTCACCGAGCAACCGCACGCACGACACGGTGACGAAGCTGCAGCGGTACCACGCGGCGGGCGTGGCGCATTACTGGCTGCTCGACCCGGAGCAGGGCTCGCTGCACGTGTACCGGCATCAACCCGACGGGTACCTGCTGGTGCTCGCGGCGCAGCGGCCGATGCGAGTGCGTGCGGAGCCGTTCGAGGCGGTGGAGTACGCGGTGGGCGAGCTTCTCGGCGACGACCCGCAGGATTGATCAGAGTCCGACCGACGCGAGCGCCAGCATCAACGCCCCGCGCGCGTTCGCGACGTCGTTCTGCTTGAGCGACGCACGGGCGGCGGCGATGAACTTGAGGGTGTCTCCCTCGGCGAGCTTCTCGATGTCGCGGAGCTGCGCGTCGGCGTTCTTGGTGTCGCCGGAGACGAGCTGTTTGGTCACCGCCTCCAACGTGGAGCGGACGGTGGCGGCGTTGGCGGCCTTGATGGCGCGGGCTTCGTCTTCGTCGGCGAAGCGCTTCTCAATCTTCTCCAGGCGCTCGCGCAGCGAGGCGACCTCCGCGCGGAGCTTCTCGACCTCGGCGGTGGGCGCGGGCGTGGCGGCGACGGTCTTCGGCGCAGCAGAGAGCAGCAGGAGCGTGAGGGTGAGCATGGGCTCTCCATAACGCCTTCCCGCGCGCGTTTCTTTCCCGGAAGGGCAGGGCGTTTCAGGTTCGCGTGGTGCTGAACGCGAACAGGCCCTCGACCTCGCGGCAAACACCTTCAACCGAGGTAGCCATTGGTTACGTCACCTTTGGCTACTCCGGCAGAAGACCCTTCACCTGGAGCTTGATGCAGTTCGACGGCGCCGAGGGCCCGCGCGCGTCATGCACGACGCCTTGCTGCAACCACCGCCATTTCTTCAAGAAATGACGCACTCCCCAGCGCGTCAAAACTGCGTCATGCGCGCGCGGAGAGCCGCCCGCCCTCGAAGCGCCAGGTGCCGCCGATGCCTTCGCGCGCCGACTCCAGCGCCTCCAGCTTCTGCACCGAGGCTGCGTCATCTTCGCGGCAACACAGCACCAGCTCGCGCAGCCCGAGGTACACGACGAGCGGCACGCGGCCGGCCACCTTCTCCAGCGCGGCCTGATGCGACACCGTCAGCAAGCGCGTGGCGTCATGGCCATCGCCCGCAGCGAGCGCCCAGATGCCCGTGGACGCGCTGGCCAGCCGCAAGCCACCGTCGACCATCTCAATCGCGCGCACCTCCGTGGGCCGCGCCTCGAGGTTCTTCCAGGCGGCTTCATCCAGCTGCTCCAGCGAGACGTGGTGCACCGCGATCAGCCCCTCGGGCACGTAGAGCAGCGAGTCGGGGTTCTCGATGACGTAGAAGACCCACAGGCCCGCGGGCCCTTCACGCCGCGCCAGCCCGTCGCCGCGCTCGAGGAACGCCGAGTCGCGCAGCACCGGCAACACGCGCGAGAGGAGCTGCAGTTTCCCCGGCGGCAACCCCAGCGAACGTTCGGCGAAGTCGCGCGCCACCAGCTCCGCCGACTCGGCGAGGTCGCGCCCCAGCCGCGCCGACTCCCGGAAGAGCGCGTCCAATTCGAAGCGCGCCACGCCGCCGCGGCCCAGCTTGATGATCAACTGCCCCTTCGCCACCACGTAGGGCGTCGACTGCGCCTTCAGCTTCTCCAGCAGCACGCGGGTGAACTCGTCGACCGTGGGGCCGCTCGTCAGCTCCGCAGGCGCCAGCCGCTGGAACTCGCTCCACAGGAACTGCGCCTCTTCATCGAGCGGGTCGGTCTTCAGCACCTCCTGCACCAGCGCCTTCGCGCGGCTCCACTCGGCGCGCCGGAGCGCCAACGTGGCCAGCGCCTTCATCGGCTCCGGGTCGCCGGGGTTGAGCGCCAGCGCCTGGTTCAACGGCGCCTCGGCCTCATTCCACTTCTCGACGCTGATGAGCGCCCGCGCCAGCGCCAGGTGCGCCTGCACGTCGCGCGGGAAGTCGCGCCGCACCGCCTCGAGGATGGGGATGGCGGCCGTCACCGCGTCGGCGTTGATGAGCGCCTGCGCCACCGTGGTGCGCCACATGGGGCCGCCTTCCTGCTGCGCCGCGCGCCGGAGCTCCGAGAGCTCGTCGTCGCTCAACACCTCGCCGTTCCACACTTTTTCTCTGATGCGCGCGCGCTCCACGGGCGACAGCTTCTCACGGCCAGCAGCCGGAGTGCGCCCCCGCACGCAAGACAACTCGACTGTGACGCCCCTCGCCGCTAGGTGGGCCCGCATGACGACTGCACGCAAGGTGACGCTCATCAACGGCGACGGCATCGGCCCCGAAGTGGTCGACGCGACCCGCAAAATCCTCGAGGCGCTCAAGGCGCCGCTGGAGTTCGAATACCGCGACGCGGGCGCCGAGGTGGCGACCAAGTACGGCACCAACCTCCCCAACGAGACCGTCGAGGCGGTGATGCGCAACGGCGCGGGCTTGAAGGGCCCCACCGCGACGGGCGTCGGCACCGGCCAGGCCTCGGCCAACGTCGGCCTGCGCAAGCGCCTCGACCTCTACGCCTCGCTGCGCCCGGTGAAGTCGGTGCCCGGCGTGAAGACGCGCTACGAGAACGTCGACCTCGTCGTTGTGCGCGAGAACACCGAAGACCTCTACGCGGGCATCGAGCACATCGTGGTGCCGGGCGTGGTGGAGTCGCTGAAAATCATCACCGAGAAGGCCAGCACGCGCATCTGCCGCTTCGCCTTCGAGTACGCGGTGAAGCACGGCCGCAAGAAGGTCTCTGCGGTGCACAAGGCGAACATCATGAAGCTCTCTGACGGGCTCTTCCTCGACTGCTTCCGCAAGGTGGCGCGCGAGTTCCCGCAGATCCAGTCGGAGGACGTCATCGTCGACAACCTCTGCATGCAGCTGGTGCGCAACCCCGAGAAGTACGACGTGATGGTGATGGAGAACCTCTACGGCGACATCGTGTCGGACCTCTGCAGCGGTCTGGTCGGCGGCCTCGGTGTGGTGCCCGGCGCGAACATCGGCACCGACGTGGCGGTCTTCGAGGCCGTGCACGGCACCGCGCCCGACATCGCCGGCCAGGGCAAGGCCAACCCCACCGCGCTGCTGATGTCGTCGGTGATGATGCTGGACTGGATGAACTTCACCGCCGACGCGCGCCGCCTCGAGAGCGCGGTGTGGAAGGTCTACACCGAGGGCAAGGTGAAGACCGGCGACCTCGGCGGCACCGCCTCCACGGTCGAGTTCACCAAGGCCATCATCGACGCGCTGTGAGCGGGCGCCTCATCGCCTTCGAGGGCATCGACGGCTCCGGCAAGTCGACGCAGGCGCGCAAGCTCGCGGAGTACTTGCGCGCGCAGGGCCGCGAGGTGTTGCTGACGCGCGAGCCCACCGATGGCCCGTGGGGCCGCAAGATCCGCGAGGCGCGCTTCAAGGAGCGGCTGTCTCCCGCAGACGAACTCCACGCGTTCATCGAAGACCGCAAACAGCACGTGACGGAAGAAATCGCGCCGGCGCTGGCCCGCGGCGCGGTGGTCATCATCGACCGGTATTACTACTCGACGGCCGCGTACCAGGGCGCGCGCGGGTTGGATCCGCAGCAGCTGCTGGCGACCAATCGCGCGTTCGCGCCGAAGCCCGACGTGGTGGTGCTGGTCGACGTCACGCCTGAGCAGGCGCTCGCGCGCATCTCGTCACGCGGCGAAGGGCAGGACCTCTTCGAGACCAAGGCGGCGCTCACCGCGGTGCGCGAGAACTTCCTGCAGCTCTCGAAAGAGCCGCACTTCGCCGTCGTCGACGGCGCGGGTGATGAAGCGACTGTGTTTCAACGCGTGCTGCGCGCGACGAAGACTCAGTGACGCAGGTCGCAGGTGCCTGCGTCGCAGAAGCCGACGTTCGCCCTGCATTTGCACATCGCGCCGGAGAGGTCGGGAGGGCAGGCCAGCTGATCTCCGTCGAACTCGGCCTTCTCGCTGCTGGCGATGGAGAAGTTGAGACACCCGCGGCACGCGCCGCACCCGGCGTGCACCGCGACGCAGTCTGAATCGACGCTGCAGTCGACCGCGTACTTCGAGAGCGGCGGCGGCGAGCAGCCCACCAACACCAGCACCAGTCCGCTCCAGAGTTTCGCGCGCACGCCGCAAGCTCCTCCCCAGTTCGAGGAGCGCGTCAAGTCTTCTGCGACCCACGTTTTGACGCGCGCGGAAAGGCGCGACGGCGGCGCGCCTCATGCGATGATGGCCGCGCCAGTGGAGAACCCGCATCACATGCCGCCGATGGACCCTCTCATCGGCGCCCGCGTCGGCGAGTACGAGATTGTGGAGGCAGTGGGCGAGGGCGGCATGGGCGTCGTGTACCGGGCCATCCAGCCGCTCATCAAAAAGCGCGTAGCGGTGAAGGTGCTCAAGCCCTCGGTGGCGACCGACGAGGTGCAGGTGCGGCGCCTCATCACCGAGGCCGAGGCGGTCAACGCCATCGGTCACCGCGGCATCATCGACATCTTCTCGCTGGGCACGCTGCCCGACGGGCGGCCGTACGTGGTGATGGAGTACCTCGACGGCGAGGCCCTCGACCTCTGGCTGCAGAAGCAGCCGGGCGGGCGGGTGACGGTGCCGGTCGCGCTCGAGCTGCTGGTGGAGATGTGCGCGCCGCTGGCCGCCGCGCATCGCGCGAACGTCATCCACCGCGACCTCAAGCCGTCGAACGTCTTCATCTGCAACCAGGCCGACGGCACGCACTTCATCAAGCTGCTCGACTTCGGGCTGGCGAAGCGCGCGATGTCGCTCGACGGCAGCACCAAGCAGACCAGCCAGGCCACGGTGGCCGGCACGCCCGACTACATGGCGCCGGAGCAGGCGCGCGGGCTCGACGTCTCGCCGCGCAGCGACCTCTATTCGCTGGGCATCATCGCCTTCGAGCTGCTGACCGGCCGCGTGCCGTTTCAGGGCGCGACCCCGATGGACGTGATGGTGGCGCACGTCGGCCAGCCGCCGCCGCAGCCGCGCGACCTGGAGCCCTCCATCCCCGAGTCGTTGAACGAGCTGCTGCTGCGCATGCTGGCCAAGCCGGCCGAGGCGCGCCCGCAGAGCGCCGAAGAGGTGCGCGCGGCCTTCGAGGCCATCATGGACCAGCTCGGGGTGCCGCGGTCGCGGCCCTCGGGGGAGTTCCAGGCGCTGCCGTCGCCGTCGGCGCCGAACACGTTGAGCTCCAGCGCGACGCCCGCGCCCGCGCCGCTGGTGGCGCCGCCGCCCGACGAGGAGCCGCCCGTGGTGGCCGGCGCTGCACTGCAGGAGCCGCCTCCGGAGCCATCGCTGGCGCCTCCGCCGGCTTCGCCTGTCGACGAGGAGCCGCTGGTGCTGCCGTCGCGGCGGCGCGTGTGGCCGTTCTTGCTGCTGGCGCTGGGGGTGGTGGTGCCCGTCGTCGCGTACGTCGCGCTGCAGCCGCCCGCCGAGGAGACGCCGCCGGCGGTC